>JAUXWB010000158.1 GCA_030684475.1 Reyranella sp. | reverse complement strand
GACGATCGCGGCCGGCGATGAATCCTTCCGCACGATCCGGCTGACACCCCTGGCACCCAAGGCGCTCTACCTCACCGTCTACGGCATCGGCGCCCCGTTCCTGCTCGACCCCGCGCTGGAGGTGATCCAAAAGAGCGGACTCAACGCCCTTGTCATCGACCTCAAGGGCGACCGCGGCCTCATTCCCTACCCCAGCGCGCTGCCGCTCGCCGCCAAGGCAGGTGCGCTCAAGCTGCGCACCATCCCCGATCTCAAGGCGCTTGCGACGTCGCTCAAGGCCAAGGGAATCTACCTGATCGCGCGCATCGTGGTGTTCAAGGACGACCTGCTGGTCAATGCCCGGCCCGACTGGGCCGTCCGCGCCTCTGGTGGCGCGATTTGGAAGGACCGCGAAGGGCTGGCCTGGATCGATCCCTTCCGCAAGGAGGCCTGGGACTACACGCTAGGCGTTGCCGAAGAGGCCGCTGCTGCCGGCTTCGACGAGATCCAGTTCGATTATGTACGCTTCCCCGACGCGGTGGGGCCGGCCTACTCGCAGACCTCGACCGAGACATCGCGCGTCGAAGCGATCACCGGCTTCGTGCGCGAGGCACGACGGCGGCTCGCGCCCTACAACGTCTTCATCGCGGTGGATACTTTCGGCTACGTCTGCTGGAACCGCAACGATACGGGGATCGGCCAGCGCCTGGAAGACCTTGCGACCGCCGTCGACTACATCTCGCCCATGCTCTATCCCTCCGGCTTCCAGTTCGGCATTCCCGGACATACCAACCCCATCATGCATATCTACGAAATCGTCCATCGCTCGCTCGAAGAGTGCAAGAGCAGGACGGCTGCAACGACAGTACGGTATCGTCCCTGGCTGCAGGCCTTTCCCGACTATGCCTTCGGCGGCCAGAAGTTTGGCGCCGTTGAGATCGCCAAGCAGGTCAAGGCGTCCAACGACGCCGGCACGGTCGGCTGGATGCTGTGGAACCCGCGCAATGTCTATTCGACCGATGACATCAAGCCCGAGGTAGCCAATGACAAAGCACCGGCGAAGCGCTGAGGCGCTGCGCCTGATCCTAGTCGGACTGGTCTGTCAGGCCGTCGTCTCGTGTGCGGCGGCGGTGACGCCAGCCGCGGCCGCGCCGCCCTCCGCAAAGATGACGCCGGCCGAGGGCAAGGCGGCGATCGGTGCCATCGTCCGCGAGGAAATTGCGGCCGGTAAGCTGCCCGGCGCCGTGATCGTGGTCGGGGTCGGCGACAAGGTCGTGCTGCGCGAGGCCTACGGCGAGCGTGCGGTTCTGCCCAACCGCAGCCCCGCCACCGTCGACACGATCTACGATGCCGCTTCACTCACCAAGGTGATGGCCACGGCAGTGGCGATCCAGCAGCTCGTCGAACGCGGGCTGATCGATCTTGACAAGCCGGCGGCCGCCTACTGGCCCGCCTTCGCGGCCAACGGCAAGGCCGACATCACCGTGCGCCAGCTTCTCACCCACTATGCCGCCCTGCCGGCCGGCATTCCGACGCGCGCCTGGTCCGGCACCGAGGGTGCGCTCGACGCCATCGTGGCGCTCAAGCCGCTGGCGCCTGCCGGATCGCGGTTCGTCTACAGTGACGTGGATTTCATCGTGCTGGGTGAACTGGTGCGGCGCGTGTCTGGCCAGACTCTGGAAACCTATGCTGCCGCCAATATCTTCCGGCCGCTCGGCATGCGCGACACCGGCTTCCAGCCGCCTGCCACGCTCAAGAACCGCATCGCGCCAGCCGACATCGAACGCGGGGAACTGCGCTGGGGCGAAGTCCAGGACCCGATCGCTTTCCGCATGGGCGGCGTTGCGGGTCATGCCGGCGTGTTCACCACGGCCGACGACCTCACGCTGTTCGCACGCATGATGGCGTCTGGCGGCACGAAGGGCGGTCCAGCCGTCCTGCGCCCGCAATCGATCGCGACAATGATCCGGCCGCAGAGTCCGCCGGGCGGGCCCGCCTTGCGGGGCCTCGGCTGGGACATCGATTCTCCCTATTCGGGCTTTCTCGCGCCGTCTTTCTCGCCGCGCTCGTTCGGCCATACGGGCTATACCGGCACGGCGCTCTGGATCGACCCCGATACGCAGAGCTTCCTGATCGTGCTCAGCAACCGGCTGCATCCCAACGGCAAAGGCAACATCCTGCCGATGCTGAGGCGGATTGCCACCGTGGCGGGCGCCATGGCGGGTGGCACGCGGCAACAGGTACTGTCGGGCATCGACGTGCTCGAAGCCGAAGGCTTTCGCCAGTTGGAGGGACGCCGGATCGGCCTCATCACCAACCGCTCGGCCCGGGACGCCAAGGGACGGCGCACGGCCGACGTGCTGCACGCGGCAGCCGGTCCGAAGCTCGTGGCGCTGTTCAGCCCCGAACACGGGCTCGACGCGGCACGCGAAGGGAAGATCGCCTCCAGCCGTGACGAGGCGACCGGGTTGCCGGTCCACAGTCTCTATGGCGAGACACAGCGGCCAACCGCCGCCATGCTGATGGGGCTCGACGGGCTGGTCTTCGACATGCAGGACGTCGGCACGCGCTACTACACCTATGCCACGACCATGGCCTACGCCATGGAAGCTGCGGCCCAGCACAAGCTCGATTTCTTCGTGCTCGACCGGCCCAACCCGATCACCGGCAGTACGGTGCAAGGGCCGGTGCTCGATGCCGATCTCGTGTCATTCATCACCTACCTGCCCCTGCCGGTGCGCCACGGCATGACGATCGGCGAACTCGCGCGCCTGTTCAACGAGGAGAAGAAGCTCGGCGCCAAACTGCATGTCGTAAAAATGCGCCACTACGATCGTGCGTCGTGGTTCGATCAGACAGGCTTCCCCTGGGTGGCGCCATCCCCCAATCTGCGACGTCTCGAGCAGGCGGTACTCTATCCTGGAGTCGCCATGGTCGAAGCGGCGAACGTCAGCGTCGGCCGCGGCACGGATACGCCCTTCGAAGTGATGGGCGCGCCCTGGATCGACGGCAAGGCGCTCGCCCAGTATCTTGGCGGGCGCGCCATTGCCGGTGTCCGGTTCGAGGCCGTGACCTTCACCCCGCGCGAGTGGGTATTCGCGGGCAAGCCCTGCCAGGGCGTTCGCATCCACCTCACCGACCGCAACCGGCTGGACAGTCCCTTGCTCGGCATCGAGTTGATGGCGGCGCTCCAACGGCTCCATGGCGACCGTTTCGAGATCGACCGCACACTCGGCATGATCGGTTCGCGGGAGTCGCTCGCCGCGATCAAGGCACAAGTCGACCCTCGCGCGATTGCACCGACGTGGTCGCCGGCGATGGACGGATTCCGCGTCCGCCGGGAGAGCAGCCTTCTCTACTGATCGATCAGGCCTCGGCCGGATACCAGCTCTTCTTCTCGCCGGCATAGTAGGCGCCGGGATTGCCGTGAACGGTGGTACGCCACATCAGGCGACCTTCCCTGTCGCCGCCGAACCAGGTTGCGGCATGGACGAGACAGCGATTGTCCCAGATCAGGAGATCGCCCTCGGTCCATTCGTGCGCGTAGCAGAAACGTCGCTCCGTCAGGTGCGCCATGATCTCGTCGAGCAGCGCCGCGCCCGCGCCGTGCGGGCCGGGCTCGAGGCCGACAAACGGCCCCTCGAACCAGTCCATCAGGCCCCATTCGCAGAGGTAGAGTGATCGCTCGCCCGTCACCGGGTGTGTGCGCACCACCGGCTGGCGCTGCGAACGCTCGTGGACAGCGAAGGCGCGCGGCGTGCAGCCGGCCAGGGCCGCGTCGCGCGAGCGGCCGCTGCCCGGCTGGGCATGCAGGCCTTCGAGTCTGTCGACCTTGGCCTTGAGCGCCGCCGGTAGCGCCTGGTAGGCCAGGATGCCGTTCGCGAACAGGGTCTGCCCGGTGTCGCGTTGGGCCGGCGTCACCGCGTAGAAGAGCGAGATGTCGGGCGGCGGACGGCGATAGCTCTGGTCGGTGTGCCAGCCCTTGCGGTGCGGGTACTGCACCGGGATCAGCCCGTCCGCGGCGAGCGGCGGCTCGGGCCGCTTGGGCGGCGCCTTGCCGACCGGCGGCATGTTCGACACCAGCAGGATCTCGGGCACCGACACATGCACCGACTTCAGGTCGGTGAGCGTGTGGCGATAATCCTCGACCTCGGGTCCGAAGACACGGCTCAGGCGAATGAGCAGGTCGGGATCGTCAGTGATCCCGTTCATGCCCTGGATCAGCAGCAGCCCCTTGGCCTCGGCCAACGCCGCCGGCAGGGCTTTGGGAGCGCGTTCGGCCGCGGCGACGATCTCCTGAGCGGTCTTGCCCAGGCGCACGGTCGCGCCGAAGGTTGCACCGGGCAGCGGCGCCGCCCGGCCGACGCTCATGCGCGCACTCCCGCGTAGGGATCGTTGATGCCGTCGAGCGGCCAGATCGGCCGGCGCAGCTTGGTGAACTTGAGCCGGCTGATGTCCGGCGAGCAGATGCCGCCGGAATCGACCAGCACGATCTCGCGCGCGATCGGCGCGTAGGCGGCACGGAAATGCTGGACGCTCTTCACCACCACCACGCTCCTGGTCCGGGGATCGATGCCCTGGCTCAAAAAGACCTGCAGGTCGATGGTCTGGATGCGATTGGAGATGGTCACTACGTCGATGCCGCCGATGCGCAGCACCGCCGTCGGACCCATCGAGGTCTCGACCCCGGCATTCATCGGCCCGTCGTTCTTGAAGGTGCCGTCCGACAGCATTTTCACGACCGCCTTCGCCTTCACCGGGCCACCCATCGAGGGATCGGTGTGGCCGCCCAGCACGACGTCGATCGTCGCCCCGACGCCGGCCTTGATGGCCTGTTGCACGGTGCCGGGATCGTAGATGGTGCCGAACGCCACATTCTCGACCTTGGCGTCGATCAGCGCCTGCAGCACCGGCGTCGTGTCGTTGTAGCCGCCGCCGCCCGGATTGTCGGTGCCATCGGCCACGACCAGAGGCCCGTCCTTGCCCACACCGGCTTTGGCCGCCGCGACCGCATCGGAGATCGGCCGGTAGTCCGACGAACTCTCGTCGCGGCGTTTCCAGATCTCGTCGAGCATCGCCGCCGCCACCGCCTTGGCGCGCGCCTCTGCCGCGGGCTCGTAGCTCACCGCCACCGACGGTCCGGTATAGGGAATGTCGGCCCAGGTGAAGCCCGCCTGGACACTGACGACGTTGATACCCGGCTCCTTCTCGAAAGCATCGGCCTTGGCCAGCAGGTCGCGCATCAGGCCGGGCTGCGTCGTGCGGCCGTGATCGGCGCCCTCCAGCATCGCCGGCTGCACCAGCAGGCACTTTGGCTTCTTCCGGCCCTCCAGCGCCTCCTGCACCAGCGCCGCGGCCTGCACCGCGCGCTCGTAGCCGTCGATGTGCGGATAGGTGCGATAGCTCACCAGCGCGTTGGCGTTCCTCGCCATCTTCAGGGTGGCATTGGCATGCAGGTCGAGCGTGGCGACCATCGGAATCTCCGGTCCAACGATGCCACGCAACGCCTCGAGCAGCGCGCCCTCGGCGTCGTCCTCGGTTTCCGTCACTGCCGCGCCGTGCAGCGACAGGCAGACAGCGTCGAGCTTGCCCGCCTTCCTAGCCGCATTGACGATCATGTCGCGGATCGTCTCCCAGCATTCTTTCGTGAGCGTGCCCGAGGGCGTGGCATTGGCCGCCCCTGCCCACACCGGCTCCCAGCCGTACTTCTTCACTGCGTCGATGTAGCCGCCGATCTCGTTTTTGGTGCCGGTGAAGCGCGGCACCATCGCCGCGCCCTCGATCAGCCAGCGGCGGCGATAATCGTCGAGCGTGGTCGGCAGTCTGCTGAAGGTGTTGGTCTCGTGCATGAACTGCGCGATCAGGACCCGGTACGCCATTTCTCCACTCCTACGCTTACAACTTTGCCGTCTTGAGCCATTCCGCCTGGCCGTCCTCGCCCTCGACGCCCATGGTCTCGAGGAAGCGGCAGACCATCATGTAGTAGCCGATGGTCAGCGTGAGCTCGACCAGCGCGCCCGGCGTCAGGATGGCCTGAACGGCCTTCAGGGTCCTGTCCGAGGCCTTGACGTTGCGCACGACGTCGTCGGTGTAGCGCAGCACGGCCTTCTCGTTGTCGGTGAAGACGGCTGCCTCGATGGTGGCATCGCGGAGCGCCGCGATCTTCTCCTCGGCGACGCCGACCTCGCGGCCGATGCGTTCGTGCTGGAAGACCTCGTAGGCGGCGCGGCTGAGGCGCCCGACCCGGATGATCGCCAGCTCGCGCAGCACGGGATCGAGTTCGCAGCGATAGAGCAGCGCATTGCCCATGCGCAGGAAGCCCTTTGCCCCCTGCTCGGAGTTGGCCAGCATGCGGTAGATGTTGAGCATCGGCTTCAGCTTGCCGAGCAGTTCGGCGTGCTTGCCCGTGGCGTTTTCGACGTCGTAGTACGGAATGCGCGGCATTGGTCTCCCCTTCAGGCGACAAACCTGAAGGTAAGCCATCTGGCGGTCAACGCGTCAGAGAAGACCACGCCTGACCAGCGGATTTAACAAGCGCCCCCACGGGCCGGTCAGCACGATCGGCTTCTCGACCACGATCAGCGCGATGCAGGGCTCGCCCGGATCGGCGATCGGCTCGTGCCGCTCGGCCGCCGGCCCGACGGCGAAGTCGCCCACGCTGTAGCTGCCGGTGGCGTCGGTATAGCCACCCTGCAGGCATACCGTGTACTCGTAGCCGGT
>JAUXWB010000139.1 GCA_030684475.1 Reyranella sp. | reverse complement strand
CACGATGCCGCGGTCGAGCCACAGCACGGCGCGCGACAGCGTCGTCAGGAACCGGCGGTCGTGGCTCACCAGCACGTAGGCGCCGCGCCATTTCGAGAGTTTGTCCTCCAGCCACTCGATGGTGGGCAGGTCGAGATGGTTGGTGGGCTCGTCGAGCAGCATCACGTCGGGCTCGCCGACCAGCACGCGCGCCAGCGCCGCCCGCCTGGCCTCGCCGCCCGACAGCTCGCCCGGCTGCCGGTCGCCGTCGAGCTTCATCTCCTCGAGGATGGCGGCGATGCGGTAGTCGGACGGCCCCAGCGAATCGGGAAGGACGGAGGCGACATAGGCCGCGACGCTGGCGTGGCCGCCGAAGTCCGGCTCCTGCGGCAGCGTGGCGATGGTGGCGCCGGGCTGGGCGAAGCGGGTGCCGCCGTCGAAGATCGGCTCGCCCGACAGGATGCGCAGCAGGGTCGACTTGCCGGCACCGTTGCGGCCGACCAGCGACAGGCGTTCGCCGGGCGCGATGCCGAGCTCGACGCCGTCCAGGATCGTCTGGTCGCCGAGGTGGAAGCGGATGCCGCTCAGCGCAAGAAGGGGTGGGTCAGCCATCGGTCATGATTTTGGGTGGGCCGGTGTCATGGCCGAACCTGTCCCGATGGGCAAGGACAACCGGTCGGGCTAGGATCGCGCATGCTGCGGGCCGTGGGGGAACCGAGGCGGATCGACCGTGCCATCAGGCGCCTGCAGGGCGCGCTGAAGGGCGTTCCCGCGCGACGCGTGCGGCTGACCTGGCGCGGCGGCGAACTCAGCACCACCATCCACTGGGCGCGCGACGATCACTTCTGGTGGGCCTTCGAGCCGCGCGCCGCCAAGGCGGGTGGCCCCGGCAAATCGACCGGCGCACGCCATGCGCTGCTGCTGGGCCATGCCGCCCATCCACCGACCAAGCGCGAGAGCATCACCTGCGAGATCAACCTGCCGCGCACCGGCGCCGACCGCAAAGTCGCCGGCATCATCGCCGCCGATGGCGAGGGCGCGCTCTATCTCGCTCATTCCGGCCGCATGGGCGGCGCGCGGCCGGGCCAACGCAAGGCGGGCTTTCGCGACTTCCTGGCCGACGGTGTGTGGCGGCCGCTGGTCTGGCCCGACGGCGAGGAATCGGAGGCGTTGATCGTGGCGCCGCTCGACAGCCCTCGCCTTACCCGCCTGCTCGGACAGTTCGTCGACGCGGTGCGCCGCTACAAGGCCGGCGAGGCGCCGGTCGCGCGTACCGGGCTCTGCGTCGAGCCGGCGCCCGCCGATTCCGCCACCGCGGCCTGCGATCGGCGCCTGGTCGACGGGGCGCTGCACGAGGAGCTGGTCAAGCGCGGCCTGTTCGGCGGCGTAGCCGATCTCTTCTCCCTGCGCGGCGAGCGCCCGCAGCCCTTGTTCGCGCTGGTGGCCGACGGTCGGCCGGACGAACTGGCCCTCGCTGTGGGCTCGCTGTCGCTCGCCCAGGCGCGCGGCGGGCGCGACGTCCGACCGATCCTGATCGCGCCGGCGGCGCTGGTGGCGCGCGAGGACGCCGCGCTCCAGGCCCTGCCCTTCGCCTGCGTCAGTTTCCGCTGGCGCGGCGCCCGCGCCATCTTCGATGGCCTCGACGACGCATTGGCGTAGAGTTGTCTGGATGGTGATGGGTCTCACGACCGGATTGTGGGTGAGCGCGCAGGTGCGGCTGTGCGATCGCGCCTTCATTCCGGCCACGGTAGTGCGGCGCGGCGATCCCGACGCCGGCACGGTGCTGCTGAAAATCAACCGCTTCGAGGATGGCGTCACCGTCTATACCCAGGCGAGCACGCTCGACGACGAGCCGGCGTGGAGCCGGGGCACCGGGCCCATGCCCGTGCCTGAGCCCGAGGCTGACGCCTACATTGCCCGCCAGGTCGCCCGCGATCCCGACCTCTGGGTCCTCGAGATCGAGGACCGCAGGAGTGTCTACAAACTCGACGGCAAGGTCGTCTGAGTCGAACGCGCTACTGCGCCGGCAGCACCGTCAGGGGATCGAGGGTCTTGTTGCTGCGTCGGACCTCGAAATGTACCCGTGAGTCGGCCTTGGCAATCGCCTGACCCTTCTTCACAGCATCGCCCTTTTTCACCAGCAGCGACTCGTTGTTGGCGTAGGCGGTGATCCAGCCGCCGCTGTGGCTCACCAGCACGAGGTTGCCCATGCCGCGCACTTCGTTGCCGGCATAGACCACCGTGCCGGAATCGGCGGCCTTTACTGGTGCGCCCTTCTCGGCCTGGATGTCGATGCCGTCGTTCTTCTGGCCGGCGGTGGTGGTGCCGTAGTTGGACACCACCTTGCCGTGGACCGGCCAAACGAACCGCGGCGGCGGCGCGGCCGGGACGGTGACGGATTGGGGGGCCGGGCTGAGCGGGGTCGGCTGACCGGCGGGCGCGGCGGAGCGCGGCGCCTCGCCCTGGGCGGGCGGCGGGGCCAGGCCTTCGCGCTTGACCGGGCCCGGCGCGGCGCTGGCGGTGGCAGTGTCGGACACCGAGTCCGGGACGTACTTGGCGCCCGGCATCTCCAGGTTTTGACCAGCGCGCAGCCGGTGGGGTGGTTGCAGCCGGTTGCGCTGGACGATGGTCTGGATCGGCACGTCGTATTTGAACGACAGGGCCTCGACCGTGTCCTTGTCCTTCACGACATAGACCGGCACGGCATTGGGGCCGGCGCCGGAACCGGGATATTCCATGGTGCCTTCACGGGCACCCATGATGGTGTTGCAAGCGCCGAGCGCGACCGAAAGCACCGCCATTGTACCCAGCGTGCGCAACCGGCCGGCCCATCGCGAGGGGAGGCGAGGGGCTCTTTTCATGGACCCATTCTACTGCATCACGATTCCGGCGGGAATCGGGCCAGTGTCGATTTCTCAGGTCCTATCCCTGCCCCAGCACCGGCAGCGGGCCGGTGACCAGCGGCACGAAACGAACCGGCATCAGCGTGTCGCGCTGCAGGCCGCTCTCGCTCTTGACGATGCGCTCGACGACCTGGGCGGTGGGGTCGCGGCCGACCGGCACGATCAGCGTGCCGCCCACGGCGAGCTGGTCGATCAGGGCCTGCGGCCGCTCGTCGGCGGCGGCGGTCACGATGATGCGGTCGAACGGCGCCTGGCCCGGCCAGCCCTTGCTGCCGTCGCCGATGTCGAACACCACGTTGTGGATGCGGAGATCGAGCAGCAGGCGCTCGGCTTCTTTGGACAGGGGCTTGTAGCGCTCGATCGAGTAGACGCGGCGCGCCAGCTTGGCGAGCACAGCGGCCTGGTAGCCCGAGCCGGTGCCGATCTCGAGCACCTTCATGCGCGGGCCGACGCGCAGTGCCTCGGTCATGGCAGCCACCACCAGCGGCTGGCTGATGGTCTGTCCGAAGGCGATCGGCAGGGCCGTATTCTCCCAGGCGCGCTCGACGAAAGGCGCCGACACGAACCGCTCGCGGTCGACGGCGGCGATGGCTGCCAGCACGTTCTCGTCCATGATTCCCGAATTGCGCAACTCGGCGATCAGGCGCTGCATGGCGGCGACGTTCACGGCGCCCGCACCCGCCCTAGTCCGCCGCGAACAACGAGCCGAACTTGCGGCGCGTGGCCTCGTGAGTGAGATCGAGGTGCAGCGGCGTCACCGATACGTAGCCGCCGCGCACGGCCGTGATGTCGCTTTCCTC
Source organism: Reyranella sp. (assembly GCA_030684475.1). GTDB lineage: Bacteria > Pseudomonadota > Alphaproteobacteria > Reyranellales > Reyranellaceae > Reyranella. The sequence goes on along the minus strand of JAUXWB010000139.1, from coordinate 15,651 downwards.
GTCGCGGTCGTGCTCGCCCGGCGCATAGGCGATCCAATAGTAGGTGCCGCCGCGCGGGTCGGTGCGCTCGACGATGTGGCCGCCGAAGGCGCGCACGCCCTGGCGCGTGACGCGCGTGCCCTTCACGGCGCCAGGCGCCACGTCGGGGAAATTCACGTTGACCAGCACGTTGCGCGGAATGCCGCCCGCCAGCACGCGTCGTGCGACGTCGGCGCCGAACTGCGTGGCGATCTCCCATTTCAGCGGGTGCGGATGGGTATAGGCCTGGCTGAAGGCGATCGAGGGAATGCCCAGCAGGCACCCTTCCATGGCGCCGGCGATGGTGCCCGAGTAGGTCACGTCGTCGGCCATGTTGCTACCGCGGTTCACCCCGGACAGGACGATGTCGGGCTTGCGATCCTTCAGCAGGTGCTTCACCGCGAACAGCACGCAGTCGGTCGGCGTGCCCTCCACCGCGAACTTGGTCTCGGTGAGCTGGCGCGCCCGCACGGGATGGGTGAGCGACAGCGAATGGCCGGCGCCGCTCTGGTTGTATTCCGGCGCCACGATCCAGACGTCGCGCGAGAGCTGGCTCGCAATGTTGATCATGGCATCGAGCCCGGGCGCATTGATGCCGTCGTCGTTGGTGACGAGGATGCGGGCGTTGGTGAGGTCGACCGGCTTCATTTGCGCCCGCCGGGCGCGGGGATAGTCGCCAGCCCACCCATGTAGGGACGCAGGACCTCAGGCACCGTCATCGACCCGTCCTCGTTCTGGTAGTTCTCGAGGACGGCGATCAGGGTGCGGCCGACGGCGAGGCCCGAGCCGTTCAGCGTATGCATGAAGCGTGTGCCCTTGCCTTCTCTGGGCCGGTACCGAGCACCCATGCGGCGGGCCTGGTAATCGCCGCAGTTCGAGCAACTCGAAATCTCGCGATAGGCATTCTGGCCGGGCAGCCAGACCTCGATGTCGTAGGTCTTGCGCGAGGCGGGCCCCATGTCGCCACCGCACAGCACGATGGTGCGGAAGGCGAGGCCGAGGCGCTTCAGCACCTCCTCGGCGCGGCCCGTCATGCGCTCGTGCTCGGCCGCCGACTGCTCAGGCGTGGTGACGCTGACCAGCTCGACCTTGGGGAACTGGTGCAGGCGGATCATTCCACGCGTGTCCTTGCCGGCAGCACCCGCCTCTGAGCGGAAGCAGGGCGTGAATGCGGTGAAGCGGAGCGGCAGCTCCTTCTCGTCCAGAACCGTGTCGTTCACCAGGTTGGTGAGCGGTACCTCGGCGGTCGGCACCAGCCAGTAGCCGTTGTCGGTGTGGAACATGTCCTCGGCGAACTTCGGCAGCTGGCCGACGCCGTAGGCGGCGTTGTCCCGCACCAGGAGCGGCGGATTGACCTCGGTGTAGCCGCCTTCCTCGCTGGTGTGCAGGTCGAGCATGAACTGCGCCAGCGCCCGCTCCAAGCGGGCGAGATGGCCTTTCAGGAACACGAAGCGCGCGCCCGAGATCTTGACCGCCTGGGCGAAGTCCATCTCGCCGGTTGCCTCGCCCAGCGCCACGTGATCCTTGGGCGCGAAGCTGAAGTTGCGCTGGTTGCCGTGCCGGCGGATCTCGACGTTGCCGTGCTCATCGGTGCCCTCGGGCACGTCGTCGAACGGCAGATTGGGCAGCACTTCGAGCCGGTGCGTCAGTTCCTCGTCGAGGCGCGCCGCTTCGGCTTCACCCTTCTTGAGCGACTCCTCCAGCGCCGCGACCTCGGCCATCAGCGCCTCGGCGGGCTCGCCCTTGCGCTTGGCGATGCCGATCTGCTGGCTGAGCGACTTGCGCCGGGCCTGCAGCCCCTCGCTCCCAGAGATGGCGGCGCGGCGGCGCTTATCGATCTCCAGTAGCTCAGCCGACAGCGGCGCCAGATTGCGCTTCTTCAGGCCGGTATCGAACGCCTCGGGATTCTCTCGAATGAAACGTATGTCGTGCATGACCTAGCTCGCGGCGTCCCTGGCCTTCTTCTCTTCCTCGGCCGCGTTTTCAGCTTCCTCGGCCTTCAGCTCATCCGCTTCGGCTTTCTTGTCGGCAGCCGCGCGTTTCCGCTCGATCACGCGGCCGATCAGGATGCTGATCTCGTAGAAAGCCATCAAAGGGATGGCGAGCGCGATCTGGCTGATCACGTCGGGCGGCGCCAGGACCGCGGAAATGATAAAGGCAACGACGATTGCGTAACGGCGTTTGGAGCGCAGCCCCTCTGTGGTGACGATGCCGACCTGGACCAGCAGGGTCAGCAGCACCGGCACCTCGAAGGTGAAACCGAAGGCGAAGACGAGCTGCAGGATGCGCTCGAGATAGTCCGAGGAGCGCAGCGTCTTCTCGATGTCGGCCGGCGCGTAGACCGTGAGCATGAAATTGATCACGTACGGCAGCACGACGTAGTACATGAGTGCGCAGCCGGCATAGAACATGAACGGCGTAGCGACCAGGAACGGCACGAAGGCACGCCTCTCGTGCCGATAGAGGCCAGGTGCCACGAACAGCCAGATTTGCACCGCAATCAGGGGAAAGCCCACGATCAGCGCCACGAATGCCGACAACTTCACCGTGACGAAGAAGAACTCGAAAATGTCGAGGACGACGACCTTGTAGCCATCGGCCAGTGCTGGCTGCATCAGGAACGAGAAGATCGGCTTGGCAAAGTAGAAGGTGACGAAGAAGACCAGGAAGAACCCGACCAGGGCATAGATCAGCCGTTTGCGCAGCTCGATCAGATGATCGAGCAGCGGCATCGGCTTGTCGTCTTCGGGTCCGTCGTGTGCTTGGGTCAAGGTTTCAGTCGCGGCATGGCTGGCGCGTTATGCCGCCCTTTGCGCCTCAATTCAAAGCGCTAATTGGCACTCTAGCCGACGAGCGCGGCCTTTGCCGGCTTCTCTTCCGAAGGTGCAGACGCAACAGGCTCCGTCGGACGTTCCGCCTCGGCCACCACGGGTGTCGGCTCGGACGGCGCAGGCGACGGTTCGGCGGCGATCTGGGGTGCCTCAAGCCCTGTCTGCGGGGCGGACTCCGGCTCGACCAGCGGATTGTCGACCGCGCTCTTGGCGTCGGCCAGGGCCTTCTCGCCCTCGGTCACGCCTTCCTGGATCAGGCTCTTGATCTCCTTGGTCGGGTCGAGCGACTGCAGGTCGAGACCAGGCGTGGCCTCGAGCTGCTTCTTCACGTTGTCGAGGTCGGACTGGCGGACCATCTCGTCGACATGGCCGCGGAACTCAGACGCCATGCCGCGCATCTTGGACATCCACTTGCCCCAGCTGCGCAACATGCCAGGCAACTCCTTGGGGCCGATGACGATCAGCGCCACGACCGCGATAACCAGAAGCTCAGGACTGTCGATACCGAACATCGGCGTTCAGACCCGGACGTGACTTGCTGCGACGGCCGGACCCGTCAGACCTTGGCGGCGCTGTCCTGGTGGGCCTGGCCACCCGCCTGCGTCCCGGGGGGCGTGGTCGTGGTCTGAGCCGAGATCGGCTTGGCGGTGTCGCCCGGCTGTCCCGGCTGAGCCGGCGGCGTTGCTTCCTCCGAGGCCGCTCCGACGCCCTTCTTGAAGGCGTTGAGGCCCTTCCCGAAGTCGCCCATAAGCTGCGAGATCTTGCCGCGACCGCCAAACAGCAGCAGCACCACAGCCAGCACGATGAGCCAGTGCCATACGCTGAAGCTACCCATGTGAAAATGCTCCCAAAAAACGTTTGCGATCAGCGCAGGGTGAGTATGACACCCTGCCCGAAGGCCCGGCAACCCGCCGAATGCGGCAGTATCTAGGCGGAGCGAACCGTTTCGTCGGCGGCCAGAGGTTCGTCGGCCTCGTCCTCGGCCGGCTCGAGCGGCAGATCCGGCTCATCCGGACGGAATATGGGGGGCTGGGAGCGCGAGTCCAAGAGGCCAGCAGCCTTCAACTCTTCCTGTCCAGGCAAATCGTCGAGGCTGGGCAGGCCGAAATGCTCGAGGAAGAAATCGGTCGTGCCCCAGGTCACCGGCTTGCCCGGTGCGCGACGCCGGCCCATCGGCCTGATCCAGTTCTGCTCGAACAGCAGGTCGAGCGTGCCTTTGCTCAGGCCCACGCCGCGTACCTGTTCGATCTCCGCGCGCGTCACCGGCTGGTGATAGGCGATGATGGCCAGGGTCTCGACCGAGGCACGCGACAGCTTGCGCGTCACCGGCCGCTCGATCTTGAGCTTCTCCGACAGGTCGGGGGCGGTGCGGAAGGCGTAGCCACCGGCGACACTCACAAGGTTCACGCCACGTCCGGCATAGAGCTCGGCGAGATCGGCCAGCAGCCGCTTGACGTCAGCATCGTTGGGCAGCCGGTCGGCGAGTTCCTTTTCGTCCAGCGCCTGCGTGCCAGCGAAGACCAGCGCCTCCAGCAGCCGCAGGTGTTGCGCGTGGTCTGGAGAGACGACGTCGGTCACGTTTTCAGGAGTGTTCTCGGACATGGGCTGGACCGTCACCGTTGCTCGGTACGCTTGCGAAGTTGGATGGGGCCGAAACGCTCGGTCTGGCGGATCTCGATCTGGCCGTCCTTGGCGAGCTGCAGGCCGGCCACGAAAGTCGACGCCAACGCCGAACGCCGCCGCGCCGGATCGGTGAGGCCGGCGGGCAGGAAGGCCTCCAGCGACTGCCAATCGATGGCGATGCCCAACATGCGGCCAAGGCGCTCGGCCGCTTCCTCGACGGAGAAAAACTGCATCGGCGCGATCTGATAGGTGTCGGCATCCTTCGGCCGGACCTGGGCACCGTAGGCATGCAGCAGGTCGTAGAGCTTCACGTCCCAGATCGCGCGGCGAACCACAACCACGCCCTCGGGCTGGCCGCGCACGAAAATGTCCTTGCCGAGCTGCGGACGAGCCATGAGGCGCACGCCGGCCTCCTGCATCGCTTCAAGACGCCGGAGTTGCCACTGCAGCGCATCGGCCATCTCCTGGCCCGACGGCTCTTCGCCGGCTGGCGGCTCGGGCAGCAGCAGCCGCGACTTCAGGTAGGCGAGCCATGCCGCCATGACGAGATAATCGGCGGCGAGTTCGAGCCGGATCCGGCGGGCCTGCGCCACATGCGCCAGGTACTGGTCGACCAGGGCGACCATCGAGATGCGGCGCAGGTCGACCTTCTGGTCGCGTGCCAGGGTCAGCAGGAGGTCGAGCGGCCCTTCGAAGCCCTCCAGATTGACGATCAGCTCGCCCTCGCCCGGCGCAATGACGTCGGGGCCGGCGGCGTTGAAGCTGTCGGCAGCACTTGCCTCGTTGACGGGCGGGCTTGCGGGTTCGGTCATGCAGTTCCGGTTTAGTCCAGTGGCAGCGCACACCGCCACATGATTTGGGCCGGCCTTATCCCCATTCGGGCAGAAGCAACGCAAGCCGGCGGCCTGCGTCGGCCAGCCCGGCCCTGCCGGCAGGATCGCGATGACGGGCGAGAAAGCCCCGTCCGGCGTCGAAACGGCGCCCTGCCACCTCGGTCATGCCGCCGGTCCGGCCGGCGATTTCGGTCATCTCGTTCATCCGGCCATTGCAGTGGAGGGCCACATCGCAGCCAGCCGCCAAGGCCCGCGCGGCGCGCTCGCCCAACGATCCGCCGAGCGCCTGCATGGAAAGATCGTCGGACAGGAGTAGGCCGTCGAAGCCGATATGGTCGCGAATGACTTCTCGCACGCCTCGCGCCGAAACAGTGATACAGGCTACGGGATCGATGGCCTCGAACAGCAGGTGACCGGTCATGGCCCACGGCAGATCGGCCAGGAGCTTGAACGGCACGAAATCCGTGCGTTCCAGCAGGTCGCGCGGCGCGCTCACCGTCGGCAGCGTTTCGTGGCTGTCGACCGTCGACCGCCCGTGGCCGGGAATGTGCTTGATCACCGGCATCACGCCTTCGGCTAGTAATCCTTCGGCCGCAGCCCGGCCCAGCGCCGCCACCGGCTCCGGCCGGTCGGCATAGGCGCGGTCGCCGATCACGGCATGGGTCTCGGGGAAGGCGATGTCGAGCACCGGCAGGCAATCAACATCGCAGCCGATGGACGCGACGTCGGCCGCCAACAGCCTCGAATTCAGGCGTGTCGCTTCGAGCCCTCGCGCGGGATCGCGCGCATAGATGTCACCGAGCAGCCGGGCCGGAGGCGCCTTGCGCCAGTGTGGCGGCCGGAGGCGGGCGACGCGACCGCCTTCCTGATCGATCAGCACCGGCGCATCGGCTCGTGCCACGCAGGACCGCAGATCGTCGACCAAGCGGCGCGTGCGCTCCGGCGTGTCGACGTTGCGCGCAAACAGGATGAAGCCCAGCGGGTCGCTGTCGCGAAAGAACGCGCGCTCGTCAGGCGTGAGATCGGGCCCGGCACAGCCAAAGATCGCCGCGCGCGGCCGGCTCATCGGCAAGATCTCACCGGCAAGTTCTCACCGCGCCGGCGGAACCATGACGCAATCGGCGCGGCGGCCCTTCAGCGTGCCGCAGATGCTGTGCGCCTGCTTCTCGTCGAGGGGACCTGCCTGGACGCGATACCAAACGCCCTTGTCGCCAAGATCGACGCGGACCGCCTGCATGCGCAGATTGGCAAGCATGTCGCCGTGCGCGCTCTGCAGGCGGGCCCAGGTCGACTTGGCCACATCCTCATTCTTGACCGAGGCGATCTGCACCCGCCAGCCGCCGGTCGGACCGGACATGTTCTCGATCAGGCTGGCGATACTGGGCCCGGCTTCGGTCGGCACGAGAGTCGTGGTCGTGGCAACAGCAGGTTGCGCAGTCGTCGGCGGTGTCGTGGCGGCAGGACCAGGCGCCGGCGTCGGTCCGGCGCCAGGCGCTGTCGGTTGCAGCGGCGTCGGAGCCCTGGTGGCCACGGCTTCCGAGGGCTTCGGCGCCGCGGGTGCCGGCAGACCGGTCGGCGGCAGCTTCGGCGTCTCGAACGCCGGCAACAGCTTCTCCGGCTGGCTCGGCACCGCGCCCGGCGCGATGCGGTTAAAGACTTCCTTGTCCTGGTTGGGTGGCACGAGACCGCCGGCATTCTCGGGCTTCACCCGCGACGGCGTCGTCGGCGCCTGCACGACCAGGGGCTCCAGCCCGCGGCCTCCCGCCTTCACGTCCTGATTATGCGCCCACCACACGACCGAGCCGAAGCTCGCGATGGCCGCGATCGAGACCATGACGGTCAGGATCTGGCCGCGGCGGCGGTTGACCAGAGTCAGCAGGGAGTCCCGCGGTGGCGGCGGGATGGAATCAGGCTCGTGTGCGACGGGCCGAGGCGGCGGATCGAGCCGCACGGCAACCGACTCGTTGGGTCGGTAGATCGTTGGACCGTCGCCGGAGGGGGACCGGCGCATGTGCATTTCTTATCTCATTTCATCGACGGGTGTGACGCCGAAGACCTTTAAGCCTGATCCTATCACAAAACCGACCGCTTGTACCAATGCGAGACGCGCCCGGGTGAGATCGGCGTCGCCCTCGATGACGAATTTCAGCTCCGGCTCCTTCGACCCGCGCGTCCAATGGGAATGGAAGGCCGCTGCCAGGTCGTAGAGAAAGAAGGCGATACGATGCGGCTCATGCGCCACCGCCGCCGCTTCGACCTGTCGTGGCCATTGCGCGATCAGCCGGATCAAGGCGAGTTCGCCCTCATCGGTCAGCCGATCGAGGACGGCACCCGACACGGCCTCGGGTCCGATCCCGGCCGCGGCTGCCTGGCGCACCACCGAGTGGGTGCGGGCATTGGCGTATTGCACGTACCACACCGGATTGTCGCGTGACTGTTCGGTGGCCTTGACCAGGTCGAAGTCGAACGCGGCGTCGTTCTTGCGCGTGAGCATGGTGAAGCGCACGACATCGGGGCCGACCTCGTCGAGCAGGTCACGCAGGGTCACGAACGTGCCGGCGCGCTTGGACATGCGCACCAGCTCGCCGTTCTTCAGCACGCGCACGAGCTGGCAGAGCTTGACGTCGAGCTCACCCTTCTTGCCAGTGATGGCGCTCACCGCGGCCTTCATGCGCTTCACGTAGCCGCCGTGATCGGCGCCCCAGATGTCGATCATGTCGGCGAAGCCGCGGCGGTACTTGTCATGATGGTAGGCGATGTCGTTGGCGAAATAGGTCCAGCTGCCGTCCGACTTCTTGAGTGGCCGGTCGACATCGTCGCCAAACTGCGTGGAACGGAACAGGGTCTGCTCGCGATCCTCCCAGTCGTCGGGCTTCTGGCCCTTGGGCGGCTCGAGCCGGCCCTGATAGACGAGTCCCTGCTGGCTGAGTTCCGCGAAGGCGCGATCGACTGCGCCACTCTCGACGAGCGCCCGCTCAGACGAGAAGACATCGATATGGACGCCGAGCGTCTCAAGGTCAGTCCGGATCTCGGCCATCAAGGTAGCGATCGCGAAGCTGCGTATCTCGGGCAGCCAGTCGGCCTCGGGCTTGTCGATCCAGCGCGCGCCGTCACGCTTGGCGATCGCGGCGCCGACATCCTTGAGATATTCGCCGGGATAGAGACCTTCGGGGATGGCGCCGATGGTCTCGCCCAGCGCTTCCTTGTAGCGGAGATAGGTCGACTGGCCGAGCTTGTCGACCTGCGCCCCGGCATCGTTGATGTAGTATTCCTTGGTGACGGCAAAGCCTGCCTTGTGCAGCAGGTTGGCAAGCGCATCGCCCACCACCGCGCCGCGCGCATGCGCCACGTGCAGCGGCCCGGTCGGATTGGCCGAGACGTATTCGACATTGACCTTGCGGCCCTCGCCCATCTGCGAATCGCCGTAGCCGGTGCCGGCCGTCAGGCAATCGCCCAGCCGCGCGCACCAGAAGGCGTCGGCGAGCTTGAGGTTGATGAAGCCGGGACCGGCGACCGCACCGTCGACCACGTCGGGATCGGCCTTGAGCCGCGCCAGCAGCGGCTCGGCGATGTCGCGCGGCTTCCGGCCCGCGGCCTTGGCCAGCACCATGGCGGCGTTGGTCGCGATGTCGCCGTGGGCGGGATCGCGCGGCGGCTCGGCGGTGATGGCGGAGAAGTCGAGCGACGGCGGCAGCTCGCCGGACGCCTGCATGGCCTGCAGGGCGCCCACGACCACGCCGATGAAATGACGGTAGGGGTTCATGGCCGGGGGTATTGCCTAAACGGCTCGATTTGTCATCCGCGACGCCGGACCATCTACTCGTACAGATCGAACAGCCGCTTGTGCTCGTCGAGGGCGAAGCGGTCGGTCATGCCGGCGATATAGTCGGCCACCAGACGGGCGCGGGCCGGAATTTCGGCCAGTTCGGCGCGCTCGCGCCACGGCGAGGGCAGGCAGTTGGGTTCGGCGAACAGCAGGCCGAACAGGTCGGCCACGACACGCCGCGCCTTGGAGTGCGAGCGGTTGAGCCGCCAATGCTCGTACATGCGCTTATAGAGGAACGCCTTCACGGTGCGGTCGGTCGCGGCCATGTGCTCCGAGAAGGCGACCACCGGCCGGCCCAGCGTCCGGATGTCGGCCACCGATTTCGGCGCCGCATTCTTCAGACGCCGCCCCGTTTCGGCCAACACGTCCTCGACCATGGCGTTGATGACGCGGCGCACCGCCTCGTGGATCAGCCGCGCCTGATCAATGCCCGGATACTTCTGGGTCACGATCGAGAACATCTCGCCGACCAGCGGCAGATCCATGAGATCGGCGATCTCGAACAGACCGGCGCGTAGGCCGTCGTCGATGTCGTGGTTGTTGTAGGCGATGTCGTCGCTGAGCGCCGCGACCTGGGCCTCCGGTCCGGCGTGGCCGTGGAGTTCGAGGTCGTGGTCCTGGCAGTATTCGACGATGGCGGCCGGCAGCTGCGACAGCGTGCGGCCCTGCTTGAGCAGCGGCCCGTTGTGCTTGACCGCTCCCTCCAGCGTCTCCCAGGTGAGGTTGAGGCCGTTGAACTCGGCGTAACGCTCCTCGAGCTTGGTCAGGATGCGAAGCGTCTGGGCGTTGTGATCGAAACCGCCGTGGGCCTTCATGGCGGCATGCAGCGCCTCTTCGCCGGCATGACCGAACGGGGTGTGGCCGAGGTCATGGGCAAGCGCCACCGCCTCACCGAGATCCTCGTCGAGGCGGAGCACGCGGCAGATCGTGCGCGCGATCTGGGCCACCTCCAGCGAATGGGTCAGTCGCGTGCGGTAGTGATCACCCTCGTGATAGACGAAAACCTGCGTCTTGTGCTTGAGGCGGCGGAACGCCGTCGAGTGGATGATGCGGTCGCGGTCGCGCTGGAACGGGCTGCGGCTGGGCGAACTCGGCTCGGCATGCAGGCGGCCCCTGGTCTGCCACGGCAGGGTGGCAAAGGGCGCCAGCGCCTGGTTCCGCCACATCTCCTCGCCCACGCTTCGCGACCTCCGGGTTGCGGCGCGGTTTTACGCCCTCCAGGCCCTGCCAACAACAGCGAGAGTGGCCGAGGATGATACTACTTGATCAGTGTCACGGGTACTTCTTGACCAGTGTCACGGGCACTTTCGAATGGGCGATCACATCCTGGGCGACCGAGCCCAAAAGAACGCCGGCGAGGCCGGTGTGGCCGCGCGTGCCGAGCACGACGAGGCCGGCACCGACCTTCTTCACGAAGTCGGCCACGATCTCGCCTTGTCGGCCGACACCGATATGAACCTTGGCCGGTACCGACGCCTTCCTGGCAATCTCAACAGCGGACGCAAGAGCCTTCTGGCCTTCCTCGCGATGGTGGGCATCGATCTGGTCGCGCGATACGAAGGCCGCCACGGCGCCGCCCAGGTTGGGTTGAACGTTGAGCAGATGGAGCTCTGCAGCGAAACCCGATGCGACCAACTCGAGCGCATGCTCCGTCGCTAAGTCCGAGTAGGCCGATCCGTCGACCGCGACCAGAACCGCCTTCATCTTCGCCATCGCCGTTACCCCTTGCCGTTAGCGGCATCGTCGCTTGCCAGATCGACGGGCTTGTCGCGCCGGCGACGCCGGGCACGAAGCTGAAGCCAATAGCCAAGTCCCACAGTAATCACCGTACCACTGACCTCGAAGGCGATCTTGGCATGGGAAAATGCCGCAACAAGCCGTTCGGCATATGCCGGATCGCTGACGATCGTATGGCCCGCGATCCAACCGAGCAGGCCGCCGCCCGCGATGACGATGATCGGAAAGCGACTCAGCAATGCCATGAACATCTGAGCACCGAACACGACCAATGGAATGCTGATGAGCAGGCCGAGCACGATGAGGACAGTGTCGCCCTTGGCCGCCGCCGCGATGGCGATCGCGTTGTCGAGACTCATCACCGCATCCGCGATGATGATGGTGCGGATGGCGCCCCACAGCGAACTCGCCCCCTTCACGCCTTCGCCGTGGCTCTCGTCGCCCTGCACGAGCTTGACGCCGATCCACAGGAGCAAAAGGCCGCCAATCAGCTTGAGATACGAGATCTGCAGGAGCTGGTCGACGATCAGGACGAAGATTATACGCAGGATGATTGCGCCGGCCGTACCGATCATGATGGCCGGCCACCGATAGCGCTTCTCGAGATTCCGGCAGGCAAGCGCAATGACCAGGGCATTGTCGCCGGCGAGAACGATGTCGATCAGGACGATCTGCGTCAGGCCGCTCCAGAAAGCCGGCGTAAACTCAAATCCCATCGCTTCCGCTATTCCTTCGCTTCAGTCTTGCCGCACGATCTTCATTGTCTTGGTCGAAGGTGTTAGTGCAGCGGTTGCCGGGGAGCAAGCCAAACCGGACAGCCGAGGGAGAAGACCGCATGGCGAGCAGCGCCGGCTACAACAAGATGTTTCCCGTGTCGTGGGCGGAATTGCACCGCGATGCCCGGGCGCTGGCATGGCGGCTGGCCGATCTCGGGCCGTTCAAGGGCCTGGTCGCGATCACCCGGGGCGGGCTCGTCCCCGCCGCCATCGTGGCGCGCGAACTCAATCTCCGGCTGATCGACACGGTCTGCTGCTCGACCTACGACCGCATGGAGCGGGGCGGCAAGGTCGAACTCCTGAAGGGCACGACCGCCGAGCAGGAAAAGGGCAAGAACTGGCTGATCGTCGACGACCTGGTCGACACCGGCGTCACCGCCCGGGCGGTGCGGGCGATTCTGCCCGAGGCGCATTTCGCCACGGTCTATGCCAAGCCCGCCGGGCGGCCGACCGTCGACAGCTATATAACGGAGGTGAGTCAGGACACCTGGATCCTGTTCCCATGGGACCAGGAGGCAGTGATGGCCAAGACGGTTATCGAGTTGAAGGGTGGCAAGTAATGAAGTGCTACGTCATTCCCGTGCCCAAAGGCATCGACTCGCTCACCCTGGCCGATCGCCCCGATCCGACGCCCGGCCCGCGCCAGGTGTTGGTGCACGTGCGCGCCACATCGCTCAACTACCGCGATCTGCTCACCATCGAGGCGCAGTACGCCCGCGCCGCGCCCAAGGCCGATTTGATCCCGCTGTCGGACGGCGCCGGTGAGGTCGTCGCGGTCGGCCCCGGTGTCAGCCGGGTCAAGATCGGGGACCGCGTCGCCGGCTGCTTCATGCAGAAATGGACCGGCGGGGCGATCGATGAGGCGGCACAAGCCTCGGCCATGGGCGGCGCGATCGACGGCATGCTGACCGAACTCGCCGTGCTGGAGGAGGACGGCGTGGTGAAACTCCCGGCCAGCCTCAGCTTCGAGGAAGGGGCTACCCTGCCCTGCGCCGGCCTGACGGCGTGGAACGCGCTGGTCGAGATCGGCAACATAAAGGCCGGCGACGTCGTGCAGATCCTGGGCTCGGGCGGCGTCTCGATCTTCGCCCTGCAGTTCGCGAGAATGTTCGGCGCGCGCGTGATCGCCACCTCGAGTTCGGCCGCCAAGGCCACCCGGCTGAAGCAAATGGGCGCCGAGGCGGTGATCGACTACAAGGCCACGCCCGACTGGGACCAGGAAACGCTGAAGCTGACCGGCGGCCGCGGCGCCGATATCACGGTCGAGGTCGGCGGCGCCGGCACGCTCCCCCGTTCTTTCTTGGCCACGCGCCTCGGCGGCCGGATCGCCGTCATCGGCCTGCTCACGGGCATGGCCCAGATCGACCCCATGCCGATCCTGCGCCGGAACCTCCGCGTGCAGGGCCTCTATGTCGGCAACAAGCAGATGTTCGAGGCCATGAACCGCGCCATTGCAGCCAACGGCCTGAAGCCCGTCATCGACAAGGTGTTCCCCTTCGCCGAAGCGAAGGAAGCGTACCGGCACCTCAAGAGCCAGAACCATTTCGGCAAGATCGTGATCGCGCACGCTTAGGAGAGGCTTCGATGGAAAACCTGTGGTCCGACGGCGACGCCAAGGCTGCGATCGCGCACCACGCCGCCAAGGGCATCAACGAAGACCTGGCGCTGCGCGTCTACACCACGCGACTGCTGGGCGGCGAGCCGCGCCTGGTGCTTCATGGCGGCGGCAACACCTCGGTGAAGACTCGGATGCCCGACATCACGGGCGCCAAGTTCGAAGTGCTGTGCGTAAAGGGTAGCGGCTGGGACATGGGCACCATCGAGGCGCCCGGCCTGCCGGCCGTTCGGCTCGACCCTCTGCGCGAGTTGAAAGGCCTGCAGGCGCTCAGCGACGAGGACATGGTCAACGTCCAGCGCTGCAACCTGCTCGATTCGAAGTCGCCGAACCCTTCGGTCGAGACGCTGCTGCACGCTTTCCTGCCGCATAAGTTCATCGACCACACGCATTCCAACGCGGTGCTGTCGCTGACCGACCAGCCCGACGGCGAGGCGCTGGCGCGCGACGTGTTCGGCAAGCGTGCCGCGCTGGTGCCCTACGTCATGCCGGGCTTCGCGCTGGCCAAGAAGACCGACGAGATCTCGCGCGCCCATCCCGGCGTCGAAGGGCTGGTGCTCCTGAAGCACGGCATCTTCTCGATGGGTGCCACGGCGGAAGAAGCCTATGTGCGCATGATCGACCTCGTGACGCTCGCCGAGAAGCGGCTGGCGAAGGAAACGCGCAGGATCTTCCCCGGCGCCACGCTGCCGAAAGCGATCGCGAGCGCGGCCGACGTCGCGCCGATCCTGCGCGGGCTGCTGTCGCTTCCCACGAAGAGTGGCGGCCGCGAGGCGTCGCAGCGTTTCGTGTTCGAGTTCAGGACCGGGCCGGAGATCCTGGCCTTCGTCGGCGGCAAGGAGATCACGCGCTACAGCCAGCAGGGGCCGGTGACGCCCGACCACGCCATCCGCACCAAGGGTGTGTCGCTGATTGCGTCGGCGCCCGAAGCCGGCAAGCTCGACACGTTCAAGAAGGAGACGAAGGCGGCCCTCGACGCCTATGTCGCGGCCTATCACGCCTATTTCACGCGTCATAACGCCAAGCAAATGCCGCCGAAGAAGGAGCTCGATCCGATCCCGCGGGTCGTGCTGGTCCCGGGCCTCGGCCTGTTCGGCCTCGGCAACAGTTCCAAGGATGCGAAGATCGCGGCCGACCTCGCCGAGACGACGGTCGCCGTGGTGGCCGACGCCGAGCGGCTGGGAACCTACGAGTGCATTCCCGAACCCGACATCTTCGACATCGAATACTGGTCGCTCGAACAGGCCAAGCTCAGCGCGGCGGCCGAGAAGCCGCTGGCGCGCCGCATCGCCGTCGTCACCGGCGGCGCCTCGGGTATCGGTGCCGCCACAGCGGCAGCCTTTGCGCGCGAGGGCGCCGAGGTCGCGGTGTTTGATCGCGACGTTTCCAAGGTGAAAGGCCTCGGCATCGCCTGCGACGTCACCGACCCCGCCTCGGTGCGCGCCGCCTTCGACAAGGTAGCGGCGACCTATGGCGGCGTCGATATCGTGGTCTCCAACGCGGGCGCCGCCTGGCAGGGCCGCATCGGCGACGTCGACGACGCCACCCTGCGCAAGAGCTTCGAGCTCAACTTCTGGGCCCACCAGAGCGTGGCGCAGAACGCCGTGCGCGTGATGCGCACCCAAGGCCTGGGCGGCTGCCTGCTGTTCAACACTTCCAAGCAGGCGGTGAACCCCGGCCCCGACTTCGGGCCCTATGGGCTGCCCAAGGCCGCGACCCTGTTCCTGATGCGCCAGTACGCGCTCGACCACGGCGCCGACGGCATCCGCGCCAATGCCGTTAATGCCGATCGCATTCGCACCGGCCTGCTCAACGACGAGATGATCGCCCAGCGCTCCAAGGCGCGCGGCTTGAGCGAGGCCGACTACATGGGCGGCAACCTGCTCGGCCTCGAAGTCACGGCCGAGGACGTGGCCCAGGCCTTCGTGGCGCTCGCCAAGGCGCCCAAGACGACAGGCTCGGTGACGACGGTCGACGGCGGCAACATCGCGGCGGCGCTCAGGTAGCGACGCCAGTTGGGCCCAACTTTTGAAATCGGGCCCAACTCGACACACATAAATCGGGCTCTCCAGCCGCCTGGGAGCCAGCAAATTCAATCTTTCCACGGCCTCGCCGGGCCCACCTGAAACATGGGAGCGTTGGGCTCGAAGTTGGGCCAGACTCCGAAACAAGCCCTATTCCATTGGCTTTTGCGCGACTCCCGGGTTTCTTCGTTTGCACAAGCCCCGGCGCGCTCTGTTCCCAGGCGTCGTTACTAATCAGTCAGTAATATAGGCTACATTCTTGTTCCGGAAGAAGGCGCGTACCAGCGCGGGGTTCTCTCCGATCGCCTTCATCTGCGCATCGATGCAATCCTGCAGGACCTCGCCGGCCGCTAGCGGTCGACGCGCCA
>JAUXWB010000133.1 GCA_030684475.1 Reyranella sp. | reverse complement strand
GACGATGGGGCCATGGTTCGCGGGGTCGATCAGGCGATCCTCGCCCGCCGTCATCAGGAGCAGCGGCAGGTCGATGCGCTCGAGGTAACCGGGTGCCAGGGCCGCCGTCATCGAGCGCACGGCCTGGCGCGACCAGCCGATGGTCGGGCCGCCCACGGCGAGGCGCGGATCGGCGGTGAACCATTGGTCGGTGAAACGGTAGCGTCGCTCGTCATGGGTGACGAAATTCGAGGCGAACTCGCGGGCGAGCAGGATGAACGGTCCAGTGCCGAAGAGGTAGCGATCCTCCATGGCAGGTACCTCGGGCATCAACATCAGGATCGACCGCAGCATGGCCTCGCGCCGGAGCGCGGTCATCGGCGACACGAAGACACCGGCCGCCAGCGGCCCCGATCCGCGCTCGGCCAGGTGCCGCAGGAGAATATGGGCCCCCATGGAGTGACAGAGGGCCACGACCGGCCGGGGGGCGGCCGGCGCGACGATCGTCTCCAGGAACAGCGCCAGGTCGGCCATGTAGGTCGCGAAACTGTCGATATGGCCCTTGCCGCGATCGGGCAGGGGCCGATCGGAGAGGCCCTGGCCGCGCCAGTCGACGGCATAGACCGCAAAGCCGCGGCCCAGCAGTTCACCCACGATCTCGGTCGCGTATTTCTCGATGAACTCGCCACGCCCCGTCAGAACCATCGCCGTGCCGCGCGGCGTTCCCGGGACGTTCCATATTGCATAACGCAGCCGCGCACCGGCCTCGCCAAGGAATCCGTAACGGTCGGCAGGGCGGTAGCGGGCGGCCAGGTTGGCCGGTACGGCTGCCGGGGCGGCCAAGGGATCTTGATCAGTCATGCGCCGTGGCGTTTTGGCGAAGGCCAGCCGCGGTTACCAGCGGAGATTTGGGCAATTTGGCCATCTTCGCCTGCGGTCCCTTTACCGTTTCGGGAGGCACGGCTATAGATCGCTCCGGTCGCCGCATCGTCTGCGAAGGGTCGCAGACGAGGAAATCGGGCGCAAGGAAGCCTCCAAGAGGTCTGCCGCACTGCGTGGTTATCGGCTCGTCGGTTGAGTCGATCCGGCACGGTCCTTGCGTCGACGGTCAACGTCCGCAGGAGACATGCGACCGCGATCCCGACGACGGCATGGACCACCGGCGGCTTGTCGGAGCGATCGTTCTGTAATGATCCGCCAGGGACTGGTTCTTTTGCTCGTCGTCGCGGCCACGATCGTGGGTTGGCGCCTGCTCGATGGCCAGGTCGAGGCGGAGAACGTCGAGGGCCCCCTGCATGGCGTCACCTATGCGCCGTGGGCCAAGGACCAGGATCCGATCGAAGCCAAGACCAGCGGCATCTGGAGCTTCCTTCGCACGGCCTTCACCGACGCACCGGCACCGGTCATCAAGCCGCGCAAGGAACAGATCGAGCGCGACTTCGCGATGCTGGGCGGCAAGGTCAAGTATGTCCGTACCTACCGGGCCGTGGACGGCGGCGATGTCATGCCGGCGATCGCTGCGAAGAACGGGCTGAAGCTCGTGCCGGGCGCATGGATCTACAGCGCCAGCGAGGCCAAGCAGCAGTTCGGCCGCGAGGCGAGCGACGTCAATGCCGAGGAGACCCGTGCGTTGATCCGCATGGCCAATCAGAACCCGAGCGTCGAGCGGGTGCTGGTGGGCAACGAGAATATCCTGCGCTGGGACGGCCAGAAGGACATTCGCGATCCCAACGCGACCAGCCCGGCCCAGCTCATTCGCGAGATCCGCAACGTCAAGCGCAACGTCAAGGTGCCGGTCAGTACCGCCGAGCCGTGGCATGTATGGCTGCACTATCCGGAGCTTGCCCGCGAAGTCGACTACCTCGCTGTCCACATCCTGCCCTACTGGGACGAGAAGTCGGACGAGACGCCGCTTGAGTATCTCAAGAACCGGATCGGCATGCTGAAGCAGGCCTATCCGAACAAAAACATCATCGTGACCGAGGTCGGCTGGCCGTCGAACGGTGCCTCGCGCCGCAGTCCTGGCAGCGGCCTGGTCAAGCATGCGACGCCGGCCGAGCAAGCGAAGAACATACGCGATGCCGTGGCGTGGCTGCGCGACCAGAACATCGAGCATTTCGTCGTCGAGGCCGTCGACCAGCCGTGGAAAGCCTACGATCTCGAGGGCAAGGCGGGCGGTTACTGGGGCCTGTGGAACGCCGACCGCCAGCAGAAGTTCGCCTGGACCGGCCCTATCGAGCGCTTCCCGCAATGGGCGGCGTGCGCGGCCTGGTCGCTGGCGGCGGCGCTGCCGCTGATGTTGTTTTTCCTCTGGCGCTGGCGCGACCTCGGTACGTGGGGACAGGTCACGCTCTGCGGCCTGGTGGTGCTGTCGACCAGCGCGGTCGTCTACGGCGGATCGGTCGCGGCCGGCAGCTACATGGTGGTGGCCGAGATGGTGGGCTGGGGCGTGCTCGCCTTTTTCCTGGCCCTGAGCCTCGCCATGGCCTTGATGCAGGCGCTCGAGATGGTCGAGACGATCTGGCGGCGCCGCTGGTCACGTGAAGCCCTTCCGGCGGCTGAAATGATCGCGCGCCAGCCGGCCGATCGCTCGTGGCCCAAGGTCTCCCTGCATCTTGCGATCTGCAATGAGCCGCCGGCGATGGTGATCCAGACACTCGAGTCGCTGGCCGCCCTCGACTATCCCGACTACGAAGTCATCGTCATCGACAACAACTCCAAGGATCCGGCGGTGTGGCGCCCGGTGCAGGACTACTGCGCATCGTTGGGTGAGCGGTTTCGGTTCTTCCACTTCGACGTCATGAAGGGGTTCAAGGCCGGCGCCCTCAACTATGTGCTGAGCCAGACTGCACCCGACGCCAGAATCATCGGTGTCATCGACAGCGACTACATGGTGCGCGCCGACTGGCTGAAGGCATTGGTGCCGTACTTCGACGATCGCAAGATCGGCTATGTGCAGGCGCCGCAGGACCATCGCGACTGGACCGGCGACCGCTTCAAGGAAATGCTGAACTGGGAGTACGCCGGCTTCTTCGACATCGGCATGTGCCTGCGCAACGAGTACGACGCCATCATCCAGCACGGCACGATGACCCTGGTCCGTCGCGACCTCATGGAAGAAATGGGCGGCTGGGCGACCTGGTGCATCACGGAGGACACCGAACTCGGTCTGCGCCTGATGGAGCAGGGCTACGGCGCCATGTACAGCCGCGAACGCTTCGGCCGGGGCCTGACGCCCGACCACTTCGCCGGCTACAAGAAGCAGCGGTTCCGCTGGGCCTACGGCGCCATGCAGATCATGAAAGCCCACGCCGGCAAGATGCTGGGCAGCAGCACCAAGCTCACTCTTTCGCAAAAATATCACTTCGTGGCTGGCTGGGCGCCCTGGTTCGCCGATGCTCTCAACCTGATCTTCACCTGGGCGGGGCTCGCCTGGCTGCTGGCCGTGCTGCTGCCACCGCTGTTCGGGATCAAGCCGGTCGGTCTGCCACCGGCCGAGTTCATCCTGCCCACCATCGGCGTCTTCGTCTTCAAGCTGCTCTATTCCTTCGGCCTCTACTTTGACCGCGTGAGATGCACGTTCCGCCAGAGCGTGGGCGCGTCGCTCGCCGGGCTGGCGCTCACCTATACGGTGGGCCGCGCCGTGATCTACGGCTTGGTGACCAGCCGGTTGCCCTTCATGCGCACGCCGAAGATGGACGAGCGCGCCACGCTCGGCATGGCGCTCGGCATGGCGCGCGGCGAGGCGGTGCTCGCCGTCCTGCTGTGGATCGGGGCGGCCGCCCTGTGGGTCAACAACGGCGTTGTGGACCCCGAGGCGCGGCTCTGGGCGGCTTTCATGATCGTACAGTCGCTGCCTTATGCCGCCGCCGTCTACGTGTCGGTGGTGAACGCTCTCGAGCAGATGCGCCATACCCGGACCGTATTCGAGGCGGCGCCTGCGCCCCGGGTCAGCGGCCCGTCGATGCAGCCCGCTCAGTAATCTGATAGCGTTGAATTATGCCTACGTTCGAGTCACGCCACGGCCTCGAGTCACGTACCGGCACTGCCCTTTTCCTGAAACGCTGGCTGCGCCGGCCCTTCTCGATGGGGGCTGTGATTCCGAGTGGCCGCCTGCTGGCTGAGGCAATGGCGCGGGAGACGCAGCAGGCCCTGGAAGGCCGGTCGGGTCATGTCGTCGAACTGGGCGCCGGCACCGGCGAGGTCACCAAGGCGCTGCTGGCCGTCGGCATTGCGCCGACCCGGTTGGCGTTGATCGAACGAGAGCCCGAATTGGCAGCCTTCCTGCGCCGCCACTTCTCGGAGCCCCAGATCATCGAGGGTGACGCCGCGCGCCTGCCGCGTCTG
The DNA here is from genome assembly GCA_030684475.1 of Reyranella sp. Taxonomy (GTDB): domain Bacteria; phylum Pseudomonadota; class Alphaproteobacteria; order Reyranellales; family Reyranellaceae; genus Reyranella. The sequence goes on along the minus strand of JAUXWB010000133.1, from coordinate 9,131 downwards.
CTGGCCGACCACGGGATCTCCTCTGTCGCTGCCGTGGTGTCGAGCCTGCCTTTGCTGTCGCTGCCGACGGACATCGTGAACGGCATCGTGCATGGCGTCTTCGATGCACTCCCGCGTGGCGCGGCGCTCATTCAGTTCACCTATGGCCCGACGCCGCCGGTGCCCCGTGCCCTGCGTCAGGGCCTGAGGCTGGTCGGCACCCGCGGCCGACGCATCTGGCGCAACGTGCCACCTGCCGTCGTCTGGACCTTCAGAAAGCCACCGGCCGCGTGACACCTTTCCGCTTCGACCTCTCGCTGCGGGAGGTGATCACCAGTCGCCTCGGCCGCTTCGACCGCCGCCGCCGTGAGGATACCGGGGAACTCAAGCACGCGGCGGTGGCCGTCGTGGTGGTCGAATCCGACACGCCCGGCGAGGCTGCGTTTCTGCTGACGAAGCGCACGCCTCGGCTGCGCGCGCACGGCGGGCAGTGGGCTTTGCCGGGCGGCCGCCTCGATCCCGGCGAGACGATCGAACAGGCGGCGTTGCGTGAACTGGAAGAAGAGCTGGGTGTCGCCGCCGCGTCCGCCGATGTCCTGGGCACGCTCGACGACTATCCGACGCGGTCAGGCTATCTCATCGCACCGGTCGTGGTGTGGATTCCCGGCGGCGTACGAGTAACGCCCAACCCCGCGGAAGTCGCCGCCGCCTACCGCATCCGCTGCGCCGAGCTTTTCCGCGAAGGCTCACCCGAGATCGTGGCGATCGAGGAGTCGGACCGGCCGATCATCCGCCTGCCGTTGCCGGTCGCCACGGTCAATGCGCCGACGGCAGCCGTGCTCTACCAGTTTCGTGAAGTGGCGCTGGCCGGGCGCGACACACGCGTCGACCATTTCGAGCAGCCGGTCTTCGCCTGGCGGTGAATCGGTCGGCTACGATCGGGCGCTGAGGGCGACCGCGGGCGCCGGCCGGCGCTTCAGGAAGACAGTGGTTTCCTGTTCCATCACGGGCTCGTCACGCTGATTGATCGTGACCTGGCGGATGCGCGCGACGCCTCGATCCGGCTTGGACGACGACAATCGCAGCTCGGTGATATCGGTGACCACCCGCAACGTGTCGCCCGGCCGGACCGGACGCGGAAACTGGACTTCGCCAATGCCGGGAGATCCCAGGCTGCTGGCGCGGAAGATCCCGAGGTCGAGCCACAGCCGCAGCGTCACGCTCATCGTGTGGAGACCCGAAGCGATCAGGCCGCCATATGTCCATTTCTTGGCGAACTCGGAGTCGATATGAAAAGGTTGTGGGTCCCACTGCCGAGCGAACTCGATGATGCCTGTCTCGGTCATGGTCATGCCGCCGCTCACGAACCGGTCGCCGATCTTGAAATCCTCGTAGTAGCGATCGGTCACAGAACCAGCTCCCGGCAAGGGTTCACCGCGGCCCCCTTCTTGTCTCCGATTGTGTCGAGTCTGAGACACGCGTAGCCCACAGCCTTCGTCATGGGGCGTCATCTTCCGGTGATTGTGCTAGCCTGCCGCCCGAAAGAAATGGGAGGCTGGAATGCGTTCGAACCCGACACGCCGCCGCGCGTTGGCGCTGGCAGGCACTGCAGGGGCGCTGCTGGCGGCTCCCGCCGTGGCGCAGGCGCCATGGCCTAACAAGACGGTGCGTTTCATCGTGCCGTTCCCGCCGGGACAGGCGGCTGACATCTTCGCCCGCCTGATGGCCGAGAAGCTGACCGAAGTCTGGAAGCAGCAGGTCATTGTCGAAAACAAGGCGGGCGGCAGCGGTATTCCCGCGACGGAATACGGCAAGGCGGCAGCGCCCGACGGCTACACGTTGATGGTGGTGTCGAGCGGGACGTTCGGCGTCAATCCCAGCCTGTTCCCCAATCTTCCGTACCGGCCACTGGTCGATTTCCTGCCGATCTCGAACATCTTCCTCGTGCCGTTGGTCATCGTGGCGCACCCGACCTTCCCTGCCGACACGCTCGCCCAATTGATCGAACTGGCGAAGAAGGAACCGGGCAAGTTGTCCTACGCCTCGGCCGGACCCGGCACGTCGCAGCATCTCAGCATGGAACTGTTCAAGCTGAAGGCCGGCCTCGACATCGTGCACGTGCCCTATAAGGGCAGCGGGCCCGCCATGGCCGATCTGCTGGGCGGCCACGTCAAGCTGATGATGGACAGCACCGCCGCGGCGCTGAATCACATCAAGGATGGTCGTATCAAGGCGCTAGCCGTGACGACCGCCCAGCGTGCTGCGCCGCCGCTCGACGGTATCCCGCCGATCGCCAAAACAATCCCCGGCTTCAATGCGGCTGGCTGGTCGGGTCTCGCCGCGCCGGCCCGCACGCCGCTCGAGGTCGTCGCCCGGGTCAACAAGGATATCCAGGCCCTGCTCCAGGACGCGGCGGTGATTCGCCAGATCGAACAGCGCGCCGCCATGCCGGCGCCGGGGTCGCCCATCCAGTTCGCCGATTTCATCAAGAAGGAGATCGACACCTGGGGCGAGGTCGTGCGGGCGACCGGGACGAAGCCCGGAACATGAAGCTCTACAGCCTCAAGAACGGCGTCAACCCACGCCGCGTCCGCATCTTCCTGGCCGAGAAGCGGGTTTCGCTTCCGATCGAGGAATTCGACATGGAGAGCGCCGGCCACAAGGCGCCGGCCTTCCTCGCCAAGAACCCGCTGGGTACCCTGCCGGTGCTGGAGCTCGATGACGGCACCTTGATCGCGGAATCGGTCGCGATCTGCCGCTATTTCGAGGAAATGGCTCCCGAGCCACCGCTGTTTGGGCGTTCGTCGCTCGAACGCGCCCAGGTCGAGATGTGGAACCGGCGCATGGAGCTCGAACTGCTGTTGCCCACGATCGACGTGTTCGTGCACACCCATCCGTTCTGGGTCGGCAAGCGCACCCAGGTGACGTCGTGGGGTGAGCAGCGCCGCCAGCAACTCGTCTCACGCATGCGCTGGCTCGACGGCGAATTGAAGGGCCGCGAGTTCATAGGCGTCGACCGCTACAACATTGCCGACATCACTGCACAGGTGGCACTCCTGACGGCGCGCGGTGCGCTCAAGCTGCCGATCCCGGAGGATCACCCCCACCTGATGCGATGGTGGAACGCGGTGTCGTCGCGGCCCAGCGCGCGGGCGTGATGTCTTAGAGCCCCGCCGCGCGCAGGCTGTAGATCAGGCCGATCACCAGCAGGCAGATGAACACGGTCTCGGAGATCAGCAGCACCACTGGGCCCATGCCGATCCGCGCCAGCGCCAGCAGGGAGGTCTTCATGCCGAGCGCTGCGATGGCGGTGATGATCAGGAAGGACGAGATCTGGCCCACCACGGCCTTGACGTCGGCCGGCACGACGCCCAGCGAATTGAGGCCGGCCAGCGCCAGGAAGCCGAACAGGAAGACCGGTGGTGAGGGACGCGCCGCGCTGGCTGAACCGCCGCCTTTTGACACCCACCAGGCAATGCCGGCGATCGCAGGCAACAGGAACGCCACGCGCAGGAGCTTGGTGATGATGGCATCGCTCAGCACCTGCGGCCCCATCGTCTGGCCGGCGCCGGCAACCTGTGCCACGTCGTGGATCGCGCCGCCCAGGAACACGCCCATCTCGAACAGGGAATAGCCCAGCACCTGCTGCAGCGGCGGATAGAGAACCATCACCACCGTGCTGAGGAAGTTGACGCCCATCACCGTAAAGGCGAGATCGCGGTCCGAATTTTCGTGCTTGGGCAGTACCGCCGATGCGGCCATCGCGGCCGCCGCGCCACAGACGCCGGTGGCGCAGCCGGTCAGCAACCCGAAGTCGCGACTTAGGCCGAAGAAGCGGGCGGCCCAGGCGCCGAAGGCGATCGTGCAGACGACGGCTGCCAGGGCGACCAGAACCGGCATCGCGCCGTCGTCGATGAGCTGGCCGAACGTCAGCCGGGCCCCGAACAGGGCGACGCCGACGCGCAGCAGGGTACGACCGGCGAATTCCAGGCCGGGCTTCAGGATTGGTCGCGCCGACAGCGGCTCCAGCGCCATGCCGATGACCAGGGTGAGGATCAGCGGTGGAATCCAGACCGCGCCGAAGCGCAGCAGGCTGCGTGTATCGGCGATAAAGGCCACGGCGGCGATGGCGGCACACAAGGCAATACCCGGCGCCGCCCGACGCAGATTGTCGGGTGACCACAGGCGGACGAGGTCGACGGCGACGGCGCTTCTACGCATCAAGAATGGCGACAAGCTGGCCTTCGCCGATTGCTTCGCCTTCGCTTACCCTGATTTCCTTGATGATTCCGGCCTTGGGAGAAAGCACCGGGATTTCCATTTTCATCGATTCGAGGATCATGATCTCGCCGTCGACCTCGACGCGGTCGCCGGGCTTGGTCTGGATCTTCCACACGTTACCCGCGATCTCGGACTTTACATTGACGACGGCCATGCCCCGGTCTTCTCCGCGATGAATCTCACCGAGCTTTTTCGGCCACCGAGAGCGCCAAGGCAAGGGCGGACGTGCCAACGCGCGCGCCGAGCCGATATGCAGCTTCATTCACCTCGGAAAGCTGGCCCTGCATGAGGGTCGAGTGGCCGTCGCCGATGCGGGCCGACAAGGCTCCCACGGTGGCGCCCGCGATTCCCGCCTTGTCAAGAATCGTCAGGCCCGCCACGCCGGCGTGTTCCATGCCGAAACCGGCGTCGTTGAACAGCGCCAATGCCGGCTGGAACGCCGCCGCCGTCTCGCCCGCGGGTACGCCGCCGTGACTTCCGCTGGCGACCACCCGCCCGCGGTCTCGCGCATCGGCGAGGGAGATCGAATCGACACACACGATGCGACCCGTCAGGGTGCGGCCCTCGGCCAGCGGTTCCGGCGTGCGATGCGGCCACAGGGCGGCTTTCAGCAGGTCTGCGGCTTGGGCGACGGTCTGGCCGGCTGCCACGCCACACGCCGCGGCCTGTGCATTGACGCGACTGATCAGGCCGCGGCGCAGCATGTCGGCACCGTCGCCAATCCTGGCGCTCGACGCGGCGACCGCGGCCATCGCCATGCCGTGCTCGGTGGCCCAGGCCAGCCCGCTCACGCCGGCCTCGCCAAGACCGATCCCGGCGTCATGGTGGATCGCGGCGCGGGCGCCGGCCTTGGCGGAGAGGTAGGCGGCGTAGACCGCGCCGTGGGAGCCACCCACCAGTACCGCGCCGTCCGTCTCGGGCGGCAGCTTGGTCACGCTGGGGACGACGATGAGGGCAATGCTCATGGCGACAGTTTATCGCCAAAGGGTCTATATGTCCGCCATGTCCGATCCTGTGCCGTCTGTCGAAAACAAGGTGAGGGTCCTGATCCTTCAGCATCCGCAGGAACAGGACCACGCGTTGGGTACAGCCGGATTGCTCGCGCGGACGCTTGCCCACGCCCAGCTCGCCGTCGGGCTTTCCTGGCGCAATCTCGGTCATGCGCTGAAGGAACCGGTGGAGGCACGCGACTGGGGGGTGCTCTATCTCGGCTCGGCGCACGCGACCGGGCCGAGGCCGCTCGTCGCGGTCGATCGCAAGGGTGAGACGCTGCCCAACCAGGAAATGGCGCTTTCCGGCCTGAAAGGTCTGGTCGTGCTGGACGGCAACTGGGCGCAGGCCAAGGCGCTGTGGTGGCGTAATGCCTGGCTGACCAAGCTCCGCCGCTTCGTCGTCGTTCCCGACGGGCCCTCGCTTTACGGCAGCCTGCGCAAGGAGGCGCGACCGGATGCCGTCTCGACGCTCGAGGCCGTGGCCTTGGCGCTGTCGGCTCTGGAGGAAGATCCTCATGTATGCGAAAGGATCCTGGCGCCGTTCCGAGAACTGGTCGCCGGGGCCCGCGCCGCCGGCGTCCCGGGCGGCAAACGGGATCGTCGGCGGCGGCGTTAGCCCCTATAATCCCGGCATGCTGGATCAGCCGCAACTTCCCGTCGCCCAGCGCACCAACCCGGAGCGCTCCTTCACCGAAGAGGTGCAGGCGCTGCGTCTTGGGCAGGGCGAGATCTTCCGCGGCGAAGGAATCCTTGCCGTCACCAAGGCCATTCTTCAGGCCGGTGTCGCCTACGTCGGCGGCTACCAGGGTGCGCCGGTCTCACATCTGGTCGACGTCCTGGTCGAATCGCAGGACCTCCTCGACGAACTGGGTGTCCATCTCGAGACCTGCACCAACGAATCCTCGGCCGCGGCGCTGCTGGGCGCCTCGATCAATTATCCGATCCGCGGCTGCGTCACGTGGAAGTCGATCGTCGGCACCAACGTGGCTGCCGACGCGCTCTCCAACCTTGCCTCGCCCGGCGTGATCGGCGGCGCCCTGATCGTGGTTGGCGAGGATTACGGCGAGGGCGCCTCCGTCATCCAGGAGCGCGCCCATGCCTACGCGTTGAAGTCCTCGCTCTGGCTGATGGACCCGCGGCCGTCGCTGCCGACCATCGTGCGTTGCACGGAGATGGCGTTCGAGCTGTCGGAGGCCACCAACACGCCGGTGATGATGGAGCTGCGCATCCGCGCCTGCCATGTCACGGGCGAGTTCATCGCCAAGGACAACAAGCCGCCCGCGATCTCGCGCAACCATCGCCTCGCCGATCCGGCTGCGCACAACTACGATCGCATCTCGCATCCACCGTCGACCTACGCCCACGAGAAGATCAAGGTCAACGTCCGCCAGCCCGCCGCCCAGCGCTTCATCGTCGAGCATGGCCTGAACGAATTCCTCCCGGGCGAGCGTTCCGATCTCGGCATCATCGTGCAGGGCGGCATCACCAACGTTCTGGTCCGCGGCCTCGACCGGCTGGAACTCGAAGGCCGGGTACCGACCCTAGTACTGAACGTCACGCATCCGCTGGTGCCCGAGCAGATCGCCGATTTCTGCAGGGGCAAGCGGGCCGTCTTGATCGTCGAGGAGGGCGCGCCCGATTACATCGAGCAGGCAATTCATGCCATCCTGCGCAAACGCGAAATCGACACAAAGCTCTACGGCAAGGATGTCTTGCCGATGGCCGGCGAATACACCGCCGAGGTGGTGACCGAGGGCCTGCTCAAGTTCTTCGCCCAGTCGGCGAACGACATCGACCTCTCCAGGCCGCGCGAGCGCTTCGAGGCGGCGCAGGCCGGCCGGGCCGAGGCCCAACGCCTGCTGGGCGGCCCGCTGCCGCTCCGGCCACCTGGCTTCTGCGTCGGTTGCCCGGAAAGACCGGTGTTCTCGGCAATCAAGCTGCTCGAACGCGAAGTGGGCAAGGTCCACATGTCGAGCGATATTGGCTGCCATTCCTTCGCGACTCTGGCGCCGTTCAATCTCGGCAATTCCATCCTGGGATTCGGCATGTCGCTGGCCGCCGCCGGCGCGGTGGCGCCGATCATGGAACGTCGCACCATTTCGGTCATGGGTGACGGTGGGTTCTGGCACAACGGCCTGCTGAGCGGTGTGGCCTCGGCGATGTTCAACCGCGGCGATCGCGTGCTGATCATCATGCAGAACGGCTACACCTCGGCCACCGGCGCGCAGTTCATTCCCAACACCGCCGGCAACCGCCGCGACGGCGAGACGACCTCGGATATCGCCGCGACTCTGAAGGCCATGGGTGTGAAATGGCTGCGCACCATCCGCACCTACAATGTCGCCACCATGCTCGGCACCTTGCGCGAGGCGATGAACACGACTGACAAGGGCCTGAAGGTCATCGTCGCCGACGGCGAATGCCAGCTTGCGCGCCAGCGCCGCATCCGTCCGCAGATCGCGGCCCAGCTCAAGCGTGGCGAGCGGGTGGTGCGTACGCGCTACGGTGTCGACGACGAAGTCTGCACCGGCGACCATTCCTGTATTCGCCTGTCGGGCTGCCCGTCGCTGGTGGTGAAGCCCAGCCCCGATCCGCTGCGCTCCGACCCTGTGGCGCACGTCAACAACGGCTGCGTCGGATGTGGCCTCTGCGGCGAGGTGGCCGACGCTGCCGTGCTCTGTCCGTCCTTCTACCGTGCCGATATCGTGCAGAACGCGAGCTGGTGGGATCGCCTGAAATGGCGGCTTCGCTCGAAGATCATCGGGGCGATGGCGAGTGGCTAAGCCTGTCACGATCCTGATCGGCGCCCTGGGCGGCGACGGCGGCGGCGTGATGTGCGACTGGATCGTGGCCGCGGCCCAGAGCCAGGGGCTGGGCGTGCAGGCGACGCAGATCCCGGGCGTAGCTCAGCGCACCGGCGCCACGACCTACTATCTTGAGGTCATGCCGGCCGCAGGCCCGCTTGCCTCGGTGCTGGCGCTCAATCCGGCGATCGGCGAGGTCGACGTGGCGCTGGCCACCGAGCTGCTGGAAGCCGGGCGCATGATCTTCAACGGCTTCGTCACCCCGGAGCGCACGACCCTGATCGCCTCCACGCATCGCGTGCTGGCCATCGGCGAGCGCATGGCGATGGGCGACGGCAGCGTTGATGTCGGCCGCCTGCTTAGGGCGGTGAAGGAGCGCAGCAAGGCGCAGATCCTGTTCGACATGGACCAGGCGGCCGAGGAATCCGGCGGCGTCATCAATGCCGTGCTGCTGGGCGCGCTCGCGGGCTCGGGCCGGCTGCCGATCCCCGATGCGGCGTTCGAGGCCGCGATCCGCCACGCCGGGAAGTCCGTCGACACCAATCTCGCCGCCTTCGCCTTCGGCCGCGGTCATGCACGCGGCGAGTTGGAGCAGGCGGTGCGCGAACATCGCAAGCGCCAGGCCGCGGGACGGGGCGTCGAGGATCTGATCGAGCGGGCGCGCCGGACCTATCCGGCGACCAGCCTCGACATGGTGGAGGAGGGCGTCCGCCGCCTCGCCGCCTACCAGGATCGGGGCTACGCCGTGCTCTATCTCGATCGGCTCGACGCCGTGCAGGCGCTGGGCTCGGCCGAGTTGCTGCGCGAGACGGCGCGGCACCTCGCTGTCCGCATGTCGTTCGAGGACGTGATTCGTGTCGCCCAGGCCAAGACCTCGGCCGAGCGTCTTGTGCGCGTGCGGAACGAGGTTCGTGCGAAAGAGCACGAACCTCTTGAGATCACCGAGCATTTCAAGCCGGGGATCGAGGAGATTTGCGCCATGCTGCCGCCGTCGCTGGCGCGGCGCATTCTTGCCTGGGCCGAGCGCACCGGCCGGCTGGGCAAGGTCTATTTCTCGATGCATGTGCGCACGACG
>JAUXWB010000116.1 GCA_030684475.1 Reyranella sp. | reverse complement strand
GCGTCGAACGGCTCCAGGTAGACGGTGCGATAGACTTCCTTGATCAGGTCGTCCTTGCTCGGAAAATAGCGATACAGCAGCGGCTGCGTCACGCCGAGCCGCCGCGCCAGATCGCGGGTCCCGCCGTCGAATCCCTCCTCCGAGAAAAATTCCGTGGCCTTGGCCACGAACTCCCTGCGGCGGTCGTCAGGCGAAAGCCGCTTCTGCTTCGCGCGGGCGCGCTTTGGCACGGCTTTATTCATGAGGAGCCGTCGGGCTTGAGAAACCGGCCGTAGCTGCCGCGGGCAAACAACAGCGGCTCCTGCGGGTTGTAGGCATAGGCCTCGACGGCGCCCAGGAAGATGACGTGATCGCCGCCGTAGTATCGATTGGCCGCACGGCACTGGAAATTCGCGACGCTGTCCGCGAGAACGGGCGCATTGCCAAGGCCCGGCGTCCATTCCACGCCTGCGAATTTGTCTTCCGAGGATTTCGCGAATCTGTTGGCGAGCGCCTGCTGCGATGCGCCCAGCACGTTGACGGTAAAATGACTGGCGTTCTGGAACGTGCTCAGCCCCTGCGAAAACATTCCGAGGCTCCACAGCACCAGCGGCGGGTTCAGCGACACCGAGGCGAACGAATTGCAGGTCAGCCCATAGGGCTTGCCATCGGCCGCAACCGCCGTGATGATGGTAACGCCGGTGGCGTAGGTGCCGAGCGCGTTGCGGAAATCCCTGGGATCGATCACCGAGCTGTCGCTGGCCAGCTCATTGGCCGGATCCGGATGGATCGGATGCTTGGTTGCGTCGGTCATCCCCCGAGCCTCAAAGCGTCAGGTTTTCGGAGGGCAGGCCGAGCGCCACGCGGCCGTAATTGGTGCCAGCCGCATCGAAATTGAACGCAAGGTGCGAATTGATGGCGTGGGCATCGCGAAACTGCCGCTGCAAGGCGCCGGTCGTGAACAGGCCGCGCGCGCCGCTCGCGGACGACAGCAGCGATACCGCCTCGGTACAGAGGTTGACGGAATAGGCCCCGTCGCGCCGCAACCGGGTCTTGGCGGCAATATCCGCCATGCGGCCGGAGCGCGCATCGGCCATCGCCTCGATACATCGCGAACGCATGATCAGGCGGGCGGCATCGATCTTGGCGGAAGCTTCGGCAATCTTGATCTGGGTGCTCTGGAAGTCCCCGAGCTTGGCGCGATTGTAGGTCGACGCGCGGTGGCGCGTGATGTCGATGTAATCGTCGAGGCAGGCCTGCGCGTTGCCCAGCGCGGCGCCCGACAGCACATAGGGAAACAGCGAGAATACCGGCAACGCATAGAGCGCATTGGGATTGTCGGGGCTTCCGGGGGTCGGACCGCCCGAGAGATCGCCCACCGCGACCGTCATCGGCTCGGCGACGAAGATGTCGGCGACTTCGACATCGTTCGATCCCGTCCCCCGCAATCCGCTTGCATTCCAGGTGTCGGTGACCTTGTAGTCGTTCCTGTGGAGCAGGAAGATGCGGTATTCGATGCCATCGGCTTCATCGTCGGACGAGACTACGCCGCCAAGCATATTCCATTCGCTCGAATTCACGCCCGAGGAAAACGGCCAGTGACCTCGCAGCCGATATCCGCCGTCGACTTTGCTGGCACGGCCGGATGGAAAGATGAAGGAGGATGCAATCAGGGCGTCAGGGTCCTTGTTCCAGACCAGATCCTGGGCGTGCCTGTCGAACATGCCGAGCATCCAGTGGTGGCTCGCGAGATTGGCGAAATTCCAGGCCACTGACGCATCCCCTTGGGCCAGCACATCGGCGAAATCGACCAGCGCGACATAATCCAGTTCGGCGCCGCCGACCCGCTTCGGCTGCACGATCCGGAACAACCCGGCATCATGCAGATCGCGTTCAGTCTCCGGCGGCAAGCGCCGCAGTTCTTCTGTCCTGGGGGCACGATCGCGCAAGCGCGGAACCAGCGCCCTGGCACGCTCAATCATGGCGGCATGGGTGCTGATGTCCGCGGACGGACCTGCCTTTGGCATTTCGCCAACACCTCCCATTTCAGCATTCCCTGCTATCTCGCCGCTCGTCGCGGACCTGAGATGCGGCCGATCGGTTGTGAAACCCGCTTGACCGGTCGAAGCTATCTGATGATTGTTTATCGCCTGATCACCAACTATTCAAGGCGCAGCCGGCATTGGAGCGAACGCGGATGGACAACACCGTTGGCATCGTCGGGCTCGGCATCATGGGAAGCGCGATTGCCCGCAATCTGGTCGAACGCGGGTGGCGCGTCATCGGTTCTGATATCGACGCCACACGGTGCGTCGAGTTGGCTCGGGCCGGTGTCATCATTGCCGATGATGCAGGCCGCGTCGCACAAGGCGCGCCTGTTATCATGACCAGCCTGCCCAGCCCCACGGCAGTCGAGGATGTCGCGCAGTGCATCGCCAATTCCGCGGCGCCGCCGCGGATTGTAGTCGAACTGTCCACGCTCGCCATCGCCGACAAGCTTCGCTTCGAAGCCATCCTGAAGGAGGCCGGGCACATCGCGCTGGATTGTCCGCTGAGCGGAACCGGCGCGCAGGCCAAGAAGCGCGATCTCGTAGTCTACGCCAGCGGCGATCACACTGCCATTGCCCGCTGCGCCGGTCTGTTTGCCGATTTCGCCAGGCAAAGCGCCGATCTCGGCGCCTACGGCAATGGCAGCCGGATGAAATTCATCGCCAACCATCTGGTCGCCATTCACAACGTCGCCACCGCCGAGGCGATGTTGCTGGCGCAACGCGCTGGGCTCGATCCGAAAATGGTGGTCGATATGGTTGGTCCCGGCGCCGGTGGCTCCCGAATGTTTCAGATGCGCGCCCCGATGATGATCGAAGGCGTTTACGAGCCCGCGACCATGAAGGTTTCGATGTGGCAGAAGGACATGGCCATCATCGCCGAGTTCGCCGCCGCTGTCGGCTGTGCCACCCCGCTGTTCACGCTGACGCAGCCGGTCTATGCGCAAGCGATGGCGATGGGGTTGGGCGAACAGGACACAGCATCGGTGTTCGAGGTGTTGAGGGAGCGCAACGTTATCAAGCCCACCGGAAGATGATGGTCGTCCCGGACTTCGCAATGACCCGATCGGGGCCGCGGGACATATCAGCGTCATTGCGAGCGAAGCGAAGCAATCCATTTCACAGCGGTACCGGTTGGTAGATGGATTGCTTCGTCGCAAACGCTCCTCGCAATGACGTTGAGGGAGTTTGATCCGAATTCAAACAGCAAGTACGCGTCCACCATCTCGCGGCGCGACGCGCCCGAGTTTTGCCATTGATCGCTACCCTCCAAGGATAGGAGGGCGCAGGGAAGGCCGGGTGCGCGCTGCACCCGCGGTCTCGCGTGCAAAAATGTACAAGTAAATGCGCACACGAGCATACAGGTTCAGCGGGGGCATCCGGCCTTCCCTGCGCAGTGGTTTACGGATTATTCCGCGCTCTCCTCGGTGAGCCAAGCACTCTTGCCACCGTCGCCCGC
>JAUXWB010000112.1 GCA_030684475.1 Reyranella sp. | reverse complement strand
CGGGCAGATCTACATGATCGTGGCCCCCGGCATCTACAAGCACGAACGCGGCGCGTTCCTGCCGTATCTGATCGCGACGCCGTTCTTCTTCGTGCTGGGCTCGTTGGTGGTTTACTTCATCGTGCTGCCGATGCTGGTGCGGTTCTCGCTCGGCATGCAGCAGGTCGGCAGTGACGAGACCGCGCAGATCCAGTTGCTGCCGAAGGTCGGCGAGTACCTGTCGCTGATGATGTCGCTGATCTTCGCGTTCGGTGTCGCGTTCCAGCTGCCGGTGATCCTGACGCTGCTGGGCCGGATCGGCATCATCACGGCAAAACAGTTGCGCGAGAAGCGCCGCTATTTCATCGTGGGCGCCTTCGTCATCGCCGCCATCCTGACGCCGCCCGACGTCATCAGCCAGGCCTCGCTCGCGATCCCTCTGATGATACTCTACGAGTGCTCGATCCTCGCGGTGGCCATGGTGGAGAAGCGGGTGAGCGCCTCTGCAAAGGCGGCCGCTGCCGCCACGCCGCCCCCCGCCACCCCGCCGCCGCCCGAGGCCAATCCGGCGGCGTAGGGCGGGCAGTCCGGTTTCCTCTATCGTGTCGTGACACTGCCCATGATTCGTCATGCCCGGACTTGACCCGGGCATCCACGACTTGTTCTAAGGCAGCAAAGACGTGGATGGCCGGGACAAGCCCGGCCATGACGTGGGAATTAGTCATGCATGATATCAAATGGATTCGCGAAAACGCCGCGGCTTTCGACTCCGGCCTAGGACGGCGCGGGTTGAAGCCGTTGTCGCCATCTCTGCTGGCGATCGACGAGAGGCGCCGCGCGGCGATCCTCAAGTCGGAGCAGATGCAGGCGCGGCGTAATGCGGCGTCGAAGGAAATTGGCGACGCCAAGAAGGCGAAGGACGACGCACGCGCGAGCGCCCTGATGGCCGAGGTCGCCGAGCTCAAGACCACCATGCCGCAACTCGAACTGGCGGCAAAGACGGCGGACGACGAGCTGGCGAGGGAGCTCGCCGCGATTCCGAACCTGCCGCTGGACGAGGTGCCCGAGGGTGCCGACGAACACGGCAATGTGCAGCGCCATGTGTTCGGCAAGGCCCGCAATTATGCGTTCGCGCCGAAACCGCATGACGACATCGGCGGCGCGCTGGGTTTCATGGATTTCGAGGCCGCCGCGAAACTGAGCGGCGCGCGCTTTGTCGTGTTGAAAAAGGGACTCGCCCGGCTGGAGCGCGCGATCGGGCAGTTCATGCTCGATCTCCACACCAACAAGCACGGCTATGCCGAAATCAATCCGCCGCTGATGGTGCGCGATCACGTCATGTACGGCACGGGGCAGTTGCCGAAGTTTGAAGACGATCAGTTTTGGGCGATCAAGGGAGAGCTGCTCGCCGCCGTCGATGGAAATGCCGTGGACAAGCTAAGGAGCGAACGGCTCGGGCTCATCCCCACCGCCGAAGTGCCGCTGACCAATCTCGTGCGCGAATCCATTCTCGACGAGAAGGAATTGCCGATGCGGCTGACGGCGCTGACGCCGTGCTTTCGCGCGGAGGCAGGGGCGGCGGGGCGCGATACCCGCGGCATGATCCGGCAGCATCAATTCACCAAGGTGGAGATGGTCTCGATCACGACGCCGGAGAACGGCAAGGACGAGCTCGAACGCATGCTGGCCTGCGCCGAGGAGGTGCTGCGGCGCCTCGACCTGCATTACCGCGTGATGACGCTCTGTGCCGGCGACATGGGGTTTTCGGCGCAGAAGACCTACGACATCGAGGTCTGGATGCCGGGCCAGGGCGAGGGCGGCGCCTACCGGGAAATCTCGAGCTGCTCGCTGTGCGGCGACTTCCAGGCAAGGCGGATGGACGCGCGCTACCGCGGTCCCGACGGCAAGCCGCGCTTCGTGCACACGCTGAATGGCTCCGGCACCGCGGTCGGCCGCGCGCTGATCGCGGTCATGGAAACCTACCAGCAGGAAGACGGCTCGATCGCCGTGCCCGACGTGCTGCAGCCCTATATGGGCGGGGTGAAGGTCGTCGCCCGAGAGCAATAGGCTTCCCCGTCGCGGGAGACCGTCCTAACTCAACTCCGGGCTTGAGCGGCGGCGCTTCGACGGAGCCGCCGGTACCGCTGGTTCCACGATTTGCCATGCGGATCGAACGTTGGCCGGCGAAATTTCTGCGTCCCTGGCGCGCGCGCATGCGGCGATAGCCATCCCCGCGCTGCCGCGTTCCGTCAAATCTCCGGCATTTGAATCCCAATATCGCGGTTGGCTGCTTACTGCGTTGACCCTGAAAGTCCCAATGTTTTTCAAAGTGAGCAGTTTTGAACACCGCCTGAGTCGTCGGGTGGTCCATTCTCGACTATCGCCGTCTGCCTCCTGGCAGCGGTAGCAAATCAGTCAGGTGCCTCATGCCCGAATACCAGCCGGTCTCGTCAGCGCATATTGCCGCGATCGAGCGACCGCGCTGTCCGAATTGCCGGCAGAACCGGATGCTGTTGTCGAAGCTCGAGCGGGGGCCTGCCGGTTTTGATTATCGAAGCTTCGAGTGCCAGAAGTGCGGCCGCGTGGAAACAACGGTCGTCGTGAGCGACCCCATGACCTCCGATGCGCTGGGCTGGCTTGCCAGCGAACTCAAGCCTCCAACGTAGCGCGAGAATAAGCCGGCACACTGAGGGTTTCGCCATGCCTCCATTCGATGCCGGCACGGCAAGACTTCGTTCGAAACGGCTTGATCGGGCGCTTTCGCTGATCGCGGCATTGCTTGTCGCCGCCATTGTCGTGATTGCGCGCTACTGATCCGGCTACTCGCGACGGCCGACCGATTCGCTGGTCCGGGTTCGGGAGCGGTTCCCGACTTAACTGAAGTAGACGTATCCCGGGCTGCCCCATCGGGGGTAGTTCTGGCGGGGAATTACGCTCTTTTCTGGCGATATCCGGAGCGGCATACCATTTCCGGTTGCGAATTGAGTCGCCTGCCCGACATAACGGGGATAGGATGGCACATCACCGCGCTGCCCCAGGCTTCCGCCGGTGACTGAGAGTGTTGCGCTCCCGCCTGCTGGACCAGCACCATGCTCAACGCGCCACAAACCCGGGCTTCCCAAGATGACTTCGATCCGACGGCGTTTCTTGCCCGGGCCGGGCCGGGCCGGGTGACCGAGCGATACGAGAAAAACCACAAGATATTCAGCCAGGGCGACGTCGCCGACACCGTCTTTTTCATCCACAAGGGCAAAGTCAAGGTCACGGTCTTGTCCGAGCACGGCAAGGAGGCGGTGGTCGGGCTTTTCGCAGAGGGGCAGTTCTTCGGCGAGACAGGTCTCGAGGAGGCGGCGGTGCGCACCACGACCGGCCATACCATGGAGGATTGCCTGATCACGTCGATCACCAAGCAGGCCATGCTCGCGGCACTCGCCTCGGAGCCGAAGTTTGCGACGTTCTTCATCGCCCGGCTGCTGTCCCGCAACAGCCGGATCGAAGACGACCTGATCGACCAGCTGTTCAATTCCAGCGAGAGGCGGCTGGCGCGCTTGCTGCTGCTGCTCGCCAATTTCGGCCAGGACGGCACGCAGCCGATCGCAATCAATCTCAGTCAGGAGACCCTGGCGGAAATGATCGGCACCACCCGGTCCCGCGTCAGTTTTTTCATGAACCAGTTCAGGAAAAAAGGATACATCGCTTACAACGGCAAGATCGAGGTTCACCGCTCGCTGCTGGATGCCGTACTGCGCGATAAACCGCAAATCAGGCAAGACGAGTAGTCCGTTTGCCGACACCGCCGGGCACGCCATCGCTTCCTGTTCGAGCGGCGCATCAACCCTGACTGATTGGCAGTTGAATGACGCTGCTTCATTCAACCCGCACCGAACGACAAATCCGGAAGAGAGATCGTTACCAGGTGAGGGCGGCCGAAGTGGCCGGCCCCATCAAAGGCAGGGACTCCGGTTCGATTTGCCGGTTTGCCTCGGCGGCGATAGCCGGATAAGAGGGCTTCTTGACCGCGAGGCAATCGATCGAAAAGGGCGTTCAGGCGGATGCGAATTCTCTGCACTAATGACGACGGAATCCATGCGCCCGGCCTCAAGATCGTCGAGCAGATCGCGCGCGCGTTGTCCGAGGACGTCTGGGTGGTGGCGCCGGAGCTCGATCAGTCCGGCGTGTCGCATTCGCTGTCACTGAACGATCCGTTGAGGCTGCGCGAAATCGGCCCGCGGCACTTCGCGGTGCGGGGTACGCCGACCGATTGCGTCATCATGGGCGCGCGCTACATTCTTGGGCCCACCATGCCGGATCTCGTGCTGTCGGGTGTCAACAAGGGGCGCAACGTCGCCGAGGATGTGGTCTATTCCGGCACCATCGCGGGCGCTCTGGAAGGCACCATTTTGGGATTGCCTTCGTTTGCGTTGTCGCAGGAGTTCAGCCCGGAGACGCGCGACAAGCCGGTGTGGGAAACCGCGCTGCAATTCGGCCCGCAGATCCTGCGCAAGGTGATCGACGCCGGCGTGCCCAGGAATACCGTGATCAACGTCAACTTCCCGGCCTGTGCTCCCGAGGAGGTCAGGGGCGTGCGCGTGACCCGGCAGGGTAAGCGCAACCTCGGTTTTCTGAAAGTGGACAAGCGCCACGACGGCCGCGGCAATCCTTACTTCTGGATCGGTTTCGAACGCACGGCCATGCTGGATACGCCGGCCGAAGGCACCGACCTCGCCGCCTTGGCGGCGCGCTATGTTTCGGTGACGCCGCTGCGGCTCGACCGTACCAACGATGAGTTTTCGGAAGCCCTGACGGCAACGCTGAAGTGACGCGAAGCGTCATACCCGCGAAAGGCGGGGATCCAGTGGATGATGACAGTAGCGGGCGATGCCCGCCCTAAACCGTCGCGCTTTTCAGCGCGGTGTCGATCATCTTGGCCAGGGTTTCGAGCTGGAAGGGCTTTTGCAGCGCGGGGCGGTCGCGATATTCTTCCGGAAGGCCCGACGAGCCGTAACCGGTGGCGAAGATGAACGGGCGGTTGCGCGCCTGAATCAGTTCGGCAACCGGCGAAATCACCTTGCCGTTGACGTTGACGTCGAGAATGGCGAGGTCGAAATGAGTGGATTGCGCCAGCCTCATCGCCTCGTTGATCTCGCCGGCCTCGGCCGCGACGCTGTAGCCAAGCTCCTCCAGCATGTCCGCGACCATCATCCTGATCATGACCTCGTCCTCGACGAGGAATACTGAACCCCGCGGCAGCCGCGTCGCAGTCATGATGATGTCCTTGCCCGTCCCACGGTAAAGATCGCAGATAACGCTATTAGCCGCAATATCAACGTGCGCCCGCACGCCGCCCGTGCCCGGTGTCGGGGGCGTTTGCACGAAGCCTTAACGCCAAGGTATCACCCCGGGTTCCCTGAGGAGGAACCCGGATTGGCAGAGAAACCGGCATTCGATATTGCATCTGACTGTCCGGCCGGGGCGCGCTAGGGTGTCTTGGCAAGAGCCTTGCGAGACCGAGATGCCCGCCGTTCAAAATCCGCCGGAAAAGATGATGTTTCAGCTCACCCTGCGGCGTCGGGGGATCAGCGATCAGGCGGTGCTGCGCGCCATGGAGGGGATCCCGCGCGACCTTTTCGTGGATCCTGCCGATCGCGCCGACGCCTGGCGCGACAGCGCGCTCGGCATCGCCTGCGGCCAGACCATCAGCCAGCCGTTCGTGGTGGCCTACATGACCGAGCAATTGCAGCTGCAGAAGCATCACCGCGTGCTGGAGATCGGCACCGGCTCGGGATACCAGGCTGCCATCCTGTCGCGGCTCTGCGGCCATGTCCTGTCGATCGAGCGTTACCGGACGCTTGCCGACAGCGCCCGGGTGCGGCTGGAGAAGCTCGGATGCGACAATGTCGAGGTGTTGCTGGGGGACGGCTTCGACATCCCCGCCAGCGCCGGCAATTTCGACCGTATTATCGTGACGGCGGCGATGGAGGAGGTCCCTGAAGCGTTAACGCAGCGGCTCGAGCCCGGGGGCATTCTGATCGCCCCGGTCGGGCCGCATCAGGGCACCCAGACCCTGATCCGGCTGACCAGGACCGAGGCGGGCCTGGAACGCAAGGCGCTGGTGGACGTGCGCTTCGTGCCGGCGCTGCCCGGGATTGCCCGCGAACTGTAGAAACCCGGATTGGCGGGGCCCAACGTCTTATTCC
Organism: Reyranella sp.; assembly: GCA_030684475.1. GTDB lineage: Bacteria > Pseudomonadota > Alphaproteobacteria > Reyranellales > Reyranellaceae > Reyranella. Next base: position 17,065 of record JAUXWB010000112.1, on the reverse strand, counting down.
CAAGGTTAAGCGCTTGTTTACTGGGGATGTGTTTACTCAAATCAGTAATTTGTTGCGTACGAGTGAGTAACCATGTCCCGTGTCGTCGAGTTGCTTTACTCGCGTCGCGTTCCGCACGTTGCGGCGCTGGCGCTGATGTCTTTTGGGTTTGCCGGCTGCAGTGCCGACATGCAGACGCGGCTATCGCAAAACAATTTCTCCAATCCTTTTGCATCGCAACCGGAAGCTACCGGCTCGGTGCGGGCGCCTGCGGTCGAGCGCCGCGAACTGCCGCAATATTCCCGCCCGCAAGCGCATTACCAGTCGCAGCCCTTGCCGCCGCCGATCGCGGCACCGCAATCCTATCCGAGCGCGCATTCCGGCGTGTCCGGGGGAGGGCGCGGCCTGTCCTCGTATGCACCGCCGACGCATCAGCCGCTCGAGACCACGGCGACCGTCGCCCCGCGCTCGGTCGCGGCCGTCCGCGCGCCGGCCCGGGCCGGAACCACCACCATCATCGTTGGGACCAGCGACACGCTCGAAACATTGTCGCGGCGCTATAACGTGTCCTCCGCCGCGATCCTGCAGGCCAATGGCTACAAGGGGCCGCGGGCGCTGTCGCCCGGCCAGCAACTGATCATTCCGCGCCAGACCGCGACCGTCGCTGCGCCTGCACCGGCCGTCGCTGCGCCTGCAAGCAAGCCCGTTGCGGCGGCCGCATCGACGGTTCATGTCGTCAATCGCGGCGACACCTTGCTCAGCATCGCACGTCGCAACAAGGTGAGCGCGGCTGACCTCTCCAGGGCCAACGGCCTCGACTCCTCGTCCAAGCTCAAGCTTGGCCAGAAACTGACCGTGCCCGGCGCGAAGTCCGCGACGGCACAAGCCGCGCCACCGGCCGCCGTGGCCGTTGCCAAGCCGGTAGCCGTGACCCGAACGGCCGCCGTGGCCGGTATGCCTCCGCAAAGCGCGCGGCTCGCCTCGGCTACGGCCAAGGTGGATGAGGCGCCCGTGGCCGAAGCCTCCGTCAAGGCCAGTGAAGCAACCGGCGCGCTGCCGACGTTCCGCTGGCCGGTACGCGGCAAGGTGATCGCCAGTTACGGCGCCAAGACCAATGGCAAGTCCAACGACGGCATTAATCTGGCCGTGCCGGAAGGCACCCCCGTCAAGGCGGCGGAGGATGGCGTCGTCGCCTACTCCGGAAATGAACTCAAGGGTTACGGCAATCTCGTTCTGGTTCGGCACTCCAACGGTTACGTCACCGCATATGCCCATGCGAGTGAACTGATGGTGAAGCGCGGCGACACGATCAAGCGCGGCCAGATCATTGCCAAGTCGGGTCAGTCGGGAGAGGTGGGGTCGCCGCAGCTCCACTTCGAGATCCGCAAGGGATCTTCGCCGGTTGACCCGCTTCAATTCCTCAACGGGGCGTGAGGCGAGCCGCCGGAACGCGCCAACTCCAATTGCTTCTGCGCAGTGGCCGGGCTTGTCCCGGCCATTTTTCATTTCGGCGCTGGCAAGAAGCGATGTACGCCGGAGCTCCAGCCGTGCGGGTCCGCAGGTGTACTTTACCGCGTGGGTCGGCTATTGCGTAGCCTTTAGGCCTGCCGTTGCCGGCCACCGTTTTTATAGCTCTCAGCGCTTCGCTTGCTGCGGTTCGCAAATGTGCCGAAACCGCGTCTGGCGCGCCGCGCGAGACAATGATTGCGCGACGCCCCATGATCTGGCGCACGACTTCGGCAAGGATTTCCACCTGGTTCGGCTTCGTCCTGATGTGCCTCGGCATGTTCATGGCTATCCTCGACATTCAGGTCGTCGCAACCTCGCTGCCGGCGATCCAGCATGCGCTGGCGATATCGCCGGATGCGATGAGCTGGATCCAGACGGCCTATCTGATCGCCGAGATCACGGCGATTCCCCTGACCGGCTGGCTGACGCGCGTCCTCACGCTGCGATGGTTGTTCGTGATCGCCATCTTCGTATTCACCGCGACGTCGATCGGCTGCGCCTTCAGCACCAATTTCGCGTCGCTCGTCACCTTCCGCATCATGCAGGGGTTTGCGGGAGGCATGCTGATCCCCGCGGTGTTCTCGGGCATCTTTCTGTTGTTTCCGGCGCGGGCTCATCCGGTCGCCGGCACCATCGCCGGCATTGTGGCCGTGCTGGCGCCGACGGTCGGGCCGGTGGTCGGCGGCTGGATCACGTACCATTATTCGTGGCCCTGGCTGTTCCTGATCAATGTCGTTCCGGGCGTCGTCGCGGCGATCGCGACACCGTTCCTGCTGCCGCGGGGCAGGCCCCGCCTGAACCAGTTGAAGCATTTCGACGCCATATCGCTGGCGCTGATGGTGGTGGCGCTGGCAAGCCTGGAGATCGGCCTGAAGCAGGCCCCGCATAATGGCTGGTTTTCCATGGTCTGCTTCGGTCTGTTCGGGCTTTGCGCGGCTGCGACGGCGGCTTTCGCGGTGCGAACGCTGAAGGCGGTGCAGCCGGTGGTCGAACTGACAACGCTGAAGGTGCCGTCGTTCGCGGTCGGCTGCGGGCTCAGTTTCTGCCTCGGCGCCGGATTGTTCGGCGCGGTCTATTTGATGCCGGTGTTCCTCGCCTATGTCCGGCAGCACGATCCCCTGCAGATCGGTTCGATCATGCTGGTGACGGGAGCCGCCCAACTGTTGGCTGCGCCGATCGCCGGCGCGCTGGAGAGCCGGGTCAATCCGCGCTGGCTGTCGGCGTTCGGATTTAGCCTGTTCGCCGTCGGGCTCGGTCTGAGCGCTTTCGAAAGCCGCACCGCCGATTTCGACGAGATGTTCTGGCCCCAGATCCTGCGCGGCTTCGCGGCGATGTTCTGCCTGCTGCCGCCGACAAGGATGGCGCTGGAGACGCTGCCGCACAAGCTGGTGCCGGACGCCAGCGGGCTGTTCAACATGATGCGAAACCTCGGCGGCGCGGTCGGCATCGCGTTGATCGATACGGTGCTTTACGGACGCACCGGCGGACATGCCGAGACCATCCGCCAGCGCCTGATCGGGGGCGACATCGCGACCGCGCAGGCGATCGGGCTCGACCGGATTCCATCGGATCTATCGGCCGCGGCTTCCATGATCGAGCAGGCCGCCTTCGCTACAAGTGTCAATGAAGCCTGGGCCCTGCTGGCCGCGGTTGCCGTGCTCGGGCTGCTGATCATTCCGCTGGCGCGGTCGCGACGGGATGCCGATTAGCTTTCACGACGTTCCCCGGACGCAGCGCAGCGCCATTGGCGGTGCGCTGCTGATCCGGGGTCCATCTTGAACCAGCTGGGTCCCGGCTCCGCGGAGCAGCGTGAAGAACGCTGCACCGCGGAGCCGGGACACGTACCCAAGTCAATCCGCCTTCAGCCGCACCCCGAGCCGCCCCGCCAATTCCTGGGTGAACTGCCAGGCAACGCGCCCGGATCGCGAGCCCCGCGTGGTCGACCATTCCAGCGCCTCGCGCTCGAGTTCGGCTTCCGCGAGCTTGATGCCGAAATGGCTGCAATAGCCCTTCACCATCGCCAGATACTCATCCTGGCTGCAGCGGTGAAAGCCGAGCCAGAGGCCAAATCGATCCGACAGCGAGACCTTCTCCTCGACCGCTTCGCCGGGATTGATCGCGGTCGAGCGCTCGTTCTCGATCATCTCGCGCGCCAGCAGATGCCGGCGGTTGGAGGTTGCGTACAGGATGACATTGTCGGGACGACCCTCGATGCCGCCCTCCAGCACCGCCTTCAGCGATTTGTAGGAGGCGTCGTTGCCGTCGAACGAAAGGTCGTCGCAGAATACGATGAAGCGGAAATTCGAGTGGCGCAGCCGATCCATCAGCGCCGGCAGGCTCTCGATGTCCTCGCGGTGAATCTCCACCAGTTTCAGGCGTTGCGCGGGCTTGCGTTCGACGTTGATATTGGCGTGCGCCGCCTTCACCAGTGACGACTTGCCCATGCCGCGCGCGCCCCACAGCAGCACGTTGTTGGCGGGCAGGCCATCGGCGAAACGTTCGGTGTTTTCGATCAGGATGTCGCGCACCCGGTCGATGCCCTTGAGCAGGCCGAGGTCGACCCGGCTGACACGCGGCACCGGCGCCAGCCTGCCGTTCGGGTGCCAGATGAAGGCGTCGGCGCTGCCGAATGAGGAGGCGGAATTCGACGCCGGCGAGGCGGCGGCGAGGTGAGCCACGATGGTTTCGAGCGCGCGCGCGATCCGCTCGTCCGTGGCCTGTTTTGGCGGGGCGGGCGGGCGTTTTGTCGCGGACTTCGCCGATTTCGGCTGGCCAGCCTTGGAGGCGGCGCGAGAGGCTGTTTTGCCGGGCTTTTTTGACATCTTGGGGGTTCCTGACGACGCACCCTTATCGGGACTTGCGGAGGGCCGCAAGCGGCCCAAATGAAGGGTCTGGCAGCGTTGCAATTGGAGCGCCGGCCGCTATAGTCCGCGCGAATTTGACCGAACCGGCCCGACGCCGATGGGTCGCTGCTTTACCCCCGTTTCACGAGGATTGCCCGAATGCTGATTACTCCTGCGTTTGCCCAGGCCGCGGCCGGCGGCGATACCAACAGCATGTTGATGTCGCTGCTGCCGTTCGCGCTGATCTTCGTGATCATGTATTTCCTGATTCTGCGGCCGCAGCAGAAAAAGGTGAAGGACCACGCCGAACTGGTGAAGAACATCCGCCGCGGCGACACGGTCGTCACTTCAGGCGGCCTGGTCGGAAAAGTGACCAAAGTGGTCGATGACGACCAGATCGAGTTCGAAATCTCCGACGGCGTCCGCGTGCGGCAGATGCGGCAGATGATTTCCGGCGTCCGCGCCAAGGGCGAGCCGGCGAAGGAAAAGGCCGAGCCCGCCAAGGACGAGAAGTCCGCGAGCTAGCTTTTCGCGCGCCGTTTTCTGCTGATTGGACGGGTCAACTCGATGTTGTATTTTTCGCGGTGGAAGGCGCTGGCGATCATCCTCACGACGCTGGTGGTGTGCCTTTGCGCCGTTCCGAACTTCTTTCCCGAGGCGCAAGTCAAGACCTGGCCGAGATGGGCGCAGCGCCATCTCGTGCTCGGCCTCGACCTGCAGGGCGGATCGCATATCCTGCTCGAGGTCGATGCCAATTCGGTCAAGAAGGACAGGCTCGATCAGATCCGCGACGACGTTCGGCGCTCGTTGCGCGATGCCAAGATCCCATATACCGGGCTGGCCGTACGCAACGATGCCGTCGAGGTGCGTGTTACCAGGGAAGCCGACCTGCCGACGGCGCTGACCAAACTGCGCGAGCTTTCACAGCCGCTCGGCGGATTGCTCGGCTCCAGCGGCCAGCGCAGTCTTGAAGTCGCCGACGCGGGCGGCGGGCTGATCCGACTTACCGTGCCGGCCGCGGCGATCACCGACCGCATCCGGCAGTCGGTCGAACAGTCGATCCAGATCGTCGAGACACGCGTCAACGAACTGGGCACCGTCGAGCCGTTGATTCAGCGCCAGGGACTGGACCGGATTCTGGTGCAGGTGCCGGGCCTGCAGGATCCGACCCGCCTGAAGGAATTGATCGGCAAGACCGCCAAGCTCGATTTTCGCATGGTCGATCAGACGGTGCCGGCCGACCAGGCCCTGCAAGGCAGGCCGCCGCCGGACTCCGACGTGCTGATGAGTTCGACCGAACCGAAGATCCCTTATGTCATCAAGAAGCAGGTGCTGGTGTCCGGCGGAGACCTGACCGACGCACAGCCGGGCTTTGACCAGCGCACCGGCGAGCCGATCGTCAGTTTCCGCTTCAACACGTCGGGGTCGCGCAAATTCGCGCAGGCGACGACGGAGAATGTCGGGCAGCCCTTCGCCATCGTGCTCGACAATGAGGTGATTTCGGCGCCGGTGATTCGTGAGCCGATCACCGGCGGTTCCGGCCAGATTTCCGGCAATTTTACCGTGCAGGCGGCCAATGATCTTGCCATCCTGCTGCGCGCCGGCGCGCTGCCGGCGCCGCTGACCGTCATCGAGGAGCGCACGGTCGGCCCGGGGCTCGGTCAGGATTCCATCGAAAAGGGCCAGCTCGCAGCCTATATCGGCTCGGTCATGGTCATCGTGTTCATGCTGCTGACCTACCGGCTATTCGGCGTGTTCGCCAATATCGCGGTCGCCATCAATGTCGCGATGATCTTCGGCGTATTGTCGCTGCTGAATGCCACCCTGACGCTGCCCGGCATCGCCGGTATCGTGCTGACGGTCGGCATCGCCGTGGACTCCAACGTGCTGATCTATGAGCGCATCCGCGAGGAGTTGCGCGGCGGGCGCAGCGCGATCAACGCGATCGATGCGGGCTTCCGGCGCGCTCTGTCGACGATTCTGGATTCCAACATCACCACCTTCATCGCCGCCGCCGTGCTGTTCTATATCGGCACCGGTCCGGTGCGCGGCTTTGCCGTGACGCTCGGCATCGGCATCATCACCACTGTCTTCACCGCGTTTACGCTTACCGCCCTGATCGTCGCGACGTGGGTAAGATGGAAGCGGCCGCAGACCGTGCCGATTTAGGAAATGAGCCGGCTGTGACAAATTACGTTCTCATCGGACTCGGTGTCCTGATTGCCGTGCTGACGGTGGTTGCCTGCTTCGGCTGGCTGCCGTCGCTGCGAATCGTGCCTGACGACACCAAGTTCCATTTCACCCGCTTTCGCCGCATCAGTTTTCCGATTTCGGCGCTGCTCTCGATTCTCGCCATCGTGCTGTTCTTCACCCATGGGCTAAATTTCGGCATCGACTTCAAGGGTGGCACGCTGCTGGAAGTGCGAGCCAAGTCCGGCACCGCCGACATTGCGTCGATGCGGGCAACGCTGACCGGGCTTAGTCTCGGCGAAGTCCAGTTGCAGCAGTTCGGCGGACCGGCCGACGTGCTGATCCGCGTCGCGGAACAGCCCGGCGGCGATGCTGCCCAGCAGGAGGCGGTGCAGAAGGTCCGGGGCGCGCTCGGCGAGTCGGTCGAGTATCGACGTGTCGAAGTCGTCGGACCGCGCGTTTCCGGCGAATTGCTGGCTTACGGCATGCTGGGGCTGATGCTCGCGATCCTCGGGATCCTGATCTATCTCTGGTTCCGGTTCGAATGGCAGTTCGCGCTCGGCGCCATGATCGCCAACGTCCATGACATCGTTCTCACCATCGGCTTCATGTCGATCACCCAGATCGACTTCGACCTGACCAGTATCGCGGCCTTGCTGACCATCCTCGGCTATTCGCTTAACGACACCGTCGTGATCTACGACCGTATCCGCGAAATGCTGCGGCGCTACAAGAAAATGCCGATGCCGGAATTGCTCGACGAGTCCATCAATTCGACGTTGTCGCGCTCCATCATCACCCACGTTACGGTCACGCTGGCCCTGCTGGCGCTGTTCCTGTTCGGTGGCCACGCCATCCACAGCTTTACCGCGGTGATGATGTTCGGCGTGGTGCTGGTCGGCACCTACACCTCGATCTTCATCGCAGCACCGATCCTGATCTATCTCGGCGTCGGCACCAACCGGGAAACGCCGGAAAAATCGTCCGGGAAGTGACGATGCCGGCTCCGTCGGACGCTCCGCATCTTCCGAGATCGGCGCCGATCGAGGCCTACGGCAAGGGCGGCTTCGCGTTTGCCGAGATGTCGCACCGCGGCTCGCTGCTCTGTCTGCCGGAGGCGATCTGGGCCTGGCCGGTCGTCCGGCCTGAGGAAATCGACAGGGCCTCGCTGGCCCGGGTATTCGAAGCGGCTGGTGGCATCGATACCCTGATCATCGGAACCGGTACCGGCGTCTGGCTGGCGCCGCCTGCGCTACGCGATGCCTTGCGGGCGGTGAGGGTCGTGCAGGACACGATGCAGACCGGTCCCGCGATCACCAGCTACAACATCATGATCGGCGAACGCCGGCGCGTCGCGGCGGCGCTGATAGCGGTGCCATGAGCGACATGGACGGCGTCAGGGAATCCGCGGCCTTCTGCGTTGATCTGGTACGCAGCCACGATTTTCCCCGTTACGCGTCGACCCTGTTCATGCCGTCCGACCAGCGCCGTGCGCTGCTTGCGATCTATGCCTTCAATGTCGAGATTTCGCGGGTGCGCGAGCAGGTGAGCCAGCCGCTGCCCGGCGAAATGCGCCTGCAATGGTGGACCGACATGCTGGCTGGCACAGGCCATGGCGGCGTCGAGGGCAATCCGGTGGCGGCCGAACTGATGCTGGCGATCCGCAACTGCCGTCTGCCGGTCGAGCGGTTGTCGCGGTTGATCGACGAGCACCAGTTCGACCTTTACAACGACCCGATGCCGACCCTGGCGGCGCTGGAAGGCTACATCAGCGATACCGCGGGCGCCCTGTTTTCGCTTGGCGCTGCCATCTGTGGCCGCCAATCCGATGCGATCGAGCACCTCGCGCGCCACGCCGGCCTCGCGCAGGGCATTGCCCAGGTGATCGCCGCGCTGCCGCTGGATGCCTCGCGGCGCCAATTATTCGTGCCGCTGCAACTGCTGCAGCAACACGGCTGCGGCATGGAAGAGGTGTTTGCCGGCAAGGAGACGCCGATACTGCGCGCAGCGCTGGATCAACTGATCGGCGAGGCGCGGGGGCATTTGAAGACGGCATTCTCGTTGCTGGCCGAGGTGCCGCCGGAGGCAAAGCCGGTCTTCCTGCCGCTGGCGCAGGTTCGGCGCGACCTGCAGCGGATGGCGCGCGCGGACAACGATCCGTTTCTGCCGCATGTCACGTCGCGGTTGCGGACGCTGTGGACGTTGTGGCGGGCGTCGAAGTCGAAGGAGTTTTCGTAAGCCGAGAGTCGCGCGCTTACGTCGCCTCACCCCTGGTCGTCATCCCCGCGCAGGCGGGGATCCAGTACGCCGCGGCCCCTCAATCGTATCTCAGACGCCTCTGGAATACTGGGTCACCCGCCTTCGCGGGTGACGACGTCTGTTGGCTGTGTTGACGTCGGCCCCAGCTCACCTGCCTCGAAATTGAACCGGTCCCGCAGATTTTTCCGCGACTCCAGAATGCTCTTCAGGAAGGCGCGGTCGGCGTCGCTCGTCATCATCGGCTCGATCAGGTCGAGCTGGTTCATCGCCACGAGCTGCAGAATCTCGGTGCGGGGTTTGCCGGCGGCGTCGCGCGGCAGTGCCTGCACCACCTGGATATGCTCCGGCGCTTTCGGACCCTTTGCGGCGGTGAGTTCGCTGCGCAATTGCGCTTCGAGCGCGGGCTGATCGGCTTCCACAAACGCATAAAGGCCGACGCCGGTGCGGCGGTCGGCGAAGGCGACGATGGCGCCGTCGCGGACATCGGGATTTTTCCGGATCAACTCGAGCAGGACGGGCGCGTCGTTGACCAGCCGCCGGCCGCCGCCTTCGCGGTCGGTGAAATTGAACAGGCCGCGGGTGATGGCGCGGTAGACCTTCTTGCCGGTCATCAGCCAGAGGCTGGCGACCGCCGATTTGCGCGCCAGGATCTTGCGCTCTGCCGGCGTCAGCGCCTCCGGCGCGTAGCTGCGCTTGTGCTTGAGGAGATGCCGCAGATCCTCATAGGCCGCGATCCGGAACAGCTTGCTGCGCGACTTGAAGCAGGCGGCGAGCTGGAAATCCGTGACATAAGCGCGGCCATCGGTGCCGCGCAGCCAGTTTTGTTCCTTGGCGAGATCGTTATGACAGATGCCGACGCGATGCATTTTTCGCAGCGCCAGCTTGGCGGAACGAAAATAGGCGGCATCGCCATGCGGCTTGGCCATTTGCAGCGCCACACCATTGATAAAGCCACGCACCAGCGCCTGTTTGCCGGCCCACAACAGTCGTGGTCCGACATCGAGGTCGCGCGCCAGCGCCAGCGCGCGGGCCTCGCGTCCGAACAGATGACGCGCCGGCAGGTACGACCACCACGGCACCTGATCGAGCCGGCGCAGCACGGCGTCGACTTCGTCGGCCGGCCCGCGAAAGCGGCCGCGCTCGACAGTCGAAAACACGTCGCGCTTCAGCAGAACGCCTTCGGTCCATCGCGCCGACAGCACGGCGGCGTCGTCTTTCGGTAGACTCATGGAACGCTCACGCCGCCGCTGCTACGCGCACGTGATCGGCAATCCAGCGGTCGAGATCCGATAGCGCGCGCGCGCTCATCGCCTGCTTCTTCGCCACGGTCTTTTCGTTGCCGCGCAATCGGGTGCCATCGGGCTTTTTGGTGGGGGGGCTGGCCAGCGGCGGAAAAAGCCCGAAATTGATGTTCATCGGCTGGAACGAGCGCGGACCGGCGTCGATGGTCTCGATATGGCCGCCGGTGATGTGGCCGAGCAGTGAGCCCAGCGCCGTGCTCGAAGGCGGCGGCGCCAACGATGCCGAACGGACATCGGCAGCGGCGTAAAGCCCGGCCATTAACCCGATGCTGGCGGATTCCACATAGCCCTCGCAGCCGGTCATTTGCCCGGCGAAGCGCAGCCGCGGCTGGGCGCGCAGGCGCAGCTGGGTGTCCAGAAGCTTTGGCGAATTCAGGAAGGTGTTGCGGTGCAGGCCGCCCAGTCGGGCGAATTCGGCGTTCTCGAGCCCGGGAATGGTGCGGAACACGCGCTGTTGGGCGCCATGCTTCAGCTTGGTCTGGAAACCCACCAGATTGTAGAGCGTGCCGAGCTTGTTGTCCTGGCGCAGCTGCACGATGGCATATGCCTTCACGGTCGGGTCGTGCGGATTGGTCAGCCCGACCGGCTTCATCGGCCCGTGGCGCAGCGTCTCGCGGCCGCGCTCGGCCATCACCTCGATCGGCAGGCAGCCGTCGAAATAGGGGGTGTTGGTTTCCCACTCCTTGAAGTCTGTCTTCTCGCCCGCGATCAGGGCGTCGACGAAGGCGTCGTACTGCTCCTTGTTCATGGGGCAGTTGATGTAGTCGGCGCCGGTGCCGCCGGGGCCGCCCTTGTCGTAGCGCGACTGAAACCACGCCGCCGACATGTCGATCGAATCCCGGTGCACGATCGGGGCGATGGCGTCGAAGAATGCCAGCGCGTCCTCGCCCGAGAGTACGCGGATAGCTTCCGCGAGCGGTGCGGAGGTCAGGGGTCCGGTCGCGACGATGACATTGCCCCAATCGGCCGGCGGCAGGCCACCGACCTCGGTCCGGTCGATATCGATCAGCGGATGATCGTTGAGGGCCTTGGTGACGGCAGCGGAGAAGCCGTCGCGGTCCACCGCCAGGGCGCCGCCGGCGGGCACCTGGTTGGCATCGGCGGCCCGCATGATCAGCGAGCCCAGCCGGCGCATTTCGGCATGCAGCAGCCCGACGGCGTTGTTGGCGGCATCATCGGAGCGGAAGGAGTTGGAGCAGACCAGTTCGGCCAGGCCGTCGGTGCGATGGGCCTCGGTCATCCTGACAGGGCGCATCTCGTGCAGGACCACGGCGACGCCGGCATTGGCGACCTGCCAGGCCGCTTCCGAGCCGGCCAGGCCGGCGCCTATGATATGGACGGTTTCAGTGGCAGATTTGCTGGCGTTCATGGCCGAGAGACGTAGCGCGTTTTCGGGCCAAGTGGAATGCACCGCAGATACGATAACGCCCGCAGCGAGGCGGGCGTTATCGTCAGTCAGTTGAGAAACGAATCAGCCGTGATAGGTACCGGCTGCAACGCGCGGAATGTCCGAGCGATCCAGACCGATATCGGACAGTTCGCGATCGCTAAGCTGGGACAATTCGCTGACATTGCGCTGATAGTCCCGGAATGCCTGGATCATGCGGATGAGCGAGAGCAACATGGGTAGTCTCCTTGAAAATACGATTCAGCTCTTGGAGGAAACCTCATCGTTGTAATGAATATAGAAAACAATGCCGCAGTGCAGAAGCTCTGATGTTGCGATGCAGCTAGGTGAAAAACGCATGTCTACGATAAGAATCAATTAACCTTTTGAGGGGCGCGGCCGATCTCAAGGCTACATCCAAAAACCTCCAAGTTCAGCATAAATCCACAAAGTTGTCGCAAAGAGGACATCTCGCCGTTAGACACCCCTGGATGCGATACGACCCAGCTCATGAGATGGACACAAACTGCATGCCTAAGGCTTGATGACGCATGCGCGATTCGCATGCAGGTTCTCAGAATAAGATGAACAATAAATCAGTTTTTAGTGCCGGAGCAGGTGGGTGATGCTTGGTGCGACCATCAGCGCTTTTCGCGCGAGGGATCAAACAACGAGCGGCGGCATGCTCAAGCCGCCGGTCAGCAAGAACCGGCGGCCGGATGGCATGGCTTGTCCCGACGTAGCTTGACGCCCGCTACGCGTCGTTTTTGCGCTTCCACGGGAACAGGTTGGCCGGGAAGTCGGCCGCCGGGCGCCGCTCGCGATGCGGGCGGGGCGGGAGCGGTTGCGGGTTGAGTTCGGGCGCGACGACCTCGCGATAGAGGTGCCAGGTGGCATGACCGAGCAGCGGGATGACGATGGCGAGGCCGAGGAAGGCCGGCAGCGATCCCGCGACCAGCAACGCCGCGACGATCAATCCCCATGCCGCCATCGGTACCGGATTTCGCGCCACCGCGCGCAGCGACGTCACCATGGCGTCGCCGACCCCGGCGTGACGCTCGAGCATCAGCGGGAATGAAACCACGCTGACGCACAGCGCCACCACCGCGAACAGGAAGCCGACGCCGCAGCCGACAACGATCAGCCACCATCCCTCCGGCGTCGTCAGCACGCGCCGCGCGAAATCCGGAATCCCGGCTGCGGCTTCGTAACCGAAGGCCGCGACATAGATCGCCTGTGCGGTCGACACCCACACGACGAACAGTGCCAGCAGCAGCGTGCCGAGCCCGAGCATGGCGCCGAACGACGGCGAGCGCAGCACCTCGACCGCGTCCCACGCCGAGGCTTGTTCACCGCGCTCCCTGCGGCGGCTGAGCTCATAGAGGCCGAGGGCTGCGAACGGGCCGAGCAGGGCAAAGCCCGCCGCCAGCGGAAACAGCAGCGGCAGAACCGAATAGCCGAGTACAGTGCGCGCCAGTACCAGTCCGAGCACCGGGTAGATCACGCCGAGAATGATGGCGTGGCTGGGCACCGCCTTGAAGTCCTCCCAGCCGAGCCGCAGCGCCCGGTGCAAGTCGGACAGGCCGATGGTTCGGATGACGGGGGCGGCTGCGGTATTTTGTGCTTCCAGCGGCGTGACATTGCCGGGAGCATTGCCCGGGTATGGCGTGGCCATGGTCGTCGTCTCCCTTTGTGTGACAGCCGCATGTCACGCCGTTGCGGGCGCCAACAGGCCGTCTGCGAAACGATCACGATCAGGGCCAGACGCGAAGACAGGAAACCGGAGCAGGCCATGTCGCGAACTGAACCATCAGCGTACTCCCAATCACCCGCACCGTCGCTCACGCTTCGGTGAATGCTGCATTGGCAAGCCTCGGCGGGGACGCTAAGGTCAGAGCGGGCTGTTCGTATCGTCTATTGGAGAAATCTATGAGCATTTTCGGAAAAATCATGGGCGCGATCTTTGGCACCAAGGCCGACGCGGCGCCTGCGGGCGGCGGTACCGCTGCTGGAGGTGGATCGGCGGCCGCGGCCACGGTCGACGTCGCGCCGATCCTGGACGCCGCCGTCAAGGCCAAGGGTGAAAAGCTGGCATGGCGGACTTCGATCGTCGATCTGATGAAGGCGCTCGATATCGATTCAAGTTTCACCGCTCGCAAGGAACTCGCCAAGGAGCTCGGCTACACCGGCGACAGCAATGATTCCGCCAGCATGAATATCTGGCTGCACAAGCAGGTGATGACGAAACTCGCCGCCAATGGCGGCAAGCTGCCGCCGGAGCTCAAGGACTAGTCCGGCGGGTAACCGGCAGATCGTCGGACGAATTAAAAGGCCCGCCGGACGGCGGGCCTTTTTTGTGGGCGAACCGACCGCAACGATCAGTGCCCGGCACCGTGCGCGGCGATATCCCAGGCCGCGGATCGCAGTTCGCCGCGGTTGAGGCCGATATCGCGCAGGATGTGATCGTCGAGCTTGCTGATGCTGGTGAGTTGCGCCCGATAGCGAAGGTATCGCATAAGCGTGCCGACGAGGGATGCAATGAACATGGCCGATTTCCCGAGGATTTAAGCAAGGGCACTGACGGGTGCCTACGCTCCTTCGTGGCACCGATCCGTTAACGGTTCATTGCGCTGCAGCAATGTCATGCGCTCTTCCGTAATGTTACGGATGGCCGCCGCGCATGGCCGCAATCTGAGATTTGTTTGCCGGACATGGCTCGCTCGCGCGGGCGAGGGAGGTTACTTCCGGGGCTCTCCCTCGAAGATGCGGAAAATCGCGGTCGCCGTGACCAGCAGCTTTTCGCCCGCAAGAGCCTCGGCGTCAACGAAGGCAAAGCTGCGGGTCAGCTTTCTGACCGTGGTGCGGCCGCCGATCCATGCTCCCGGTGCCGCCGTTGCAATGAACCGGCTGTCCAGTGAAATGGTGGCGCAGGGCCGCTGCGCGCCCCTGACCACGGCATGGCCGAGGATGGTGTCGAGAAAGCCCAGTACCGCGCCGCCATGCAGGACGCCGTTGGGATTGCCGTGCCGCGCGTCGGTCTGGAAGCCGAATTCGAGCTGGCCCGCGGAATCCTGACGCCAGTAATAGGGGCCATTATGCCCGATGAAGCCGTCGGTCACCTCGAACGGCTGAAACCCCGCGGGGGTGAAACGGTCATCGCCGGATTGTCCCTGAAACGTTGCTGCCCAGGCAAAGTGAATGCCACACGGCGTGGTCAGGGGCAACGGGCCGCGAGTTGCGGGAATGCCGCCATCGATTACCCCGCCAGATCCGCAAACTCCGGATGCTTGCGTAGATAATCCACCACAAAACCGCAGCCGGCGATCACCTTCAATCCGTCGGCGCGGATCAGCTGCAGCGCGCCATGCATCAGTTCGGACGCAATGCCACGGTCACGCAGCGCGCGCGGCGTTTCGGTGTGGGTGATGATGACGGCCGACGGCGTCCGGCGATAATTCGCAAACGCCAGTGTGCCCTCGACATCGAGTTCGAATCGGCTTTGGGCCTTGTTGTCGCGAACGGATGCTGTCGCCATACCCTCAACTCTCTGAAAACGATTCCGCCGGGTCATTTAGGCGCATGGACCTGCCGCTGCAAGCCGGCGGCGCGCACTGGGGTCGTCAATATGGCCCGAAGTCCACTTGCTTTGGTGCTATGGTTCTGAAGCGAGATAGGCTGGCTTGCTGGCGATCGCAGCGCCTCTGATCTGGAGAACGTCATGACGAGCCAAAAGGGCCCCAACATCAAGAAGAAGCAGAAGTGCAAGAACTGCGAGGGCAAGGGCCTGCTGAAGAAGGGCGACAAGGTGGTGAAATGCCAGCGCTGCGGCGGGACGGGGCTGCGGTGAGGATGCCGGGCCGGCGCTAGGAGCCCTCGTCGGGAATATTCAGCACCACGCCGCAGGCCTTGCAATGCACCGCGTCGCGGTCGTGGCGCTGCAGGCCGCAGATCGGACAGGGAAACCGGACCTTGTCCGGGTTCAGCAGCGCGCGGGCGAGATTGAAGAACAGGGTCACGCCGAAAATCATGATGACCACCGAGATCAGGCGGCCGAGCGTGCCGGGCAGGGTGATGTCGCCAAAGCCGGTGGTGGTCAGCGCCGTAACCGTGAAGTACAGCGCGTCGGCATAGTTCGTGATCTGGTTGTTGTGGAATTTCTGGGTTTCGTAAACGATCGCGGTCATCACGAAGATGAATACCGCAAGGTTGGTGACGGCGAAGATGACCTCCTCGTTGCGCCGGAAGAACGAGCTGTCGGCGCGCAGCCGCACCAGCATCTGGTAGTCGCGCAGCAGCCGCAAGGTGCGCAGGATACGCAGAAAGCCGCCGGCTTCCCCCGCCAGCGGCGCAAGGAACGAGATGATCGCGATCACGTCGGTCCAGGTCGAAAACCGGGTGAATTCGCGCAGGCGATGCCGGCTGGCGAGCAGGCGTGCGGCAAAGTCGGCCAGGATTCCGACGCCGAACAGGACGTCGAGCGCCTCGATGGTCTCGCTGGGTGGCAGGAACGAGGTCGCGATGATGAACAGCACGGTGACGATATCGAACGCCAGCAGCGCATAGCGGAAACGGACGCCGCGCGGCGTCGCGCCTTCGTAAAGCTGGCGAATATCGCTTTTCAGGGCGGCAAAGGTCATGGCGACATCTACATCCGTTTGGGCGTATTATTGCAATCATTGATCGGCGAACCATCGTCCCAGTTCCGGAGCCCTCGACGTGATCGATAAAGCACCCGCGGCCGCGCCCCCCGGCGGCATCCTGCGCATGTCCCGCCGGGTCATGAACCTCGCTCACATGGTGACGCAAAATGCCCGCCGCCGTGGCGGTCGCCCCGGCCTCATTTGGGGCGACAGGTCCTGGAACTGGCGCGAGATCGATGGTCACGTCTCGGCGCTGGCGGCAGCCCTCGCAGCAAGCGGCATCGTCAAGGGCGACCGCATTCTGGTGCATTCCAGGAATTGCGACGAGATGTTCTGGTCGATGTTCGCGGCGTTCCGGCTCGGCGCGGTGTGGGTTCCCACCAATTTCAGGCTGATGCCGGATGAAGTGGCGTATCTCGCGACCGCCTCCGGCGCCAGGGCGTTCCTCTGTCACGGCGACTTTCCGGACCATGCCGCCGCGGTGACGGCTGCGAGCCCGGCGCTCGATTTCACGTGGCGGATCGGCGAGGGCGCCTTCGGCGGGAGATCGGTGAGCGAGGTAATCGCTGCGCATGCGGGTGCCAGGTTCGAAAACACCGCCGTCGACGACAACGATCCCTGCTGGTTCTTCTTCACCTCGGGCACCACGGGGCGATCCAAGGCGGCGGTGCTGACCCATGGCCAGATGGCGTTCGTGGTGACCAATCATCTCGCCGACCTGATGCCCGGCACCACGGAGAATGATGCCTCGCTGGTCGTCGCGCCGCTGTCGCACGGCGCGGGCGTGCACCAGCTGGTGCAGGTCGCGCGCGGCGTGCCGACCATCCTGCTGCCCTCGGAGCGGTTCGACATCAACGAGGCGTTCCGGCTGATCGAAACGCATCGCGTCACCACTATCTTCACCGTGCCGACCATCCTGAAGATGATGGTCGAGCACCCCGCCATCGACCGCTATGA
>JAUXWB010000108.1 GCA_030684475.1 Reyranella sp. | reverse complement strand
TACCCTGCATGATCTCCGGGCTGCGCACCTGGATCGGTGCCATCGTCGGCACACCCTCGCCGACCGGCCATGACTCGTAGGCGATGTCGACGGTGCCGCGATCGTAGTTCTGCGCCGCCGCCGCGATCAGCGCCGGCAGAGGGACGAACGTATAGGCATCGGACACGTCACCCGCCGGATCGACCGAGAGGCGCGCGAGAATCGACCGGCAGCGCTCGGACTCGGCCGACAACAGTTCGACATCCTCGCGCAACGGGTCGTCCAGCTCGATTTCACGCGACATCTCCTTGGCGATGACGGCGATGGTCGAGAGCGGCGAGCCGAGTTCGTGCGCCGCGGCCGCCGCCAGCGCACCCAGTGCCGACAGACGCTGCTCGCGGGCAAGGGCCGCCTGCGCCGCCGCCAGCGCATCGGCCATCTGCCGCGCTTCCTCCGCCAGCCGCCAGCCATAGAGCGTGATCAGCAGAGTCGTGAGGGTAAGGCCTGCCCAGGCGCCCGCCTGATAGATCTCCGGCAACTCGAGTGGCGGGCCCCGCCACGGCAGCGGCTGGTGAAAGATTCCGAGGACGCCGATGCTGACGATCGTCAACAAGGACAGCGCGATGTTGCTGCTGAGCGACAGGATGGTGGCGCCGATGGCGACGGGTGCCAGCAGCAGGAGCGCGAACGGGTTGAGCAGACCGCCGGTGAGATAGAGCAGCACGGCCAATTGCAATATGTCGAAGGCGAGGAAGATCGTGGCCTCGCGATCGTCGATGCGCGCCGACGCCGGCCGGCCGAGGCTGACGGTGAGGTTGAGCAGCGCCGAGAGCGCAATCGTCCCGCCCACCGCGAGCACCGGCAGGCCAAACCCCAGACCCCAGTGAACGACCGCGGCGGTGAAAAGCTGTCCCGCGACGGCAGCCCAGCGGATCAGCACCAGGGCGCGCAGACGAACGACGCCGCGCCGCGGCAGGCCGGGAGCAGCGGGCCCAGGACCGGCAGGCGACGAGGCGATCTCGGCGCGCACCGTCATCGGATTATTCCTCGATCATCAGATGCTTGCGATGAACCGTGGTGAACAGCGGGATCTTGCGCTGCTTCCTGCGATCGGGCGGCTCTTTCACCAGGCGACCGATCTCACCCAGGATCAGGCCGGTGATGGTGGGCAGCGGCAGTTCGCGCGCCTCGTCCAAACGGACCCACCGGATGTCGCCCATCTCGCTCGAATGCCGGATCTCGCCGGCCGCATCCTCGGCCCGGGCCATGAAGAAGCGGGCGTTGAAGCGGCGCGGGCGACCGGGCGGCGTCACCGCGCGAGCGATCAGGTCGAGGCAATCGAGCGCCGGGCCCATGCCGGTGTCGAGAAAGCCCTGCCAGTGCTCGCCGAAATCCTTGCCTGGCGCGCCGCCCTTGAACGGCTTGGCCAGCATCAGGCCGGTCTCCTCAAATGTCTCGCGCACGGCGGCGACGGCCAGCGCGCGGGCGCGCAGGGCAGACGCGGCCTTCTGCAGGCGGGCATCTACGAAGCGGTCGAGCGGCGTGGCGATCGGGACGTGCGCATCGGCGCGGTCGACACGGCCGCCGGGGAACACGTAGCGGTTGGGCATGAAGGCGTGCTGGGCGGCACGGCAGCCCATCAGGACTTCGGGCGTCTTGCCCTTCATGCGGACGAGAATCAGCGTCGCGGCATCGCGCGGCCGCATGTAGGGGTAGGTCTTCTCGATCTTTTCGACCGGACGTTCGCTGCCGGGTTTCAGGTCGCCGTGGACGTAGCCTTTGTCGGTGCCGCGCACGATGGCGCCGGCGGGGATTGCTCGTTTGCTCATGCGAGCACGATAGACCAGCGGCCCTAGAACGACCAGCCGACGGGGGTATCGGGGCGAAACACGGTGATGGTCTTGGCCAATCCCGGGACTTCGACCGTCTCGGGCGCGTCGAGGGTGGCGGCCCGCAACGTCACTTTCTCCTCATTGGCCGGCAGGCCGTAGAAGCGCGGACCGTTCAGCGACGCGAAAGCTTCGAGATTGTCGAGTTTGCCCTCCTCGGCGAAGACCTGGGCGTAGACCTGCATCGCGACGGGTGCATTGAAGATGCCGGCGCAGCCGCAGGCGCATTCCTTGGTGTCGGTGCTGTGCGGCGCGGTGTCGGTGCCAAGGAAGAATTGCGTACCGCCCGAGGTTGCGGCGCGTCGCAGAGCGAGACGATGCTCCTCGCGCTTGGCGATCGGCAGGCAATAGAAGTGCGGACGGATGCCGCCTTTGAAGATCGCATTGCGGTTGTAGCTGAGATGATGTGGCGTGATCGTGCCGCCGACGCGCGCGGGATTGGCCTCAACGAAGGCCACGCCTTCCTTGGTCGTGATGTGCTCCAGCACGATTTTCAGGCCTTGGTGGCGCTTGAGCAGCGGGGCCAGGATCTTGTCCAGGAACACGGCCTCGCGGTCGAAGATGTCGACGTCGGGATCGGTGACTTCGCCATGAACCAGCAAGGGCATGCCGGCTTTTTCCATGGCCTCCAAGCCTTTCGCGACGCGGTCCATCGAGGTGACGCCGTGCGCGGAATTGGTGGTGGCGTGCGCGGGATAGAGTTTTGCGGCGACCCAGACCCCCTCCTTCTTGCCGAGCGTGAGTTCGGCCGGACCGGCGCCGTCGGTGAGATAGCAGGTCATCAGCGGCTCGAATTTCAGATCCGCCGGGACCGCAGCGCGGATTCGATCGCGGTAGGCCGTCGCCTCGGCCACCTTGGTCACCGGCGGGACCAGGTTGGGCATGATGATGGCGCGGGCGAACTGGCGGGCGGTGTGGACGGCGCAGGCGGCCAGCAGGGGCCCGTCGCGCAGATGGACGTGCCAGTCGTCGGGGCGGCGGAGGGTGAGCGTTGAAGGCATAGGCATAAGGCGCTTTCTAGCTTGCTCCTGACCGGGCTCCAATGTTGATTGCGGGCATGAACACGATGAACAAGTTGAACGACAGCGTAGACTTCGCCAAATCCGCCGAATCCCACTGGCCCAAAAGCATGCGGATGCCCGACGGGCAATTCGTGATGACCTACGATTCCGGCGAGAAGGCCCCCGACAACGAGGTCCTTGGACCGGTGACGCCGAGGGGCGGCCACGCCGGCATCGTCTTCCAGGGTGGCAAGAAGCTGGTCGAATGGGGTGACGTCGACAACGCCGACATGACTTTCAGCGTCGCCAAGAGCTACCTCGCGCTGCTCGCCGGACTGGCGCTGGGCGACGGCCTCATCAAAAGCCTCGACGACAAGGCCGGCGACTACGCGCTCGATGACGGCTTCAATAACGACCAGAACAAGGACATCACCTGGCGCCACCTGCTGACGCAGACCAGCGAATGGTCGGGCAGCGTGTTCGGCAAGGAAGACCGCATCGACCACAACCGCGTGGTCGGCGTCACCGTGGCCGACGCGCCCAAGGGCACGCGCCGCGCGATGAAGAAGCCCGGTACTTTCTATGAATACAACGACGTGCGCGTGAACCGGCTCAGCTACTCGCTGCTCCAGGTTTTCAAGGAGCCGCTGCCTCAGGTTCTCAAGCGCCGCATCATGGATCCGATCGGCGCGTCGCAGAGCTGGAAGTGGGACGGCTATAAGACGTCGACCGTCACCATCGACGGCAAGCCGATGATCTCGGTGCCGGGCGGTGGACACTGGGGCGGCGGCATCGTGATCTCGGCCCGCGATCTCTCCCTGATGGGACGGCTGGTCGCCAACGCCGGCGTCTGGGAGGGCCAGCAGATATTGCCCAAGGGCTGGACCGCGGAGCTCGTAAAACCCTGCCCCGTGGCACCTTTCTACGGGCTGATGTGGTGGCTCAACACCGACCGGCGGCAGTTCGCGGCGGCGTCGGAGCGCAGCTACTTCGCGCTGGGCTGGGGCAGCCACATCGTCTGGATCGACCCCGACCACGACCTGGTGACGGTGCTGCGCTGGATCGACCGCAAGAAGGCGCCCGGCTTCGTCGAACGCCTGCTGGATGCGATCAAGACATGAGCCTCGACTACTCGGCCGTGCCGAAAATGCCGGACGGCCGCACCGCGGCCGAACAGATTCTGACAATCGAAAGCACTGTGTCACAAGTTGTTCGCGTGCCCATGGGCAATGGCGGCCACATGACGTGGCATGTCTGGGACGACGGCACGAATAAGCCCATCCTGCTGCTGTTTCACGGCGGCTCGGGCTCGTGGATCCACTGGATCCGCAACGTCCTGCCGCTCAGCCAGCATTTCGCGGTGTACGCCGCCGACCTGCCGGGCCTGGGCGACAGCGACCCGCCGGACGACGTGAACGACGTCTGGTCGGTCACCCATTGCGTCGAACACGCGATGAAGGAACTGCTGCCCAAGGACAAACAATTCGCCATCACCGGCTTCTCCTTCGGCGGCATGATCGCGGGCCACATCGCCACTCTGTTCGAGGACCGGCTGCGAAAGATCGTGTTCGTCGGTGCCGGCGGGCTGAAGGCCACGCGCAAGCCCGGCCCCAAGCTGCACAAGCTGCTCCCCGACATGCCGCCCGAGACTTTGGCGGCCGAAGCGCGCCGGAATCTCGAGATCCTGATGCTGCACGATCCGAAAAACGTCGATGGCGTGGCGATCCACATGCAGATCCTGAACACCACGCGGGCCAAGACCCGCAGCCGGCAGATGGGCCAGGCTTTTAGGCTCAGCGAAGTGCTGCCGCGCGTAAAGGCGCCGTACACCGGTATCTGGGGCGAGTTCGATTCCACCACGTATCCTCACATTCAGGAGCGCATCGATCTTTTCCGGGCGCTGCGGCCGGATTTCGAAATGAACGTCATCCCCGGCGCCGGCCACTGGGTTGCCTACGAGGCCGCGGAAGCCTTCAATGAGGTCCTGATCGACAAGCTCACCCCCTAAGGGAGCAAACGATGTCCAACCTGCTCTGCGTCGGCACCGCCGGCATGTCGGTCTGGTTCAGCCGCGACAATGGCGAGAGCTGGATCCGGCCCTACATCGAATCCGGCCTCTATCTCGAGGCCCGCGTCTGGGCGCTCTCCGCCCACCCCCAGCGCCCCGGAGAAGTCCTGGCCGGCACCGACTCCGGCCTCTACCGCTGGAACGAGGGCGACCAGAAATGGACGCACCTGCCCTCGATCCTCGACGACTACGACATCTGGTCGATGGCCCAGGCGCCGGACGATCCCGACACCATCGTGGTCGGCACCCAGCCCGCCAACATTTTCCTCTCCACCGACGGCGGCAAGACCTTCGCCGCCACCAAGGGCTCCTTCGCCGAGGCGTGCATCTTCGTCGGCAAACCCCGTGTGACGCAGATCCTGTTCGACCCGATCGACAAGGACACGCTGTGGGCCGGCGTCGAGATCG
The DNA here is from genome assembly GCA_030684475.1 of Reyranella sp. Lineage (GTDB taxonomy): Bacteria > Pseudomonadota > Alphaproteobacteria > Reyranellales > Reyranellaceae > Reyranella. The sequence goes on along the minus strand of JAUXWB010000108.1, from coordinate 8,215 downwards.
ACGGCGTGCACCGCTCGACCGACCGCGGCCGCACCTGGAAGAAGGTGGGCCAGGGCATCAACTCCGAGGACATCCACGGCGTCTCGGTGGTGAAGAACGCCACCGAAACTGGCGGCAAGCTCGTCTACGCCACCACCAACCGCGGCCTCAACGTCAGCAAGGACAACGGCGAGACTTTCAGCTTCCAGGAACTCGACTCGCCCTGGCAGTACACGCGCACCATCAAGCCGCGCGCCGACGGCGACAGGACGGTGTTCCTGACCAACGGCAACGGCCCGCCGGGCTCGACCGGCCGCCTGCTGCGCAGCCGCGACTACGGCGCCACCTTCGAGGACGCAGGGCTCCCGGGCACTCTCAACTCGACGCCCTGGACGGTGGCCACGCACCCGTCCGATCCCAAGCTGATCTTCGTCTGTAGTAACCTCGGCCAGCTCTTCCGCTCGATCGACGGCGGCGAGAGCTGGATCAAGCTCCCCCGTGAATTTGGCGAAGTCCGCAGCACCATCTGGCAAAGCCTCTGACCTTCGTGGACCATTTGGTGGACCATTCGCCATCGATTTGTCAGACACGAGTTGTCCAGAATGTGTCTGTCTGAAAATTCGCAAATCGCCGCCGCGCTTGAACTGAACGATTCTTTTCGACTCAGGCCCAAATCGCGGATCTGTCTGAAAAATCATCCTGCTCCTCTCCCCCTTGGAGGGAGATGTCCGGAAATTCAGCGGTCGGCCGGACCCCTACTTTGGATTCACTTTGCAGGCCGCCAGTTCCTTGCGACGTTCGGCGTCCTCGAATTCATGCCTGGCCGCGGCATTGCGGTTACACCAGTTCTTGTGTTGAACCAGGTTCGCACTCCAGCGCATGCCGTCGAAGGTGCAGCCATCCAGGGACTGGGCAAGCTCCACCTGGCTGCGCGATCTGGCCGCGTACTCGTTGCAGTTCGTGATGGGGACCGCCCCGAAATCGCCCCGGCAGGTCAGCAGGGCTTCGCGGCGCTCCTCATCTTCGCGGCCACGGTCTCGCGGCGACGCCGCCTTGCACCAGTTCATGTGTGACGCCTGGTCCAGGCTCCAGCGCGCACCCGGAAAACTGCACCCGGTCGCCATCTGGGCCTGGCTCATCGCTCTGGCGACATAGTCCTGGCAACTCTCGATCGGGATTGCACCAAACGAGCCCTGGACCTGGGCGCCCGCAGGGGTTACCGCCAAGAACGAAAGGGTCGAGAGGGCAACCGCAAAAATCGCAGATTTCATGATGGTCGCAGCGCCCTTCCTGGAGAGACATTCCAACGTAGCGCTAACGAGGATTGCCCTTACTGGTTCCAGGGGCCGGTTCCAGCGGCGCGACCAATCGCCTGGAAATTCACCGGGCGGCGCCCTTGCCCAAGGTAATCCCCGGTATTACCTTTCCCTACCTATGGCTACCAAACGCTCCCCCGTTGCCCCTGCCACGCCGGTCTCGCTGAAGCTCGACGGCGAAGAGCGCGCCCGTCTCGCCTCTCTTGCGACCGCGCGCAAGCGCTCGTCGCACTACCTCATGCGCGAGGCGGTGCGCGAATACCTGACGCGCGAGGAGGCCCGCCAATCGTTCCGTGACGAGGCTGCTGTTGCCTGGCGCGACCACGAGGAGACCGGGCGCCACGCGACGCAGGCCGAGTTCGACGTCTGGATCGATTCGCTCGGCACGCGCCGGCCGAGGCCCGCGCCGAAATGGCCCAAGTAGTCTATTCGCCGAACGCCATCGCCAATCTCGAAGGCCTGCATCGCTTCCTGGCGGAAAAGAATCCCGAGGCCGCGACGCGCGCGCTGCGGACGATCCGCGACAGGATGCGAATGCTGGCCAGGTTCCCCAGGCTGGGGCCAGTGGATCCCGAGCAACCGGACTATCGGCAGCTCTTCATCCCGTTCGGCGCCGCCGGCTACGTCGCGCGGTATCGTGTCGAAGGCCGGCTCGTCGTGGTCCTGGCAATCCGCCACATGCGCGAAGCGGGCTATGAGATCGAGCGTTGAAGCGTTCGGAGGCCCGCCTCAGCGACGCGTTGCCCTGATCCGTCCGCCCCTTGCGACCTTCACGGCCTACACACGATCCCGCAGCTCCCCCACGCGGATGCTCCGTGAATTCCGCTCGGGGTCGCGGATCAACGCCCCAAGCGTCCGGGAGGTTGCCGGCGGCGACGCCGGCTTCGGCCCTCCGCACGCCGGAGAGCCGCGCTTGTCACAACCTCGCGTGTCACACCAAGTTGTGACAAATGTTGTGACAGTGACACGCCCGGACTCCGGGCCGAGCCCGGTTTCACGGGCTTTTTACGACGTCGTTTCTTCTTCCTGTGTCACAGCCCGGCGCACCTGTGACAGGTAGCGCGATGCGTCCGTTCCGACACTTATCGGTGCTCGGTGGGGACGGGCTCAAACCGGACTCAGACGGCCTGGCGTGACGTACCATCCGTGGCAAGCTCCACCCTCGCTTCAGCGTCAACCCGCGGCGTGCGCGGGCGGGTCATGCTCATGCAGCAAGACTGGCGCGGTCCGACCGCCAGCCCCCTTCGATCAATCAGTGCGCCGCCTCTCCCTCAGCCGGGCAAGTGGACGACCTCCAGCTTCAGCCCGTCGGGATCGGTCCCGAACACGGCGTAGGAACCGGCGCCGTACTGCGGATACTCCGCCGGGGCGTCGAGGATGACGGCGCCCTTTTCCTTCATCCGCGCATAAGCGCGGTCGACGTCGGCGCGGCCCGGGCGAGAGGGGCGGCGGCGCGGAACGCCAGATGATGCAGCCCGGCGCTGGTGCGATCGTGCGGCCGCGCCGAGTGCGCGGCCCGCAGCGCAACGCCGCCCAGGATCGTGCCCTCGCGGACCAGATCCCAGACGTGAAGGGCCGCCTCCTGCTTGACGCGCGTATAACCCAGGAACCCCAGCAGCGCCTCGTAGAAGGGCGCGGACGCCGCGACATCGCGCACGATCAGGTCGATGTGGAGAGGTCGATGTGATGCACGGCGCCGCGCAGGCGCGCACCCCGGTCTGCAGGAACTGCCATCGGAGACTCCGGTTTCCGTGTGGTTCAAAGGTCCGGGGCGCCGGAAGTTCCGGCGGCCGGGAGGCCTGATATCGGGGGTGTAAAGCTGCTGCACACTCGGCCCAGCTTACAGAAAAATCCTATCATTTCCTGCTGAACCTGTCAAATTTTCTTCAAGGATTCTTTGGTGCAGGCATTTTGCTAGCACAACCCAAGCGTTAAGGGCCACAAATGGTAGATTTCCTAGATAATCTGCGGTGCTTTTGCGTCGTCGGTGTAGAATTATGCCGACATGAAACGGCCGCGTGCCATCCGAGCTACTTCCCCTTCGGACCCTGCTATTGCGGATGACAATCTCGTCGCTTGGGCAGCTAAGCGTGCTGATTGGTCCCGTGATGCGCTTCGCCGTCATGCGATATCCACTGCATTTGCGCTATCTGTTGCCGACAAAGCTGAAGTCATCAAGAGGGTGCGCTACGCGGCGGAGATCGACACTGAAGAAGTGCCTGTCTATGAGCCGTTGACCACCGATCATGTCAAAGATACGGGCCAGTTAGAGCCACGAACATTGCTTTGCTCGCTTGGTCCTGTACGCCATCTCAATCGGCTGGCGCCAGATCAACAAATGCACTTCGCGACGAACGGACTCACCCTGGTCCTTGGCGACAACGGTACCGGGAAGAGCGGCTATGCTCGCGTCGCGAAGAAGATGTGCCGCAGCTTGTCGAAAGATGATCTGCTCGGAAACGTCTTCGAGCCAGGTGCAAAAGTGCCGGCCGAGATCCTTGTCCGATATCAAGTGGACGGCGCTCCAGTTACCGACGTCACATGGATCGACGACACGCCCACTCCGCCACCACTTGCCAGTATGTCTTTCTTCGACTCGCAGAACGCACGCCTTTATGTCGATCGAGAAAATCGGATCAATTACCTTCCGCCGGATATCTTGTTGCTTGAGCGGCATGGGGCCCACTGCACCGAAATGGATGAAACTTTCCGCGCGGAACTGGGAGAGATTCAGAAGAGAGTAAAGATTCCGCTTCCAAGCGGGTACAACGTGGGCGGCGCAGTCGCTCTACTCCTAGCCCGGCTTGATCCGAATAAGAAAGACTTGCCGACAACAGACGAAATAGAGGCGTTGGCGAAGGCAAATGACAACGACGCAGTAGAATTGCAGCGCCTCGAACTGCTTCTGGCTCATGATCCCGCAGAATTGGCTGCTCGCTGCCGCCGGGCGAAAGTCGCGCTTGAACGATCCGCTGCCCAGATTTCAGCCGCAGCGACAGCTCTGTCACCCGCGCAGGTTACCGCACTTGAGACGTTGCAGGATGAAGCCCTAGCGACCGCCCAGGCTTCGGCACTCGCCGCGTCGGCTCGTTTCGCCTCCGAGCCCCTTAAAGATGTCGGCTCAGAGCCATGGCGGCTGATGTACGATTATGCCAAAGCCTTCGCTGAAGGTATCGGTGCGACTTCATCCAAGCTGCCCGATCAGTTGGGTGATTTGTGCCTGCTCTGTCAGGAGCCCTTGTCAGAGACAGGCGCTGCGCGGGTCAAAGCATTTAATGACTTCGTCGCGGGAGAAGCCACAAAGGCTGCCGACGCCGCACGTGAGGCACGGAATCTAGCCATTGAAGCGCTCGCGCTTCAACTTCCGACCAAGGCGCAGGAGAGCTTGGCTCTTGCCGAGTTTTCTGGCCTCAGCGATCTCCGAAAAGTGTTAGTCGTCGAGATAGCGGATTACTGTGAAGCCGCCGCCCAACGCCGCGACGCACTCTTGAAAGCCTGCACAAAAGAGGACTTTGCGAGCATTCCAGCATTAAAGGCTGACCTATCCGAAAAGATGGCACTCGATATTGCCGCCCTCGAAGAAGAAGCCAATACCTATGATAAAGCCGTGAATGACGACAGTGCGCGCACCGAAGAGCGTGCACTGCTGGCTCAACTTCGCGATCGCAAAAAGCTGTCCGACGATCTCGAGACGGTCCTTGCTCGCCTCGAAGATTTGACCCGAATCGGCAAGCTCAAGAAATGCGCCTCGTTCGTCGAAACAGGCTCGATCTCCCGCCAAATCACGGCGCTGCGGCGTAGCCTCGTGATGAAAGGTCTGCGGCAAGATATTTTGGCTGAGATTGGGGCCTTGGAGTTGTCGCATATTCCCTTTCAAATCAGCGATCACAGCAGTGAGGGCCAAAGCCTCTTTGGCGTCGGGCTAATGGCAGTCCGTGATGTGCCCAACAACAAAGTGCTGAGCGAAGGCGAACAACGCGCCCTAGCGCTCGCCTGTTTTCTCGCCGAGGCCACAGCGACGGGCAAGAAGCACGGGCTCATTCTCGACGATCCCGTTTCTTCCTTGGATCACAAGCGTATTCGGCGAGTTGCTGTCCGAATTGCTGCCGAAGCAGGCTCTGGTCGGCAGATCATTGTGTTTACGCACAACATCCTGTTCTTCAACGAACTGGTCGACGCGGCGGCAAGAATGAATCCACAAGTACCTGTTCTTACGAATTTCATCTCGAAAACGACATCAGCCGGCTTTGGACTCGTGTCTGACAAGAACGAGCCCTGGTCTCTGATGGCAGTGACAAAACGCATTGCGAACCTAAGCGACAGGCTGAATGGTTATGCGAGCACTAGGGATTTCGATACAGAAGAATGGCGCAAGATTGCGAAGGACTTCTATTCCGATCTTCGGGAAACATGGGAACGACTTGTCGAAGAAGTTCTTCTCGCCAAGACGGTCGAGCGCTTCAGCAGCGACGTTCGTACACAGAGCTTGAAAGGTGTTGTTGTTAACGATGATGACTACAAGACCGTCTTTGATGCCATGAAGCGCGTTTCCGAGCGTTCTGGCCACGACATGGCGGCTGGCCGGTCCGTACCGACACCTACGACATCTGATATGAAAGCTGACCTGGACAAGATCATCGCCTTTCGAACAATGGCCGATAAGCGGCGAAAGGAAACGTCGCAAGTACGGGAAGCATTAGAGAAGCCCCCAAAAGCGACCGTGGCTTGAATGAATCAGAGTTTACCGCGGGTCGCTCACGGCCCATGGTCCGACCTGGCCTTGCACACTATAGGCTGGCGAGCTTTTCAGGATCTTTGTTCGCAGGTGTGCGAGGTGCTACTCGGCAGACCGGTCGAGATTTACCGAGAAGCGCAAGACGGCGGCCAAGATGCCGTTTTCCTGATTCCTGCGATTAGCAAGGAGGGAGACGCGATTGGGAGCGTGCAGTGCAAACACACATCGGATTCAACAAAGTCCTTAAGACTGTCCGATCTCACACCCGAGTTCGATCACGTACGAGAACTTGTTCAACTGGGGCAAGCCGACACCTATGTACTGATGACGAACATGAGTGTGGACGCACCCATAGCACTACAAATGCGCCAGAAACTTCGCGCCCTCGGCGTACGGAAACCACATGTGCTCGGCAAACAGTACGTAGTCCGATCGATCCGCAGCAGTCCGCGTCTACGCGCGTTGGTGCCTCAGGTCTATGGTCTGGGCGACCTGACCTCGATCCTCGATGAGCGCGTAACGCAACAAAGCCGTGCACTGCTCGACTATTGGATTCCGAAGCTAAAAACATACGTGCCAACCCGGGCTCACCGCTCGGCGGTGAAAGCACTGTCCGAACACCGGATCGTCCTGCTTCTAGGCAACCCTTCCAGCGGCAAGTCAGCTATCGGAGCAATCCTCTCGACCATCGCTTCAGAAGACGCCAGTCACACGGTCTTGGCTTTAACCAGTCCACGAGATTTTGAAGCTGGCTGGAATCCCAACGATCCCGGTCGGTTCTTTTGGATCGACGACGCGTTCGGACCAAACGTGCTTCGGGAGGACTATGTTCAGGACTGGACGTCGACGTTTCGCAAGGTGCAGGCGGCCATCTCAAAGGGTAATCGGTTTCTTCTGACTTCGCGCAAGCACATCTACGAGGCCGCAAAACGACGGCTGGGGCAGCGCAATCTTCCCATGTTCGCTGACGGCAGTGCCATCGTGGATGTCGGAGCTCTGTCACTCGAGGAAAAGTCGCAGATCCTCTACAACCACGTTAACTATGGCACTCAGAGCCAAAGCTGGAAGACAAATGTAAAGCCGCACCTGCAAGCAGTGGCGGAGGTCCCGGAGTTCCTGGCCGGGATTGCTGAACGCCTTGGCGATCCCACCTTCACGAAGAGCTTGGTACCCCGTGAATCGGCTCTGGTTCGGTTCATGAAGGAACCGCGCGAACACCTAATTGATACCGTCAATGCCTTGGACGAAGTGTCCCAAGCGGCACTCGTTTTGGTGTACGTGCATCAGGGCGCGTTCGATACAGCCACACCGGATGAAGCCGCAACCCGCGCGGTTACAGAGCTTACGGGCGTTGCACTTCCCCGTATCCTTGATTGTCTCGTCGACCTGAAGGGGTCCTTTCTGCGGGGACCAGCGCCTGGCGTCCGCGTCTGGTCATTCGCTCACCCGACCATTGCAGACGCGATGACGGAAATTCTACGAGAGAAACCACACATGATGGCGGCACTGCTTCGAGGCGCCACTATAGATACGATCTTGAGCAGTTTCGTTTGCGAGGGCGCCACCGCGATTCAAGATGCCCTCACAATTCCCGCGACGCTGAATGAACTCCTCGTCGCTCGGCTGCTACGCACACCTGACGAAGATAGCCGCAACTGGTCGCTATTCTGGTTTCTGGCCTTTCGCGCAAATGATGCTGTTTTCAAAAGTATCGTTCAGGGAGATCCAACCTTGCTCGATCGAAATTGCTGGAGCGCCGAACTTATCACGAACAATCCAAAGATTAATTTCCATGCGCGGGCCCACGGCGCTGCTTTGCTGAGCGATGTCCTGCGCGAGGAATCTGCATCAAAGCTAGAAAATGCAGCACAAACCAATTTCGATCTGTCGTTCTTTGACGATCCCGCAATCATGAACTTAATTCCCCCCGAGCGCCTCGTCTCTCTTGGGATGAAGTTTCGCACGCACTCCCTTCCCAACATCGAAGAGACAATCTCTGACATTGCTAGCAACGCCGATCTCGACGAGGAACCAGGCAGTCATTTGTACGCGTCCGGCGGAGGCCGCGGAATCGGCAGTTGATGGCGTAAGCCGGATCTGACCGTGGGTTTAGGCGGCTGCTCGTTGCGGCTGCTGTTGCGGCAGTTTGCAGTTCCAGGGCAGCAAGTCGGTGATGCGCCTGGCC
>JAUXWB010000106.1 GCA_030684475.1 Reyranella sp. | reverse complement strand
GAGCCACAAGGCCAAGGTGGTGCGCGACTACGTCGAGGCGACCAGGGGCAAGCTGGAACTCCACTTCCTGCCGGGCTACGCGCCGGAGCTGAACCCCGACGAGCTGGTGTGGAACTACATGAAGCGCACCGGGGTGGCGCGTCGACCGCTAGCGGCCGGCGAGGTCCTGCAGGATTGCATCGATGCGCAGATGAAGGCGATCGGAGAGAACCCCGCGCTGGTACGCGCCTTCTTCCGGAACAAGAATGTAGCCTATATTACTGACTGATTAGTATGCACAAAATCCATCAGAACGACCTTGCTTCGATGGCCGGCGTGGCCCGCGAAAGCGTGAGCCGTACGGTGAGCGATTGGAAACGCCAGGACATCATCCGCATGTCGTTGCCCAACCACTATGTCCTTCACAAGGAAACGCTCCAGCGCGAGGCAACCGATCCCCTCCAATGACGCCCGGCAGTTCCAGGCAGGACCGCGGGATGCCGGCACCCGACTACGGGTAAGCGCATTGGCAGTGTGGTTACAAGCGTTACGGGTATTTCCGTCTTCCCATCATAGGCACATCGGGCCCGCGGGCCGATGAGCGCTAGCTGTGAGCTTTCAATAGGTTGTCCATCCGGCTGCGGCCGAGGAAGCTGAGGTTGTCGAGACTTCAGTAATCCTTAGGAGAGTTGAATGGACATCCACAAGAATGCCCGCCTGACGCCGCTCGGTCGAGAGCGCATGGTCAAAATGGTCCTGGGTGGCAAACGCCGAAGGCCGCCAGTGAAGCCGTAGGGGTTTGCCCTCGCACGGTGCGCAAGTGGGTCGAACGCTACAACCGTGAAGGCCTGGCCGGGCTACAGGATCGCAGCTCGCGGCCCCGGCGGCTCCACCGGCCGACCCCGCAACCCGTCGCCGACCGGATCGAGGCCCTGCGCCGGCAACGTCTTACCGGCCAGGCGATCGCCGTCGAAGTTGGTGTCTCGCCGGCGACGGTGAGCCGCGTCCTGCAGCGGTTGGGGCTCAACAAGCTGGGCGCCCTGGCACCTGTCGACAGGCGCTTCCAGTCGAACGAGCGCCGCGTCCGGGTGATGTCTCCTGCCGTGCCAGCGACCGGCCGCCACCTGCCCCAGGATTGAAACACATGAGCGCTGCTGACCCCGAGCACGTAGCCTTTGCCGGCCCGGCGCAGTTGCTGTTCGATGTCGCCAACGCCGTAGACGGTATAACCGGCAGCCCACTTGAATGGCACAGACGCCACGATCGCGCGGGCGATCATTCTCCTGGCAAGCTTCGGCTTGGTTGCAAAGCCGACATCGGCGGGCACGTATTCAGCTTCCAGGCGATCTCGATCGTCGATCCATTGCTTCGGAAGATGCAGTGCACGATCGACGAATGCATGACCGTTGCGCGAAACGTAGGCAGCGAAGACGCCGACCTGACAGTTCGTGATCTTGCCTGCCGACCCAGTGTGTTGCCGTGCCACGCCGCACGATGCCTTGCCCTGCTTGAGAAAGCCGGTCTCGTCGATCACCAGCACCGCATCGTCATCCGCAAGTGCTCGATGACATAGTCCCGTACGATGTCACGTAGCGCATCGGCGTCCCAATCCCGGCGGCCCAAGATAGCCTGCTGCCGCCAGAGCCCGGGATCGCCAGCCGCCTCCGCACGCATCCAACCGGTCTTGCGCTGCTCGTCTCCGAGCAGACCTTTCAGGAACAAACCCGCATTGGCCGCAACACGCTCTTGCCTGAACAACGGACGTATCCGCTTCTTGATCTCTCGAAGCGACGCCGCCCACAAAGCAACTGTAATGCCGGGAATCTGAAATGCGGGAAACCGAAGCGCAGATAAAAAGAAGGGCGGGCCCGGCTTGCGCCGGTGCCCGCCCGATCTTCGGTCGGAAGCGGCCTAGACTGCTTCCTTGAGATCCTTGGCGACGCGGAAGGCAACCTTCTTCGACGCCTTGATCTTGATCGCCTCGCCGGTGGCCGGGTTGCGACCCATGCGCGCCGGACGATTGCGAACCTGGAAGATGCCCAAGCCCGTAACGCGGACCTTGTTGCCCTTCTTGAGGTGCTTCACGACCAGACCGATGAACTCGTCGAGGGCGCCGGTGGCGTCCTTCTTGGTCATGCCCGTCTTCTCGGCCAGCTCGGCCGCGACCTTGGATAGCGGCACAGTCGGAACAGTGGTTTTGGTAGCCATAGTGGAGGGGTCCCTTACGTTTTTTCGTTTACCAGCGTCTTCCTGACGCCCCAGGACAGCGCTGGCGAGCTCAAGGTTATCCACGAATCGTCCCCCCGCAAGCCCGGAACATGCGAAAAATGTCGATTTCTGTGGCTTTTTCGGCCATTTGAGCGGCCATCCACAGACAGCAGAGAGTGTGCCGCGTGCCAACGCCCGAATTGAAGCCGACTTTCAGCACCGCCGTGAACACCTGGCAGTGCGACGAGAACGACCACCTGAACGTGCAATTTTACACCGAGTTCGGCCACGAGGCGTCGGCCCATCTGCTTGCCGGACTGGGCCTGGGACCGCGCGCGCAGCGGGCCGCCGGCCTCACCGTGACGGCTGCCGAAGATCACGTCCGCTACCTCCGCGAGTTCCGGGTGGTCGATGCGGTCGAGGTCCGCTCGGCCCCGGTCGAGGTCGGCGCCAATCACCTCGTCGCCTATCACGAGATCCGCAACCCGGCCGAAGGGCGCGCAGCCGCCACCGTTCGTCGCCGCATCGTCTGCGACCGACCGTGGCCCGAGGCCTTTCTCGTCCGCGCCGAGGCAGCCCGCATGACGTTGCCGGAGACGGCGAAGCCGCGCAGCGTCGGCACGCTCACCCTGCCCGATCTCACGCTCGATGCGGCGCCGGCAACGGGGCTGATCGAGGTCGGGCGCACCGTAGTCACGCCCGACGAATGCGACGAGCACGGCTGCTTCCTGCCGCGCCACCAGTTCGGCCGCTATTCCGATGGCGCGCCAGTGCTGTGGAACCACCTCGGCTTCGACCGCACCGCCATGCAGGCACGCCAGGAAGGCTCTGTCGTGGTCGAAATGCTGAACCACTACCGCCGCCCGCTGCGCGCCGGCGACCTCGCGGTGGTGATGAGCGGCCTTGCCGCCTTCACCAGCAAGGTGCTGGTCTTCACGCACTTCCTGTTCGAGGCCGAGACCGGCGCGCTTGCCGCCTGTGCCGAAGCCGTGGGCATGAAGTTCGACCAGAAGGCCCGCAAGATCATGACCTTCGGCCCGGAGGACCAGGCGCGGCTCGCCCGGATGACGCTGCGCCTGCCGGTCTAGCTAGACGGCGAGGTTCACCGTCACGCTCTTGCGCTGGGTGAAACTGTCGAGCATGCCTTCCAGCGAAAACTCGCGACCGAGGCCGCTCTGCTTAAATCCGCCATAGGACATGCCGGGCGTCTGGCCGCCGCCCTGGTTGACCTGCACCCAGCCCGATTCGATGGCATGGGCCGCACGCAGGCCCTTGCCGATGTCGTGCGTCCAGACATAGGCCGCGAGGCCGTAGTGGCTGTCGTTGGCCATGCGGATCGCCTCGGCCTCGTCGCTCCAGCGGATCGCCACCAGCACCGGCCCGAAGATTTCTTCGCGCGCCAGGCGCCAGTCGTTCGAGCGGTCGGCGAACACGGTCGGGAGAGTGAAGTAACCCTCGGTGAGCGGGCCGGTCTTGGGCGGCAGGCCGCCGAACACCAGCCTGGCGTCGGAGCGCTTCAGCCCCTCCTCCACGTACTTGCAGACCTTGGTGTACTGCTTGCTGTTGATGATGGCGCCGATGTCGGAGGCCTCGTCGAGCGGATCGCCGATCTTGAGCGCCGTGGTCTTCTTCTCGAGCTTCTTCAGGAACGAGTCGAAGATGTCCTCGTGCAGGAACAGGCGCGAGCCCGCGGTGCAGCTCTGGCTCTGGCGCGTGAAGCGCATGGCGTTGATGATGCCGTCGACCGCCCAATCCTCGTCGGCGTCGGGATAGACGAGCGACGGGCTCTTGCCGCCCAGTTCCAGCGACACCGGCACGATGCGCTCGGCAGCGGCGCGCATGATCACCTTGCCGATCTCGGTCGAGCCGGTAAACGAGAGCTTGGCAATCTTCGGATGATGGGCCAGCGGCCCACCGCACTCCTCGCCGTAGCCGGTGATCACATTCAAGACGCCCGGCGGCAGGAACTCCTGGCAGACGTCGGCCATCAGCAGGACGCCCATCGGCGCGTCCTCGGCCGCCTTCATCACCAGCGCGTTGCCGGCGCAGAGCGCGGGCGCGATTTTCAGCGCGCCCAGCATGACCGGCGCGTTCCACGGAATGATGGCGCCCACGATGCCGAGCGGCTCGCGGCGGGTATAGGAGAGCACCTGCTCGCCGAGCGGCACGGTCTCGCCTTTCAGCTCCGAGGCGAGACCGCCGAAATAACGGAAGATGTCGGCGGCCATCCTGGCCTCGCCGCGCGCCTGGGTCCTGAGCGCATTGCCGGTCTCGAGCGCGATGGTGCGCGCCATTTCCTCGACGCGAGACTCCATGGCCTCGGCGATCTTGAGCAGGAGCTTGCCGCGCTCGCGCGGCACGACAGCCTTCCAGGTGGAGAATGCCTTCTCGGCCGCGGCGACGGCGGCATCGACATCGGCGGCCGCGGCACGTGGCACCTCGGCCACGACCGTGCGCTTGGCCGGATTTTCGACGGCGATGCGCGCGCCCGAGACGCTGCCGACCCATTTGCCGCCGATCAGCATGCCCCTGGGATGATAGGTGCCGGCGGGTTGGGGCTGTGGCTTGGGCTGGGTGCTGGCGATCGACATGCTGGTCCTCCAATCCCTAAAACGGCGCGGAGTTTGGCGCCCACGGCGGCGGGCGACAAGCGAGGCCTTAGCGCGGTTCAACTCTTCTTCGAGGGCTTGCGCTTCCGTCTTGCCGTCAGTTCACCATACTTCATGCCCTCGAGCTTGAGCCCGTCCGGGTCGAGGAAGAAGACGGCGTAATAGTCGTCGTAGTACTCGGCCGCCGGATCGACGATCCGCGCCCGCTCCTTCTCGAGGAATGCCTGCAGGGCATCGACGTCCTTCCGGCTGCGCAACTCGAAGGCATAGTGGTGGAAGCCGACGTCGCCGATGCGATGGGTCTTGCGACCCTCGGCCGGCGCGATCCAGTAGCGCGTCCGGCCGTTGGTCCAGCCGATGGTGGTGCCGTAGTCGTCCGACAGCTCGAAACCCAGGAAAGCGAACAGCCCGGCGTAGAAGGCCTTCGACTTCTCGTAGTCGCTCACCCGGATGGAAATGTGGTCGATACCGACGACACGGGACTTGTTGCGGGCCATGAGACGCCTCCTGCAATTCCAGTGGTCACAACGGTCCGGATATCGGTTTGTTTCCCGTCCATCGCAGGATGGACCAATCGAGGGCGGGAATCATGAACGCGATAACGAAGAAGCTCGGCATTTTGGCGCTGGCGATGGGTGCCGTCCTCGGAGGCGATGCCCTGGCAGGCACACTCGACGACATCCGCCGAAGCAAGACCCTGCACCTAGCCTGAAGGTGGTCTATGTCCCGGTGACCACGGCCCGACCTGATCTGCGACTCGCTCACCCAGACCCTGGAGCGGCGCGCGATCGTCGATTTCTCCGTTCCGACTTTTGTCGACGGCACCACTTTCGCCATCCGCAACGACGGACCGCAGGACCTCAAGCTGCTGGCCGGCAAGAAGGTCGGCGTCGCCGCCGGCACGCTGACCGAGGAGGCAACGCGCAAGTCGCTGGCGGCGCTCCACATCAATGCCGAGATCGTGGCGTTCAAGACGTTCGAGGAGGTGATGGTCGCCCTGGAGAAAGGCCAGATCGCCGCCTATTTCGCCCACGCTGCAGGCGCTCTACATGATCGCGACCTTGCCGGAGTAGCGCGAACGCTCTACGTCTCCCGCAATGTCTCAGCTCACGCGTCTTTCCGTCCTCGACCAGTCGATCGCCGTCGCCGGGCGCCCGCAGGACCAGTCTATCCGCAACACCGTGGCGCTCGCCAAGCACTGCGAGGCGTTGGGCTACCAGCGCTTCTGGGTGTCGGAGCACCACAACCACCCGACCATCGTCGGCACCGCGCCGGAGATCGTGATCGCGGCGATCGCCGCCACCACGGAACGCATCCGGATCGGCAGCGCCGGCATCATGCTGCCGCACTACGCGCCGTTCAAAGTGGCCGAGGTCTTCCGCGTTCTCGACGCCCTGGCGCCGGGCCGGATCGACATGGGCCTTGGCCGCGCCCCGGGTTCGGACGGGCGCACGGCGTTTGCGCTCAATCCCGCAGCCAACGAGCGGCCCGAGCATTTTCCCGCCGACGTGCGCGACTTGATTGCCTGGGTGCACAACGAACCCCTGGTCGAGCGCCACCCCTTCGCCGCGGTAAAGGCCTTCCCGCAGGGCGCGACGGCACCCGAAGTGTGGATCCTCGGCAGCTCCGACTACGGCGCCCAGGTCGCCGCCCTGTTCGGCCTGCCCTATTGCTACGCCTGGTTCTTCAGCGACGGCGCCGGCGGCAAGCGCGCCATCGATCTCTACCAGCGCAGTTATAGGCCGAGCGCCCGACATCCCGAGCCGCACGCCGGACTCTGCGTGTGGGCGCTGGCAGCCGAAACGATGGAACGGGCGCAGTACCACTTCACCTCGCGCGCACTCTCGCGCATCAACCGCGACAAGGGCATTCTGGTGCCGCTGGAGGCGCCCGACGTCGCGGCGGCAGCGCCGCTCACTGTCCACGAGCAGGCGCGCATGGAGCAGTTCCGCAAGGATTCGTTCGTCGGCACGGGCCCGGAGGTCGCGGCACGGATTCGCGACCTGGCGACAGAGGTCGGCGTCCAGGAAATGGCCGTCGTCACCTGGACGCACGACGAAGAGGTGCGGCGCGAAAGTTATACTCAGCTCGCGCGCGCTTTCGACTTGAAGGGCTAGCGTGGGTTAGCTCAGTTCACTGAGGGATATGTCTCTATCAAGACAATCACGTGACTATCCGACATAGGCAGCTCTGTGGCGCTGCACGTATGGGAGATGTGGCCAAAAGGCTTGATTCTTCGTACGCGTCCGGCGGAGGCCGCGGAATCGGCAGTTGATGGCGTAAGCCGGATCTGACCGTGGGTTTAGGCGGCTGCTCGTTGCGGCTGCTGTTGCGGCAGTTTGCAGTTCCAGGGCAGCAAGTCGGTGATGCGCCTGGCC
>JAUXWB010000105.1 GCA_030684475.1 Reyranella sp. | reverse complement strand
AGCATGACGAGGCGGGTCTGGATCGGCTGCAGGAACGTTGGCAGCACGCCCGGAATTGCGGTCTTTTCCTGGAGCTCGGCGAGGATTTCGCTTTTGGTGATGCGACGGTGCTCGGGCCAGACCCAGGCCAGGCCGGCTTTGAGCCCGCCCGGCCAGTCCGAGAACCATCGTTTCACCGGGATCTGCCGCCATTCCGACTCGGGCTTGAGGACAATGATGCTTTCGATCATGCCGATGGCCGCCGGATCGAGCGCGGTGTCGGCGCGACCCAGCTTCCCGACAACCGACGCCACTTCTGGTACGGTTTCGATCGCCATATCCTGCCGGGAATTTACTTCCAGCGCCGGGCCCAGGCCGACCTGCGGTAGCAATGTCGGCATGTAGAGGAAGGCGCCTTCGTCGAGGGGCGGAATGAATTCGCGGCCGATGCCCGGAAGTATCCCACGCTCCTGCACGACTTCGATGCCACGTGCGGCCTCGGCGTCGCTTTCCCTGGGATCTGGCTGCCGCCACTGGATCCGCTGGGAGGTTGCGCCGTCGGCGTGCTTCACTCTCTGCCAGCGGAGTCGGCCGAATTCGACGAGCGGGCGCGTCACTGGCTCGGTCGTCTTGAGATGCATCGCCTGCTTCAGCTCGGGCGAGGCCGGCTCGCTGGCGAACTGGTTGATCGCCCAGCCCAACGGCGCAAGCGTCTTGTCCAGGCCGAGCCAGACGGTGAGGCCGGTGAATGAGATCGCCACCGGCAGGATGAGGAAAGTCTTCTTGTGCGCCAGAACCCAAGTCAGGATCGGAACGTATACTGCAGCGATTCCGCGTGCGACCGGGTTTTGCTCCAGTGGCAGGAACCGCTCCTGCGCGATGCGAACGAACGCCAGCGCGACAATCACACCTATGACCGCGGACATCGGCCAGCCGCTGTAGTGGCCACCAGCGACAGCCATCATGACGATGCCGTGCACGGCGAACATCGCGGCGACACCGAGCGCTGCGGCGATCATCCAGACGGTCCGCCGCGGCAAGGATACCGGCCGGTACACCAGGTAGCAAACCAGCGGCACTACCGTCAGCGCGATGACGACGGAGGCACCGATGGCGAAGGTCTTGGTGAAGGCCAGCGGGCGAAACAGCAATCCTTCCTGGCCGATGAGGAAGAACACCGGAATGAACGACACGAGGGTGTTCGACACCGCTGTCACGATGCCGCGGCCGACTTCCGATGTGCCCTCGAAGACCTTTTGAAAGAGACTCTTGGACTGATCGCCTTTGGCGATGTGACGGTAGATGCTTTCCGTTACGATGATGCCCATGTCGCCCACATCGCCGATCGCGATGGCGAGGCCGGCGAGCGACATGATGTTGGCGTCGACGCCGAAGATGTACATCAGGATGAAGCAGATGCCGATGGATAGCGGTAACGTGACGATGACGGCAATTGTGCTGCGTAGATGCAGCATGAAGATGAGGATGACCGCGCTCGCCATCATCACCTCCTCAAGCAGCGTTTCCTTCAGCGTGTCGATCGTTTGTGTGACGATGTCGGTCCGATCATAGAAGGATACCACCTTCACTTTCGACACGCGCCCGTCTGCGAGTGTCTTCTGTGGCAGGCCGGGCTCCAGTTGCTTGATCTTCTCCTTCAGCCGCTCGATGACCTGCAGCGGGTTTTCGCCGTAGCGCATCATCACGACGCCACCGACGGCCTCGGCGCCACCCTTATCGAGCGCGCCACGGCGGAATTCGGGTCCGATGGTCACGTTTGCGACATGCCTGACCTGGATCGGCGTACCTTTCTCCTGCCGTACGACGACTTTTTCCAGATCCTCGATAGTCTTGATGAAACCGACGCCGCGAATGAAGAACTCAATGCCGTTCTTCTCCAGCACTTTCGCGCCGACATCGATGTTCGACCGCCGGACGGCATCATAGACGTCGATGAGCGTGACCCCGTGGGCTCGCAGCTTGTCGGGATGAACGTCGATCTGGTACTGCCGCACGAAGCCGCCGATGCTGGCGACCTCGCTGACGCCTTCGACGGAATTGAGCTGGTAGCGGAGATACCAATCCTGGATGGAACGCAACTCGGCGAGGTCGAATCCCTCCCCCTCGACCGTGTACCAATAGACTTGGCCCAGCGCCGTGGCGTCGGGCCCGAGCACCGGGGTCACGCCGCTCGGCAGGCGTTGCTGGGCAACGTTTATTCGTTCGAGCACGCGTGATCGCGCCCAGTAATAGTCGACGTCGTCCTTGAATATGACGAAGACCATGGCGAAACCGAAACCCGACATCGACCTGATGGATTTGACCCCGGGGGTACCCGTGAGGCTCGTGGTCAACGGATAGGTGACCTGGTTGTCGACATCCTGGGGAGAGCGTCCCGACCAGTCCGCGAAGACGATGACCTGTTTCTCGCCGATGTCGGGAATGGCGTCGACGTTCATGTTGAGGATCGCGTAATAGCTGGCGCCCAGGATCGCCAAGACGGCGAGCGCCACCAGAAACGCGTGCCCGAGCGACCAGCGGATCAGAGCGTTGATCATGGACGGGTGTGCTGCTGTTGCTGCGGATCCCCGGATCCGGACGCGGGGGGGATGGCTGGACTCGGGGAAATCGAGGGCGGGCCATTTACCGTAGCCGCGGGAGATGGCGTGTCATGCGCGTGACTGGCGGCGGCCCCCTGTCCTTCCTTGTAGAACAGGCTGGGCAAACCCCGGATCTGGAATTGGCTGTCCAACAGAACGTTGCCGCGTGTAACCACGAGGTCTCCCTCGCTCAATCCGCTCAGCACCAGATAGGCGTCATCTGTGCGAGGGCCGACCTCGATCTCCACCGGAACGAACTGGCCCTTGGCCCTTTCGACGTACACGAGCTTGCGAAGGCCACTGTCGAGGACCGCGGTCAGCGGCACGGCAAGGGGAAACTGGTCAGATTCCCGCTTCGGCTCGCCGGGGATCTGCACCAGTGGCACGTTGCTGGAGGGACATTGGCCCGGCTCCCTTTGGAAGACGAACGGATATGTCGGGCATGTCCAGAAGCCCTCGACCCCGGTCGGTGCGGCCTTGCCGTCCGCCAGGAGCTCGGCACGGATGGTCGCGCTCACGAACATCCCCGGCTTCAGCAACTTCTGGGTGTTGTCGACGCTGACCAGGACTTTGACCGTACGGCTGTCCTCGTTCAGGACCGGGTTGATGAATCCGACGCGCCCAGTGAAAGTTTGCCCCGGGATTGCTTCAGATTTTATCTCGACCGGTTGACCATATTTCACCCAGGATAGCTCATATTCGTAGATGTCGAGATAGACCCAGACCGTCTCGAGATTCGCGACGCGGTAGAGCACGTCACCTGGTTTGACGGCGCTCTGCTCCACCACCATTCTTTCCGTGACGGTGCCTTCGATGGGGGAGAACAACGTCAGTCGTTCATGAATCTTCCTGTTCCGTTTCAGTTCATCGATCTGGGATTGCAAAATTCCCCAGCGAAGCAGCTTTCGCGTGGATGATTCGACCAGATTGGAGCTGCGGGAAAAATCAAGAACGGTGAGCAGTTCCTGCTGAGCTATGACCAGGTCCGGACTGTAGATCTCCACCAGCCGGTCGCCGCGCTTGACCTCGACTCCGGTGAAGCGGACGAAAAGGTGCTCCGCATAGCCGTCGACCCTGGAGGTAATCGTGGCCAGCCTCGTCTCGTCATATTGCACCTTGCCAACCACCCGCATGTCGCGGGTAAGCCTGCGGCGACGCACCGGAACTGTTTCCACACTCGCCATTGCGCGAGCGTGCTCGGATAGTTCGAGCATCGAACCTGTCACTTTGTAGACAGGCACCATGTCCATGCCCATGCTGTCCTTGCGTGGCGTCGGGCTGACTTCAGGCAGCATGGTGGACCGGTAACCCACGATCCTGGGCCCAGGAGGGCTTCCACCCGTCGCCCCGCCTGGCCCTGCCGCTTGCGTGGCTTCCGCGGTTGCTCCGCTGGCGGGTTGGCCGCGAGTCACGCCATCGTCCCACGAATAGATCGCGACAAGGGAGGAAATGCCGAGAATCGCCACCGCCGCGAGGGTGATGCGGATGGCATACGTGCGAAGAAGTCGCTTGGTGGTCATAGATTGACCCGCGCGCGATCAGTTGCATCGGACGGCAACACCGGGGCGCCTGCCGGCGGCGTGCCGAGGATGATCAGCGATAGTTCCGCAAGAGCGAGTTCGCGCTGCACACGGGCTTCAACGGCCGACAGGCTGAAGTCGAGGAGGCTCCGTTGAGCATCGATCACATTGATGAACTCGACTTGTCCACCAATGTAAGCCGATTCTGCCACTTCGAGGGACTGTCGACTCTTGGGGAGCAGACGTTGGTTGAAGAGTTCCAGATTGCGGCCTGCCTCGCGAAACAGATACAGCTTCTCGACGAACTCGACCACCAACGCGATCTGCTCGGCTGACAGCCGCGCCGCGGCGGCACGCTTTCCGGCTTCCGCCCCCTCTATCTGTGCTTTGATTTTGTCTCGCCACACCGGGAGGGTGACTCTGAGTTCCGGTCGGAAAATGAAAGGCCACGTAATCGTGTCCGCCTTGATGCCTACGGTGATGTCAGGGACTTGGGCCTTCTGCGCCACTCTGATTTCTGCGTCGGCACGATGCACCTCTGCCTCCATAGACTTCAGGCGTGGATTGCGCGCCAGTGCAAAGGCCAACAGCCGATCCGAAGTCAGATCGAGCGGAGTGGACTCGAACTTGACCGGTATGGGCGGTGTTGGATCGGATTCCCTCAAGCCCAGGGCTGCCTTGAATTGCGCAAAGACCACGTTGCGCGAATCCTTCAGGTTGCTGATGGTCGTGACGACGCGGTCATGCTCGATCTGAACGCGCAGCACATCCTGTAACGTGACTTTGCCCCCCTCGTGCTGCGCGCGCGCGACCTTCTCCAGGTTCGCGAGCAATCTCAGAGTCTGCTGGTTGATGGCGATCCTGGCGTCCAAAAAATGTTGCTGGTAGTACGCCTTCTTCACCGCGAAGGCCGCCTGCAGCACACTTGATTCGAACACGAAGTACTTTGCCTGGCTTTCCGCGGTTACCACATTTGCCGCAGCCTCCAGCTTGCCGATGCCAGGGAACTCCGCCATCGCCCCAGGCATCACCGATGACACGATGCCCGAGATATCCATCTCGAATCTGAATGCCGGATCCGGCAACGATCGCGCGACGGTGATGCGCCGTACCGTCGCCGCCCAGTCGTAGTAAGCGGCTTCGACCCGCGGCTGATTGAGGATGGCGAACTGCAGGAAGGTGCTGAGGCTGTCGCTGCTTTGCAGCTGCGGCAGGGGTGGACGTTGCTGTTGCGGTCGATATGCCGCGGCGACGGTTTGCAGGTCCTGTTGCGCCCGGCGTTCGCCCACGGTCGGGACGCCCTCGCATCCGGGCAGCATGAGAGAAAAAGCGCTGGCGAATGCCGCCGTAACGAAGACGCTTCGGACACGGGCTGGGTCGCCGCTCGGGAGGCCGATCGCCCCTGTCGTTGGCGTCCCCCGATTTGGGATGGATTTCTGGGTCATGACGGCCCTTCCGCCTGCGGGCCATGTGTGGCGGCATCGCTTGCATTGCGCAGCAGCTTCCTCGCCTCGACGAAAGCAAGCGGGATCGTGCCCAACGCCATCCAGGCAAGGCACTGGCTGATGCTGATCGGCCCGATTCCAAATACCGCCTGCAAGGCCGGAACATAGTGAATTACAAGCTGCACGGTGAAGGTCAACAGCACGACCACGAATAACCGGAGATTGGTGAACAACCCCAGCTGCCAGATCGGTTTGGTGTCGCTGCGCGCTCCAAGCGATCTGAACAGCTCGCTGAACACGAGGACTGTGAAGGCGGCGTTCTGTGCCGAGTCGGGGCTTCCGCTGTAGAGTTCGAAGGCAAAAGCACCCAGCGTAACGAGCGCGGTAACACTGCCGATCATGGCCGTCGTCTTGAGCAACTCACCATCGATGAGCTGGGCCTCTGGGGGCCGCGGCGGGCGCGACAGCACATCCCGGTCGACTGGGTCGGTGGCAAGCGCCAGAGCCGGCAGCCCGTCGGTGACGATATTGATCCACAGCAGATGGATCGGGAGAAGCGGCAAGGGCCACCCCACAAGAGTGGCCAGTAGCATCACGGTGAGTTCGGCGGTATTGCCGGCCAGCAGGTAGCCCAGCGTCTTGCCGATGTTGTCGTATATGCCGCGTCCTTCCTCCACTGCAGCGACGATCGACGCGAAGTTGTCGTCGGTGATGATGATGTCGGCGGACTGCTTGGTGACTTCCGTACCGGTGATGCCCATCGCAATGCCGATCGATGCCTCCTTCAAGGCCGGTGCGTCGTTCACCCCGTCGCCAGTCATGGCAACCACGGCGTTGCGCCGCTTCCACGCGCGCACGATCCTCAGCTTGTCGGCGGCCGTCACTCGCGCGAAGACGGCGGTCCGTGGTATGCGCTCGGTCAGATTGGCATCGTCGAGGTGTGCCAGCTCGGCGCCGGTGAGGGCCTCGTCGCCTCGATCCAGAATGCCGAGTTCACGCGCGATTGCCCGCGCCGTGTCTGGGTGGTCGCCGGTGATCATTACGATCTTGATTCCGGCTCGTCGGCACTTGGCGACCGCTTCGCGCGCTTCCGCCCGCGGTGGATCCTGCAGGCCAATTAGGCCAACGAAGGTCATTCCACTTTCGATTTCATCGGCACCGGTCGGCTTCGCATTGTATTCAGCCATAGGGCCAAGGGGTCGCTCAGCGAACGCCATCACACGCAAGGCGTCATTAGCCATGGCTGCGCCGACCAAAGACATTCGTTTCCGCTCACTTTCGACCAGCGGCTCCGTCCCATGCTCCGTTGCAATGTGGGAGCATCGCGCGAGGATCACTTCGGGCGCGCCCTTCGCAAAGGCAACAGCCTGATTGACCTCAGCCCGAACCACCGTCATTCGCTTTCGTTCGGAGTCGAAGGGCACCCCGCCGATCCTCGGGCGTTCCGCCTCTAGCGCCTCGCGCCTCAGGCCGTGCTTGGCAGCTGCGACAAGGAGCGAACCTTCCGTCGAGTCGCCGACGATGCCAGAGCGCCCGGCTTGGCTGGTTAGTTCAGCGTCATTGCACGCGACAGCCACCCGCAGAAGTCTGCCGAGCAGCGCGTCGCTGCCCGCAGGGACTTCCCGCCCACCGGAAAAGAAGGCACCCGTTACAGCGTAGCCTTCGCCGGTGACCGTGTAGGCGTCGGCGCCAGTGACCATCTTGCGTGCGGTCATTTCGCCCACGGTCAGCGTACCCGTCTTGTCAGTGCAGATGACCTGTGCACTGCCCAGTGTTTCCACGGAAGGCAGATTCTTCACCAACGCGTTGCGACGCGCCATGCGCTGGGTGCCCAGCGCGAGCGCGCCGGTCACAACCGCCGGCAGACCTTCGGGAATCGCGGCGACGGCCAGGCTGACCGACGCCAGGAACAATCCGAAGAGCGGCATAGATCGGACCAGGCCAAGCACAAAGACAAGCACGACGATGGCGAGAGAAGCCCAAAGCAGCCACCGCCCGACAAGGTCCAACCTTCGGCGCAACGGCGTTTCGCCCGCGGTGGCGCTTTCCAATAGCCCGGCGATGTGGCCGACTTCGGTCGCCATGCCGGTCGCGACGACGACACTGCGGCCCGTGCCTGCGGCAACCGTCGTTGCAAGAAAAACCATGTTGCGCCGGTCCCCAAGCGGAGTCCCAGTCGCGCAAAGGGCGATTGTCTTCTCGACGGACTGAGACTCGCCGGTCAATGGCGCTTCCTCAGTGCGCAATTGTTCAGCTTGGATCAGGCGCGCATCCGCAGCGACAAGGTCACCGGCTTCGTGCAGGAGGATGTCTCCGGGCACGACTTCCGCCGCCGGGATCATAAGAGAACCGCCATCGCGCACGACACGGGCCCGCGGCGCTACAAGATGGGCCAACGCCGCAGCGGCGCGCTCTGCCCGAAACTCTTGATAGAATCCAAATAGCGCGTTCAGGAGGACGATGACGGCGATAGCGAGCCCGTCCACAATCTCGCCCAGGCCGATCGATAACGCCGCTGCCCCGATCAAGATCCAGATGACCAGACTGCGAAACTGAGCGACTAAGATGGCAATCGGCCGGACACCTGCCTCCTGATGCAACTCGTTCGGACCGTAGCGGCTTAGCCGATTGGCCGCTTCCACGGGCGACAATCCTTGCCCGGGATCGGTGGCGAGTTCGTCAAGCAACTCATCCAATGGCCGGCTGTGCCACTGAGGCACAGATCCACGCGAAGCGCCGGAACTGGCCCCGACGTACGGAGGGCTATGCAGTCTTCCCGACATGCTCGTTGTAGGTGTCACCACGTGGCTTCCTCGTTGCTGAGTCACGGCCGAGTTTCTTCGTACGAACGTTGATGGTCCGAGGGATGCTGCACCTCCGGAAGCTTCAGCCACGCTCTCACGACATCCATTCGCAGCATGGCTTCGTGTGTCTTGCCTTCGTTGCACAGTCGAAGTGCGAGGCGAATCTGGCTTCTCATGTACCAAACCTCGCGCGCATCGTGGTCATGCTCGGGCGAGGATGATTGATCAGGGCCCGTCGTGGCTGTCCCGGGCACCGCGATGGACGTCCAGTCGCGCACAAGCTTGTTCAAGTCCGCGATGCAGGCATCATCCGCCATTGCCTGTCCCCGGAGTACCGCAAGCATCACTATCGCAATCGAAATTCGGAGCATCTGGCTCACCTCCGTTGCACGACCCGCTCAAAAAAGCATGGATCCGGCGACGTGCGCGCAGCGGCTCAACGAGCAGCCACCACGCTGGGTGGTCCCGAAACGCTTCGTGCGCCTACCGCCGGACTGCAACTACGTATGCAGCAGTCCAGGCTGAAAATCCGGCGCTCGAAGCGTGGGCCACGTCAGGCAAGACGGGGAGGACGATCGCCTGGCCCAATGGCTCTGCCATGTAGGGCGGTTGAACTCATCAACGGTTCAAAACTTGTCGGGCGGAAGGCCACGCAGGAGATCAAGCTTAGATCCATGACAGCCGCGTGACAGGCCACGGCACAGCATCCGCTGTCGAAAACGGAGTCGAAGTCCCCGTTTTCACTAGCGTCGGATTCGGTGATGGCTGTCAGCTGGGATATCAGAAGGACCACACCAGAACTGCCGGTGGCATGTTCAACGCACGCCTTCAGCAAGGATGATCGCGTCTCAGCAAACGACCCGGTAGCAACGTGTTCGGCAAGCTGACCATTTCCTGCATATCGACTGCTATGTGCATGCGCGGCACCGACAACAACCATCATGCCGACAATCGAGGTCAGCAGTGATCGGAGAAGAAGTGGCACAAAGTCAAACATGATCGGCCGCCAACGATCGGCTCACTCTCCAATTTTGGATAGCAATGTTTTGCAACCAAACTAACAATCAGTTTGCAGCGTTCGGGATGATGTGCCTTTGACACATATCAAAGAGCAATGGCGCAACGCCAATAGCTTACACCGAATATTGATTTGTACACGACACGTTAGAGGACTGCGGCACCGTCATAATCACTCGTCGGTATCATTTATCGGTCTGGCTCGTAGGAGAAACGAGGATGACCAGCCGACAGGGAACGGTCCGCAAAGTAGCCTTCGCGGGTATTGTGATCCGTACGCGTCCGGCGGAGGCCGCGGAATCGGCAGTTGATGGCGTAAGCCGGATCTGACCGTGGGTTTAGGCGGCTGCTCGTTGCGGCTGCTGTTGCGGCAGTTTGCAGTTCCAGGGCAGCAAGTCGGTGATGCGCCTGGCC
>JAUXWB010000101.1 GCA_030684475.1 Reyranella sp. | reverse complement strand
GGCGTTCGCCGAGAGGCTGGCCGGCAACCTGCGCACGCACGTCTTCTATGCCACGCGTGCCGGCTTCGACACGGTGGCCCGGCCCGAGGATACCTCGGCCATTCCGGTGCTGCGCGACATGGATGCCCAGAAGCTGGCGGCCGGCCTGCAACCCGGCGCGCCCCTGGTCGCCAATCTCGACGGCTTCCCCTGGCGTGCCCAGCTGCCGGCGCTCGCGCCTCGCATCATCGCCCAGATCGACGGCCGCAAGACCGTCGCTGAGATCTACACATCGCTCGGCGCCCAGGGCGGGCTGCCACAGTGGGAAGACTTCTACACGCAGTTCGAGGACCTCTACGTCAAGCTGAACGGCGTCAATCACCTGTTGCTGCGTTTCCGCACCTGAGCCGGAGATGAACGGACACGTCCTGGCGATCGCGCTGGGCAATTCGCTCCTGTGGTCCGTCTATCTGCTCCTTACCCGCCATGTTGTAAGCGGTGCCCACCTCGATGCCTGGGCCTATACACTGGTGCAGTTGTTGAGCGCCGGCCTTGCGATGCTGTGGGCTGGTCGGCGAACGCCGGGCAATTGGCGCGATCTGCTGGCACCATGGACGATCGGCTACGCCTTCATGCGCGTCGTCATCAACGGCTGCACCGCCGCCGCCATCGTCTGGCTGGCGGTCACGCAGAGCACGCTGCTCGCGACCATGAGCGTGCTGATCGGTGCCGCCTCGGGCTGGGCCCTGACGCGCAAGGCGCCAACGCGGCGTGACTGGCCGGGTCTGGCGCTCCTGGCCGTCGGGATCGCGGCATTTGCCGCAGCACTCGCGTCGGACACCGCCTGGCGCGGCATGCTCTGGCTGATCCTGTCCGAAGCGACGGCGGTCGCGGCGTCCTGGATGATTGCCTACCACCCACGCAACCGCGTGACCGACCTGGCAGCACGCAGCCGTTTCACCGGCGAAATCCTGGTAGCGGCGTCGCTCGCCTTCATTCTTGTCTGGTCGTTGGCCGGGGCGGTCGGGCTCATGGCCTCGCCCTGGGCCGGCGCCGGCGACGCTTTCGGACGCATCGACCTGTGGCTTTATGCGGCGCTGGCCGGGCTGTTGTTCCGGGCTCCCGGGACCTGGCTCGGCTTCTGGACGATCAACACCACGGGCGTGCAGACCTACCTGATCGCGCTCACCGCCATGCCGTTTTTCGCCATCGCCCTCGAAGCCGCCGCGGCGCGCCTGGGTTGGCTCTCTCCACCCGGCTTGTCGACGGCGGAATGGGCGGCCGCCGCGATCATCCTGGCAGGCGCGCTCTGGCTGATTGCGGTCCGGCTGAGAGCGCCGACAGGCGGCGCTCCATGAGGCGACGCTCCGGCGTGGTGTGGGCGAAGGCAAGGGCACGTTCGAGATGCGTCCGCGCCTCGTCCTCGCGCTGCAGGTCGATCAGGAAGGCCGCGGCGGCGGCGTGACCGTAGGGGCTGGCGACGAGCAGGGGCAGGCAGGCATTCACGGCATCGAGCCCGGCCATCGCGCCCCGGGCGTGGCCGATCGCGACGGCCCGGGCGAGCGCCGCCATCGGCGAGCCGTCGATCGCAACGATCTGGTCGTAGATCGCGGCGATCCGCGGCCAATCCGTCTCCATGGTGCTTCGAGCGACGGCATGAAGCGAGGCGATCTCGGCCCGCAGGTGCCAGATGGTCAGTTCCTCGCCGGCGGCGGATCTCTGAAGATGATCGAGGCCGAGCGCGATCAGGCCGGCGTCCCACCGCTCGCGTGGCTGATCTTCCAGCAGTTGGGCCGTGCCCTCGGGATCGACGCGTGTCGCCAGGCGCGTCGCCGTGAGCGCCAGCAGGGCGGCGAGCGCATCGCTTGCCGGGCCTCGGGTCATGGGATGCACGGCCAGTGCCCGCGCGAGGCGAACCGCTTCGATGCAAAGCTCGGGCTGCACCAAGACCTCGCCCGAGGACGCCGAATAGCCCTCGCTGAACATGAGATAAAGCGCAGTGCGGACCGACTCGGCGCGTTGCGGTAGGGCATAGGGCGGCGGCGGTTCGATCGGCACGTCGGCCGCCTCGAGCTGACGACGCGCCCGCACCAGCCGTTGCGCGATCGTCGTCGGCTCGGCCAAGAGGCCCGACGCGATCTGCGCCACGGTGAGACCGCACACGGTCTTTAGCGCAAAGGTCACGCGCAGGTCGGGCGACAGGACCGGGTGACACACCGCGAACAGCAGTGCCAGCTCATCGTCGTTCAGCTCACGGTCGAAGCGGCCCTCACCTTGTCCTTTGCTAGGGGCAAGCGGCATCAACTCCTCGGCCAGGAGAAGGCCGCGCTGCTCATAGCGCAGCAGATCGAGCGCACGATTCTTCGCCGCGACCGCGAGCCAGGCCTCGGGCCTGGCTGGTGCTCCCTTGAACGGCCAGGACGACAGCGCTTGCAGCAACGCATGCTGCACGGCGTCCTCGGCAACTGCGATACGGCCCGCACCCAGCCGCCTCGCCAGAGCGGCGACGAGGCGGTGGGTCGAATCGCGCGCCAGTGTGGCGACGAGGTCGCGGACAGGCGGGTTCAGCCAGCCGCCTTTGCCTGATCGACCGACATCTGATCGATTAGGCGGATCTCAACCCAGTTGGCGGCATGCCAAAGGTGCGGACAGTCGCGCGCGATTGCCTCGGCCTCCGCGCTGTCCGTGACCTCGATCAGGAAGTAGCCGCCGATCACGTCCTTGGCCTCGGCATAGGGGCCGTCGCTGGAGATGGGCTTGCCATCCTTCGTCCGGACGTGACGCACCCCGCCGGCCGCCAGCTTCTCGCCACCGACGAGCTTGCCCTTCTGGCGCAGCATGTCGGCCCAGGCAGAATAGCGCCGGATCACCTCCATCATCTTCTCGCGCGGCAGGTCGGCGGTGTTGCCGGGGGCCTGATGCAGCAGCAGCATGTACCGAGCCATGTCGATCTCCTTGGGTGATGACGGTCTTGCCCGTCACCTCATCGACGTTCGAGCCGGTCCTGAATCGACATCACGCCGGCTTTTCGTTCAGCGCCTCGGGATTGAGGAGGTTGATCGGCTTGCCGTCCAGCCAGGCCTCTATGTCCTTGATCGTGCCGTCGTAGAAGTACCGGTAGCTCTCCTCGACGACGTAACCCAGGTGAGGAATGAGCGTGATATTGTCGAGCTTGGTGAAGGGATGGTCGGCCGACATCGGCTCCTTGTCGTAGACGTCGAGGCCTGCGTGCATGATGGTGCGGTTCTTAAGCGCCGCAATCAGGGCAGCTTCATCGACGATCGGCCCGCGCGAGGTGTTCACCAGGATCGCGGTCTTCTTCATCTTGGCGAGGTCGGCCGCGCCGATCAGGCCGCGCGTGCGATCCGAAAGAGCCAGATGGATCGATACGAAGTCCGATGTCGCCAGCAGCTCGTCCTTGCTGACGTACTTGGCGCCGCCGGCCTCGGCCTTCTCGGGCGTGAGGTTCTGGCTCCAGGCCACGACGTCCATGCCGAAGGCCTTGCCATAGTGAGCCGCGCGGCTGCCCAGCTGGCCGAGGCCGAGAATGCCCAGCCGCTTGCCCTCGAGCACCACCCTCTGTTCGATGCCGTCGTGCCACTTGCCCTGGCG
>JAUXWB010000098.1 GCA_030684475.1 Reyranella sp. | reverse complement strand
GCGTGAGGTTCCATGGCATCCGCCGCCGAGCAACTTGCATCCAACCTGAACTGGGGCGCGATCGGTAAGGCGACCGAGCTGAAGAAGCGCCTGTGGTTTACCCTGGGTGCGCTCGTCGTCTTCCGCTTCGGCGCCTACATTCCGGTGCCCGGCGTCGATCCCGCGGCTCTGGCCGAGATCTTCGCCCAGAATGCCGGCGGCATCGCCGGCCTTCTCGACGTGTTCTCCGGCGGCTCGATCGGGCGCATGTCGATACTGGCACTCTCGATCATGCCCTACATCTCGGCCTCCATCATCATGCAGATCCTGACGACGGTCGTGCCGACGCTCGAGGCGCTGAAGAAGGAAGGCGAGGCGGGCCGCAAGAAGATCAACCAGTACACGCGCTATGGTACGGTGGTCCTGGCGGCTTTTCAGGCCTATGCCATCTCCGCCGGTCTGGAAAGCCAGGTCGCCACGGCGGGGCCGGTCGTGATCGACCCGGGCGTGTTCTTCCGCTTCGTGACCGTGGTCACCCTGGTCGGCGGAACGCTCTTCCTGATGTGGCTGGGCGAGCAGATCACCGCCCGCGGCGTCGGCAACGGTATTTCTTTGATCATCTTCGCCGGCATCGTCGCGGCCCTTCCTGGCGCCCTGATCCAGACCCTCGAACTCGGCCGCACCGGCGCGCTCTCGGCGTTGTTCATCATCGCGCTCATCGTCGGCGTCGTGGCGGTGGTGGGCGTCGTTGTGTTCGTGGAAACGGCGCAGAGACGCATCATCGTCCAGTATCCCAAGCGCCAGGTCGGCAACCGCATGTACGGCGGTGAGGCCTCCCATCTGCCGCTCAAGATCAACACTTCAGGAGTCATTCCGCCGATCTTTGCGTCGTCGCTGCTGCTCTTCCCGGCGACCATCGCCTCATTTCAGGGCAACACCGGCGAGGCAGGCTGGGTACAGTGGATCGCCACCTGGCTCGGCCATGGCCAGCCGCTCTATCTGCTGTCTTACATCGGCCTGATCGTCTTCTTCTGCTTCTTCTACACCACCGTCGTCTTCAATCCGGTCGACACCGCCGACAATCTCAAGAAGAACGGCGGCTTCGTGCCGGGCATCCGGCCGGGCAAGAACACGGCCGAGTACCTGGAATACATCCTCAACCGCCTGACGACGGTCGGCGCTCTCTATCTCTCGGCGGTCTGCATTCTGCCGGAACTCCTGATCGCCCGCGGCGGTGTGCCGTTCTACTTCGGCGGTACCAGTCTGCTCATCGTGGTTTCCGTTACGCTCGACACCGTGACACAGATTCAGTCGCACCTGCTCGCCCACCAGTATGAGGGTCTCATCAAGAAGGCCCGGCTGCGCGGGAAGGGCCGATGAACATCATCCTTCTCGGCCCCCCTGGCG
>JAUXWB010000093.1 GCA_030684475.1 Reyranella sp. | reverse complement strand
GCCTATTGCATGTAGCGCGGGCCACGAAAAACGGCGCGCATCGCTGCGCGCCGTCTCTTTCCCGATTGGTCGGAGCGAGAGGATTCGAACCTCCGGCCCCTAGCTCCCGAAGCTAGTGCTCTACCAGGCTGAGCTACGCTCCGTCAGGATTTACGGACTCCGGCCCGCTCGGGAGGCGCGGTTATAGCTGCGCCCCCGTGGGGTCGCAAGGGTCGTCCCGCCGCGCCAAAACCGCGCCCTATGACAGGTTGCCTCGCCAGCCGGCCTAACCTAGGCTCGAAGACAACAGGGAAGAAGAGTAACCGATCATCCGCGCGTAACCAATCAATCGGTCCGTCCCCCCAAGGGGGCGTGCCGGACAACAAACCGCGATGAGAGTGACGCATAATGCCC
This sequence comes from Reyranella sp., assembly GCA_030684475.1. Taxonomy (GTDB): domain Bacteria; phylum Pseudomonadota; class Alphaproteobacteria; order Reyranellales; family Reyranellaceae; genus Reyranella. The sequence continues at coordinate 3,578 of JAUXWB010000093.1, read as the reverse complement.
GAGACAGTCCTCGAGCTGGACAATCTGACTGTGCGTTTCCGCTTGAAGCGGGGAGATCTCACGGCGGTTGACGGCGTGTCCTTTGCCATCGCCCGCGGCGAGACCTTCGGTCTGGTCGGCGAATCGGGCTCGGGCAAGTCGGTGACGGCGCGGGCGATCATGCGACTGATCCCCGATCCGCCCGGCGAGATCCAGCGCGGCCGCATCCTGTTCGGCGGCGACAACGTCCTCGACAAGAGCGACGCCGAGATGCGCGCCTTGCGCGGTCGCCACATCGCGATGGTGTTCCAGGAGCCGATGAGCGCGCTCAACCCGGTGTTCACCGTATGTGAGCAGATCTCCGACGCGCTGCGCACGAACCTCAGGCTGTCGAAGAAGCAAGCGCGCGAGCGGGTCGTCGAACTGCTGGCCCTGGTCGGCATTCCATCGCCGCAGAAGCGGCTCGACAGCTACGTCCACGAGTTCTCGGGCGGCATGCGCCAGCGCGTGATGCTGGCGATGGCGCTCAGCTGCAATCCGGGTTTCCTCATCGCCGACGAGCCGACCACCGCGCTCGACGTGACGATCCAGGCCACCATCCTCGAGCTGATCACCAGCATGATCGACAAGCTCGGCATGTCGTTGCTGTTCATCACCCACAATCTCGGCGTCGTCGCCCACTCCTGCGACAAGATCGGCGTGATGTACGCCTCGCACCTGGTCGAGCTGGGCGAGAAGCGCGAAATCTTTGCCAACCCGCAGCATCCCTACACGGTGGGCCTGCTTAATTCCATTCCGCGGCTCGACACGCAGTCCAAGTACCTGACGCCGATCAAGGGTTCGGTGTGCAACATGATGAGCCCGCCGCAGGGCTGCAAGTTCCACCCGCGCTGCGCTCACGCCATGGATGTGTGTCGCCGCGAGGTGCCTCGGCTCAAGGAGATCGCGCCCGGCCACCTGGCCGCCTGCCACCTGCACGACCGGGGATGACCGCATGACCGCCGCCGAAACGTTGCTCGAGGTCAAGGGCCTCACCAAGCACTTCGTTCTGCACGGAGACATCTACTCGAAGCTGGCCGGCGAGAAGGCGCAGACGCTCAAGGCGGTCGACGGCATCGACTTCCACATCCACCGCGGCGAAACGCTCGGGCTGGTAGGCGAGTCGGGTTGCGGCAAGTCGACCACGGCGCGTCTCGTGACCCGGCTGATCGAGCCGACTGGCGGCGAGGTGAAGCTGAAGGGCGAGAACCTGCTTGCCTTCTCCGCCAACCGCCTGAAGAGCGCCCGCAAGGTGATCCAGCTCGTCTTCCAGGACCCCTACAGTTCGCTCAATCCGCGCAAGACGATCATGCAGATTCTGAGCCGGCCAATGGAGATCCACGGCTTGGCGCGCAGCTGGACGGAGAAGCGTGAGCGCGTGCTCGACCTGCTGCACCGCGTCGGGCTCAATATCGAACACATCGATCGCTATCCGCACGAATTCTCGGGCGGTCAGCGCCAGCGCATCGCCATCGCCCGCGCGCTCTCGGTCGATCCCGAGCTGGTAATCGGCGACGAACCGGTCTCCGCGCTCGACGTCTCGATCCAGGCGCAGATCCTCAACCTGTTCCGCGACCTGCAGGAGCAGTTCGGCCTGACCTACCTCTTCATCGCCCACGATCTCAGCGTCATCCGCCACATCAGCGACCGCGTCGCGGTGATGTATGTCGGCAAGATCGTCGAAACGGGGCCGGCTGCGGCGATCTTCGAGGAACCGCTGCATCCCTACACCAAGGCCCTGCTGGCGGCGGTGCCCGAGGCTGACCCGGCCAAGCCGCCGCCCCGACTCACGCTCAAGGGCGAGGTGTCGACGCCGATCGATCCGCCGCCTGGCTGCCGGCTGTGCGGCCGCTGTCCGCGCGAGCTGCCGGTGTGCGCCGAGGTCGAGCCGCCGCTGGTCGACGTCGGCAGCGGCCGCCAGGTCGCCTGCTACAATTTGTGACGCTCAGCGCTCGGCCAGCCGCGGGTCGAGGATGTCGCGCAGGCCGTCGCCGAACAGATTGAAGGCGAGCACCGTGTAGCAGATGGCGAGGCCCGGGAAGGCCGCGATCAGCGGATGGGTCTCCATGTAGTCGCGCGCGGCACTGAGGTCGGAACCCCAGTCGGGCGTCGGTGGCGGCGTGCCGAGCCCGAGGAACGACAGCGCTGCCACGATCAGGATGACGAGGCCCAGTCGCACCGTGGCGGTGACGATCAGCGGCGAGACGATATTGGGCAGGACCTCGCTCAATGCTATGTTGACCGAGGAATCGCCCACCGCGCGCGACGCTTCGACATATTCCTTCTGTTTCTCGGCCAACACCGAGCCGCGCGAGAGTCGCGCCACCTCCGGCATGAAGGCGATCCCGAGCGCCGCCACCAGCACCAAGTCGACCATCACGCCTTCGAACTTGTAGGCCTGTGCCAGGGTGACGAACAGCAGGTAGAGCAGCAGGCCGGGGAAAGCGAGCAGCCCGTCGACGATGCGCATGCCGATCGTGTCGGAGAGCCCGCCCCAGTAGCCCGCCAGCACGCCGAACGGGATGCCGAGCAGCAGGCCGACAGCAACAGCCACGACCGCGATCGTCACCAGACGGCGTCCGCCGTAGAGCAGGCGGGAATAGATGTCTCGGCCGAGCCGGTCGGTGCCCAGCAGATGCTTTTCCGAGGGCGGCGCGAGGCGGGCGCGGTAGTCCTGCTTGATCGGATCGTGGGTCGCGAGCCACGGCGTGCCGATGCAGGCGCCGAACAGCAGCACCAGCATGACCGCGCCGATCGACGCTGTGCGGCTCTTGCGCAGTTCGTACCAGGCATTCGAGAGCGTGACCGCCATGCGAGTTGTCCATCGCGGCGTGGACGGCGCATGGCGCGTGATGGCGATGTCGACCAGCTTGTCTGCTTCCAGTTCGGACATGCCCTGCACCTAAGCCAGTTTGACGCGCGGATTGAGGAGCCGGTAGGTGAGGTCGACCAGCAGGTTCATGACCACCACGATCACGCCGAGCACGAGTACGCCGGCCTGAATCAGCGGATAATCGCGCTGCAGGATCGCCTCGAAGATCGCGCGGCCGATGCCCGGCCAGGCGAAGATCGATTCCAGCACCACCGTGCCGCCGAGCAGGTTCGCGAACTGCAGGCCGCTGATGGTGATGGTCGGGATCATGGCGTTGCGCAGCGTGTAGCGGAAGATGACGCGGCGTTCGGGGAGGCCCATCGCGCGCGCCGTGTCGACATACTCCTTGCTCAACTCGTCGAGCATGGAGGAGCGCGTGAGGCGGGTCGTAAAGGCGGCCTGCCGGAAGCCGATGGCGGCCGCCGGCAGGATGAGGAACTGCAGACTGCCCCAGAAGTCCTCCAACGGGCTGACGTAGCCCGACGAGGGCAGCCAGCCGAGGTAGAGCGAGAACAGCAGCACGCAGAGGATCGCGAACCAGAACTCGGGGATCGAAATGCCGGCGAGCGAGGTTACCTGCGCGGCGTAGTCCACCGCCGAGTTGCGCCGCACGGCCGCCAGCGTGCCGAGCGGCACGGCGATCACTATGGAGAGCACGATCCCGACCGCGGCGAGGTACACCGTGGCC
>JAUXWB010000082.1 GCA_030684475.1 Reyranella sp. | reverse complement strand
TTCCCATGGCTATATCAACCCCGCCCGGCACGTCCGGGCTTTTGGCGTTCGGATGGGAATCATCAATGACGGGATCGACACGATCGAGCGACGGCCTGGATGACCGTCGCAAGCGGCTGTTGTTTCGCTGCTGGCATCGCGGCACCCGGGAGATGGACCTCATTCTCGGGCGCTTTGCCGATGCCGAGATCGCGACCCTCGGCGACGATGAACTGGCGCAACTCGAACATCTGATTGAGTTGCCCGACCCCGATCTCTACGCGGCGCTGACCGGCGACAAGCGGCTTCCGCCGGAATATGCCAGCACGCTGTTCGACCGCATCAAGGCGCGTGGCGCGGTGGATCACGACGCATGAAGCCGCCGACACAATCGCCGGCGCAATTGCTGGCACCCGGCCGGGCACTGACCTTTGCCAATGTCGCCGAGGGCGCCGAAGGCCTCGTGGTCTCCGACCTCGCGCGCGCGGTGGCGGCGCGGCCGAACCCGCCGGCGGTCAGTCTCGCCGTGGTCTGCCGCGACGGTCCGCGCATGCAGCAATTGGCCCGCGCGCTGGAATTCTTCGCGCCCGATCTGCCGGTGATGCAGTTCCCGGCGTGGGACTGCCAGCCCTATGACCGGGTGTCGCCGCATGGCGGCATTCTGGCGCAACGACTGACCACACTCGCAAGATTGTCGCGCCTCGTGGGCAGCGACAAGCCGCTGATCGTCCTGACCACGGTCAACGCCATCGTGCAGCGGGTGCCGGCGCGCGAAACCGTCGCGGCGCAGGCGCTCTCGGTCGCGCCGGGCCACGTCGTGCCGATGGCTTCCATCATCTCGTGGCTGGAGCACAACGGCTACAACCGTTCCTCCACGGTGCGCGAACCCGGCGAATATGCCGTGCGCGGCGGTATTTTGGACCTGTTTCCGGCCGGGCTCGACCAGCCGGTGCGGTTCGATTTCTTCGGCGACAGCCTGGAATCGATCCGCAGTTTCGATGCGGAGACCCAGCGCACGCTGTTGCCGATGCGCTCGCTCGATCTGGTGCCGATCTCGGAATTTCAACTGGTCACCGAGACCATCCGGCGCTTCCGGATGGGCTATGTCGCAGCGTTCGGCGCGCCCGGTCGTGACGATCTGCTGTATGAAGCCGTCAGCGAGGGCCGCCGTCATCCCGGCATGGAGCACTGGCTGCCGCTGTTCCAGGACCGGATGGACACGCTGTTCGATTATCTCGACGGCGCCCCGGTCGCGATCGAGCCGCAGAGCGAGGACGCCGCGCGCGAGCGCTTCAAGCAGATCGCGGACTACTACGACGCGCGGCGCGAGGCGCTGGAGCATCCCGGCGGCGGCGCGGTCTACAAGCCGCTGCCACCGGACCGGCTGTATCTTACCGAAGACGAGTGGGGCAGGCGGCTGGATGAAGCGGCGCTGGCGCGGCTGTCGCCGTTCGCCGTTCCCGGCGGCAGCGCCGGCACGGTCGATGCCGGCGCCCGGCAGGGCCGCAATTTCGCGCCGGAGCGCGCCGATACCTCCGTCAACGTATTCGAGGCCGTGGTCGCGCATGTGCAGGCCCTGCACGCCCAGCGCAAGAAGGTGGTGATCGCGCTGTGGAGCGAAGGCTCGCGCGACCGCATGGGCAGCATGCTGAAAGACCACAAGCTCGGCCAGCTCACCAGCGTCAATTCCTGGCGCACGGTGCAGGCGACGCCGCGCAATGAGGCCATGCTGGCGGTGGTCGGCATGGAGTCCGGTTTCGAGACCGAGCATGTCGCCGTCATCAGCGAGCAGGACATTTTGGGCGACCGCCTGGTGCGGCCGCGCAAGGCCAGCCGCAAGCTGGACAATTTCATCTCCGAGGTCACCAGCCTCAGCACCGGCGATCTCGTGGTGCATGTCGAGCACGGTATCGGCCGCTTCATCGGGTTGCAGACGCTGGAGGTCGGTGGCGCGCCGCATGATTGTCTCGAACTGCACTACGCCGCCGACACCAAACTTTTTCTCCCGGTCGAGAATATCGAACTGCTGTCGCGCTATGGCTCCGACCACGCCAATGTCGAGCTCGATCGGCTCGGCGGCAGCGGCTGGCAGGCGCGTAAGGCAAAACTCAAGAACCGCATCCGCGAGATCGCCGGTGAGCTGATCAAGATTGCCGCCCAGCGACATTTGCACGAAGCACCGAAGATGCCGGTACAGCCGCATCTCTATGACGAATTCTGCGCGCGCTTCCCCTACGAGGAAACCGAAGACCAGCTCGGCGCCATCAATGCAACGCTGAAAGATCTCGAAACCGGCCGGCCGATGGACCGGCTGATCTGTGGCGATGTCGGCTTCGGCAAGACCGAGGTGGCGCTGCGCGCGGCGTTCGCGGTCGCGCTCGAGGGCAAGCAGGTCGCCGTGGTGGTGCCGACCACGCTGCTGGCGCGGCAGCACAGCAGGAATTTCACCGAGCGATTTCGTGGTTTCCCGGTCAATGTCGCGCAGGCCTCGCGGCTGGTCCCCACCAAGGAACTGACGCAGGTCAAGAAAGGCATCGCGGAAGGCGGGGTCGATATCGTGATCGGCACCCATGCGCTGCTCGGGAAGGCGATCAAGTTCCGGGATCTCGGCCTCGTCATCGTCGACGAGGAGCAGCACTTCGGCGTCACCCACAAGGAGAAGCTGAAGCAGCTGCGGGCCCAGGTTCACGTGCTGACGCTGAGCGCCACGCCGATTCCACGCACGCTGCAATTGGCGCTGACCGGGGTGCGGGATCTCTCGATCATTGCCTCGCCGCCGGTCGACCGTCTCGCGGTCCGCACCTTCGTGGCGCCGCACGATCCGCTGATGATCCGCGAAGCGCTGCTGCGCGAGCGCTACCGCGGCGGACAGGCGTTCTATGTGGTGCCGCGGATCGAGGACCTCGCGGGCGTCAAGGATTTCCTCGACAAGAACGTGCCGGAGATGAAGGTCGCGGTCGCCCATGGCCAGATGCCGCCGACGGTGATTGAGGACATCATGTCGGCGTTCTATGACGGCAAATACGATATCCTGCTGTCGACCACGATCATCGAGTCCGGCCTGGACATCCCGACCGCCAACACCCTGATCGTGCATCGCGCCGACATGTTCGGGCTGGCGCAGCTGTATCAGTTGCGCGGCCGGGTGGGGCGCTCCAAGCTGCGCGCCTATGCGCTGTTCACGCTGCCGGCGCAGGCCAAGATCACCGCGCAGGCGGAGCGCCGCCTGAAAGTGTTGCAATCGCTGGAGACGCTCGGCGCCGGCTTCCAGCTGGCCTCGCACGATCTGGACATTCGCGGCGCCGGCAATCTGCTCGGCGAGGAGCAGTCCGGCCACATCAAGGAAGTCGGCTTCGAGCTGTACCAGTCGATGCTGGAGGAGGCGATCCTCAACCTCAAGGCCGGCGTGGTCGAGCCCGCGGCGGACCGCTGGTCGCCGCAGATCACCATCGGCATGCCGGTGCTGATCCCCGAGGAATACGTCAACGACCTCGCGGTACGGCTGTCGCTGTACCGGCGGCTGGCCGATCTCGACACCGACGACGAGATCGACAATTTCGCCGCCGAGCTGCGCGACCGTTTCGGCGTGTTGCCGGACGAGGTGCGCTACCTCTTCAAGATCGCCGCGATCAAGGGCTATTGCCGACGCGCGAATGTCGAGAAGGTCGATGCCGGGCCGAAGGGTGCGGTCATCACCTTCCGCGACAACAAGTTCGCGCAGCCGGACCGCCTCGTCTACTTCATCCGCCAGCACGGCAACGCCGCCAAGGTACGGCCGGACATGAAAGTGGTGTTCCTGCAGGTATGGGAAACGCCGGAAGAGCGCCTCTACGGCACCACCGAAATCTTGCGGCAGCTAGCCAACCTCGCCGAGAACAAGAAGGCGGCGTAGGCGTTTTGTAGGGTGGGCAAAGGCGCACTTGCGCCGCGCCCACCATCTTCTTCTCGCATGGAAGTGGTGGGCACGACGCGAAGCGCGCGCCTTTGCCCACCCTACGACCTCACGACGCCGCGCGGCGCGCTTCATCATATAGCCGTGCCAGCAGCGACTTCGCGGAATCGCTCGGCATCATGGTCGCCACGGTTACGGAAGGCTCGGCGCTGATGTCGCGCTTGCCGTGGCTGGTGTGGCGCATCACGCTGGAAAGCCGCCGCGCAATCAGATGGCCGTTGCGCAGGTCGGTGTCGGCAAACGCCACGATGACCGAGCCGTCGTCCTGGGCGGCGCCGAAATCCATCTGCCGCATCAGCCGGCTGATGATCCGCGCGCCGTCGAGCTGCGCGCGCGGGTGGGCGGGATCGAAGGCGAAGCGAGCGACTGTCAAACCGCCGCCGCGCGACAGCGTTTGATAGACCGCGGTGGCGAAGTCGCGCTTGAATGCGGATGGCGTCAACAGGCCGGTCCTGACATCGAGCAGGCCGTCGGCGTCGATCGACCGGAGGGTTCGGGTCAGATGGGCCTCGAAGGCATGCTGGCGGATCAGCGGCAGCGCATTGGCCGCAATGTGCGCGGGCTCGCCGGAGATGATTTCGAGGTTCGGCAGATCATAGGTCGGCGCCAGCACATCCGACGTCAAAACCACGGGCAGATTACGAAAGCGCGAATCCTCGGTCAGTACCGTGAGGAAGGCATCCACCACGCGAGGACTGAAACCTTCGCCGAGCACGATGCCGTCGATGTCGCGGGTGTTGAGATGCTTGGCGGCGGCTTCGATCGAGAGCGCGCCGACCACCCCGATTCGCTCGCCGAGCGATACCGAAAGCGCGGGATATGCGGCGCCGCGGCCGATCAGCAGCACGGTGGCGTCGCGGGTCGGATCGAAGTCGGACGCTGCGGCGCGCGCCAACGGCTCACCGTCCATGCGGCGCATCACGGTGATATCCAGCGCCCGAACCCGCAAGGCAGCGCGCAGCCGCGCGGTCAGGCGATCGAAACTGCCGCCGGTTGGAGAAAACGGGATGGCGTTGTCGGGCAGCGATGTCGCGGGGTCGACCGTGATCAGCGGCAGATAGGGCCGCTGCGCGGCGATCTGTCGGGCCAGTGCCTCGATACCGGGCGCAGCCGTTCCGGCCATCGCGACCAGGACTGCAGCCGGGTGCAACTGCTCGACGGCGCGCGAAGCATCGGCCCAGCCCGCATCGATCATCGGGAACAGCCTGGCGTCTTCGAGGGTGCTGGCGAATGAGGGACGCCCGGCGGTCGAGACGACGATGAGCGGGCCTTGCTGGGACATCTGCGACTCGGAATTACGCGTGAGGTGGAACGCGCGAACCCTAGTTCCCTGGCCTTAATGCCGCGTCAACGGAACCTGCGGATTTCCATCAGGCCTGGCTGACCCGGTCGCGAAACGCTTCCACCATCAACGGGTTAAGCCCGAGTTCGGCGAGCGCCTCGCGGGCGCGACCATTATCCTGGGCGCGTCCGGCCAGCCGGTGACCGCTCAGCCGGTCCGGCAAGGCCGTCAGCAGCGCGCCCTGTCCCAGACGCCGGGCCCATTCCTGCAGGTCCGCGGACAGAAACCGGTAGCCACCGACCGCCATGATCCCCGTCGGTGGCGCGGTAATGCAGATCGCGCCGGTCGACCGATCGAGCCGGGCGGCATAGTCGGTGTCGACGTAATCGCGCGGCGGCTGCGCGATCAGGGAGTCGCTCGGCGGCGGTGGCGGCGCGTAGGGCGCCGCCGAAATCATTGGTCCCCGCAGCGCCAGCGTTCCCCGGGGCGTGAGAAAGATCTCGCCTGCGATCGACGAACCCGAAACCTCGCGCGGTGCACCGTGGGGCCCCGGCCGGACCGTCGCCGGCGCGCCATCGGCCGCGCCGCGGCGGGCGGCGAACAGGCCGGCTTCGCCGAACAGATAGACATCCGTCAGCATCACCTGCGGCTGCGTCCAGGACGGTGACGATCCGACCTGTTCCGGCGCGCGCCACAGTCCGATCACATGGCGCAGGGTCGGCAGACGCGACGCCATCTCGATCTCGGCCAGCCGCAACGCCAGTTGCGCCGGGGCGACCAGCGTATCGCAGCCGTGCTCGGATATCTGTTGCTCGAGCACGTCGCCGTCGAACGGATGATGCAGCGCCAGCGTTCCGCCCGACAACAGCCAGATCACCAGCGACGAGGTCAGGCCGGCGAACGACGACGGTGTGAACGCCGACATGATCGTCGAGCCCTGCGGCACGTCGCCTTCAAGCGATAATGCGAGGCCGCCCGCGATCAAATTCAGATGGGTGCGCGGCACCGGACGAAAACCGTCGCCGGTGACGTCGAACGAAATGATCGCCGCCTTGCGGCCGTCCTGCACGACGGACCGCGAGGTAGTTGAACCGTTCGACAGGGCCAGATCGAGCGAGGCCATGCCTTCCGGCAGGTCGCCGCCGAAGCCACAGACATGGCGGATCGAAAAGGCTTCGGCCGCGGCATTCATGGCGAGATCGGAATGCACGACGCCGTCGATCCGGCTCATGCTCACGATCGCCCGCGCGCCGGTGCGATTGAGCGCGACCGTCAATTCCGCCTGCCGCCACAACAGTGGAAACAGCGCCACCACCAGGCCGGCGCGATGCGCGGCCAGTACCGTCAGCATGAATTCGACGGTATTGGGCAGCTGCACCGCGATCACGGAATTGGACGGCAGTCCGCATTCGATGAAGTGCGCCGACAGCGTCGTGATCGCCCGGTCGGCTTCCGCGAAGGTCAGGTTCATCGGCGGCTGGCCGGTGATGCGCTGCTTGTTGACGGGATCGAGCAACGCCAACGCATCCGGCTTGCGGGCCAGGATCCGCTTGAACAATCCGTCGAGCGTCGGCGATGTGTTGGTCTGGATCACGGGGATCACTTCGGTTGGGCGTCGGACCGCTGCCACCAAGTTTCCGGCAGATATCCCGTCAGGGCAGTGGCGTCAGGCCGTTCTATCCGATTCCAGCGCGCGATCCATTGTTCTTGAACGTTAAACAGCGGAATACCGTAGAAACCCGACATCAGGGTCCGGTCCAGCGCCCGCACCGCCGGGACGAACTGGGTGAGCTCGCGGGCCTCCAGCAAGGCCGCGATCAGGAAGTCGATGGCGGGGTCCTTGGCGCCCATATAGTTCCGCGTACCCTGAATTCCGGCGGCCTCGCTGCCCCAGTAGAACGACTGCTCGTTGCCCGGCGACAGCGATTGATCCCAGCGGTTCTGCAGCATGTCGAAGTCGAAGGAGAGACGACGCTGGTCGAACTGAACGGCATCGATCGCGCGCACCGAGGCCGCGATGCCGGCGCGCTTCAGGTCGCGCTGATAGGCCAGCGCGATCCGCTCCTGATCGCGCGTCGTCACCAGGATCTCGAAGGCGAAAGGGGCCTTGGTGGAACGCTGCCGCAATACCGCGCCGTCGAGCTCGTAGCCGGTCTCCGACAACAGCTTCAGCGCGCCGCGCAGCGTGGCGCGATCGCGGCCGGAACCGTCGGTGACGGGAAGGCGGTAAGTGCCGTCAAGAATATCGGGCGGCATATGCGAGGCGAATGGTTTCAGCAATTCCCGCTCGCGGTCGTCCGCCGCGCGGCCATAGGCCGACAGGACGGAGCCGGCGAAAAAGCTCGCGGTGCGGGCATAGAGCCCGAAAAAGTAATTTCGATTGATCCATTCGAAATCGAACAGCAGGGTCAGGGCCTGGCGCACCCGGATATCCGAAAATACCGGACGCCGGGTGTTGAAGACCAGGAATTCGGCGGGTTGCGGCATCCCGGTCTTGATGGTGTCGCGGATCACCTCGCCGCTGCGGGCTGCCGCGAAATCATATCCATCGTGCCAGCGCAGCGGTTCGGTCTCGACGCGAAAATCGTAGAGTCCGCGCTTAAACGCTTCGAACGCGCCATTGGCCTCGCGGTAGAAATCCAGTCTGATCTCGTCGAAATTCCACAGCCCGCGATTGACCGGCAGGTCGCGGCCCCAGTAGCCGGGATCGCGGGTCAGCGTGACGCTGGCGCCGGGCTTCACCGCCGTGATGCGGTAGGGACCGGAACCAACGGGCGCCGCCATCGAAGTCTCTTCGAACGTCGCGACATCGACGGCATGCTTCGGCAACACCGGCATCAGCCCGAGGATCAGCGGCAGCTCGCGATCGTTGGCGCCGGCGAGGTCGAACCGCACGGTGAGGGGGTCCGAGGCCTCGGCCCTGGCCACCTTCGAATAGTACTGGCGATGATTGGGGCGGCCCTTGTCGCGCAGCAGGGCCCACGAAAACAGCACGTCCTCGGCGAGAACAGGCTTGCCGTCGGAGAAACGCGCGTTTGGATCAAGATGGAAGGTGACGTAGCTCCTGCTGTCGTCGGTCTCAACGCCTCTGGCCAGCAGGCCGTACAACGTGAAGGCCTCGTCATGCCCGCGCGCCATCAGGCTCTCGACCACGAAGCCCCTGACCTGTTGCACGGCGAGGCCCTTGACGATCAGCGGATTGAGGCTGTCGAAGGTGCCGAGAATGCCCTGCACCAACCGGCCGCCTTTTGGCGCCGCGGGATTGGCATAGGGCATATGGGTGAAATCCGCCGGCAGGGCTGGAGCGCCGTGCATGGCGATGGCATGGCGCGGTTCGGCCGCCCGGCAGGCGTCGGCCGCGAGCCCGAGACCGCCGGCCAAGGCGAGGAAAGCGCAGACCACGGCTTGAACGCCTGGCCACCCGGGAATTGGCAATGCAGCGCGTGGAGCTGATTCGACATTGTTCACCGGCGGCTTTTACCATAGCCGTCACACTTGGTCCCGGCGGGCGGCAACGCTGCCTGTCGGCATTGATCTTTTCGCCCGTCGCTGTATTGAAAGCGAGCAATTGACCAAGACGGCAGGTGCTGTCACGTATCCGCCTCATTTGGCAAAGAGACAGCCGCCCAACGGCTTAGGTGTCGGTGCCTGCAGCGGCTGCCGCTTCCGTTCAGAAAGGGTTTTCTGCAATGAATTTCCGTATCTTGGCCGCGCCGTTGTGGCCGCGTGGGCGGGTTGCCGCCCTGTTGGTGGCGACCGCCTTGTCCGCCTCGTTGCTGGATTCCGGCGCGCAGGCCCAGCAGCCGGCGCCCGGCGCGCCCAAGGCGGCACCGAAGGCCGCGCCGAAGGCCGCCCCGAAGGCACCGGCTCCGGCGGCGCAGCCCGCCGCGCCGCCAGCCGGAGCTCCCGCCGCAAGCGCTCAGCCGGCCGACCAGCAGGTTCAGCTGATCTACGCGCCCTGGACCAAATTCTGCCTGAAGGGCCAGGATGCCGGCGCCAAGCAGGTCTGCTTCACCGGCAAGGACGGCCGCATCGAGTCCGGCCAGCCCGTCATCGCGGCCGTCATCATCGAGCCCGAAGGCGAGCCGAAGAAGATTCTGCGCGTCACGCTCCCGCTCGGCATGCAGCTGGTTCACGGAACCCGCGTGATCGTCGACGCCAACGCCCCGATGCAAAGCCCCTACGTGATCTGCTTCGCCAACGGTTGCATGTCGGATTATGACGTCACCCCGGAACTGCTCGCCAATATGAAGAAGGGGCAGAACCTGGTAGTGCAGGCGATCAACTCCAACGGGGCGCCGCTCACGCTGCCGCTGCCGCTGGCCGAATTCGCCAAGGCCTATGACGGCCCGCCGACCGACCCCAAGGTGTTCGAGGAAACCCAGAAGAAGCTGCAGGAAGAGCTGCAGAAGCGCGCTGAAGAGGCCCGCAAGAAGCTCGAGGGCAATCCGCCCGCCGGCGCGCCGGCGACCAATCCGGCTGCGAAGTAAGGGCAGGGCGATCCTGTCGACGACAAAAGGGCGCCCGGGGATCGGGCGCCTTTTTCGTTCAAGCCGACATTGCGAGCGAAACGAGGCAATCCAGCTTTGGTGCAGCGACAAAGCTGGATTGCTTCGTCGCATCCGCCTTCGCCCCGAAGGCGGGCTTCGGCGGACAAAGAGCGCTCCTCGCAATGACGATAGCCTCGATTGAATGGCTTAATTCAGTGACGGATTGCGTGGGCGGTAGCCGCCCGATTTGTCCTTGATAAAAATCTCGGCCACCTGCGAATGCCGGATCGGCTCACCCGAATCGTCGGGCAACAGGTTCTGCTCGGAGACGTAGGCTACGTATTCGGATTCCGAATTCTCGGCGAGCAGGTGATAGAATGGTTGATCCTTGTGAGGCCGGACCTCTTCGGGGATCGACAGCCACCATTCCTAGGTATTGTTGAATACCGGATCGATATCGAAGACCACGCCCCGGAACGAAAAGATCCGGTGCCGGACGATCTGTCCGATCTGAAATTTGGCGGTCCGCGCTTTTATCATGTCTCGTCGAATAGACCATGATTGTGGCCGATGCTAGAGGCAAACAGCCGAATTAACCTTTGCCGTGCCGGTCCGTCCAGGCTGTCGAGCGGGGCAATCAAGATGAAAAAGATCCACCCCGATGATCGACATTCTGAACCTCGCGCTACCCTATTTCGGCTTGATTTTCATTGGGTTCGCCTGCGGCAAGGCCAAGGCGCTGCCGGAGGACGGGCTGGCGTGGATGAACTTCTTCCTGCTCTATGTCTCGCTGCCGGCGCTGCTGTTTGGAATTATGGCAAAGACGCCGTTCGCCGAGCTGAACAACCCGCCATTCCTGATTGCCACCACTTTCGGCACCGCCAGCGCCTTCTTCCTCGCGATGTTCTTGAGCCAGCTGATCGGCCGGCTCTCGGTTCGGGAATCCACCCTGGCGGGCCTTGCCGGCGGCTATGGCAACATCGGCTACATGGGCCCCGGGCTTGCGTTGGCCGTACTCGGCTCGAAGGCTGCGGCGCCGACCGCCTTGATTTTCTGCTGCGACGCCATCTTTCTTTTTACGGTCGTGCCGCTGTTGATCGCGCTCACCGACCGCGAACACCAGTCATTGCTGCGCACGCTCGGCATGGTGGCGCGGCAGATCGTCCTGAATCCCCTGATCATGTCGGCCTGCGCCGGCGCGCTCGCCGCGGCCTTTCACGTGCGCCCGCCGGCGGCGATCGACAACACGCTGCTGTTCCTGCAGAACTCCGCCGCGCCAGTGGCGCTGTTCGTGCTGGGGGTGACGGTTGCATTGCGCCCGCTGGCCGGGGTGCCCTGGGAAGTGCCCGGCGCTATCGCGGTCAAGCTCGTGATCCATCCGCTGATCGTGTTCGGATTGATGCTGGAATTCGGCCCGTTCCCGCAGCCCTGGGCGGCCACCGCGGTGCTGATGGCCGCGCTTCCGCCGGCGCTCAGCGTGTTCGTGATCGCCCGGCAGCACGACACCTGGGTCGAGCCCGCGTCGGTCGCCGTCCTGATTGGAACATTCGCCTCCGTCATCACGCTGACCAGCGTGATGTGGTTCATTCAGAGCGGCCGGCTGGTATTTCCGTGACCCCGCGACCGACGCCACGAAGGCGCGAGGCCCTCGCGCATAGCCAGGCGGCGGATCGCGCCAACCGATCCGATCAGATGCATGCCGACCGCGCGCAGCGATTGCACGGGCAGGAAATCGCTGAGCAGCGAGCGGTTCGCCACGTCGATCGCCAGGATCCGGCTGGCGACGTCGCTGCGCCGCGCCGAATCGTAACGCTTGATCACCTGCGGGGAGCCGGGGTCTTCGCCTGCCAGCATCGCGTCGCGCACGATATCGGCGATATCGGCGGCGTCGCGCAGTCCCAGGTTCAGGCCCTGCGCGCCGATCGGCGGCACCACATGCGCGGCTTCGCCGACCAGCACGATACGCGCTTTGGCGAACTGGCGGGGCTGTTCGATGCCGAGCGGAAATATATGCCGCCCGGGCTCGACGCTGACGCGGCCCAGAATGGAATGCGATTGCCGTTCCGCGGCCTCCGACAATTCGTCATCGCTCGATGCGATCAGCCGTTCGGCTTCCCTGGGTGCCGCGACCCACACCACGCTGCTGCGGTCGCCGGGCAGGGGAACGAATACGCACGGACCTTGCGGGGTGTGAAACTCCGTGGAGATATTTCGATGCGGCCGTGAATGGCTGATGTTGAAGGTCAGGGCCGTCTGGTCGAGGCTGCGGCGGCTGACCTCGATGCCGGCTGCCTGGCGGCACAATGATTGCCGCCCGTCGGCGCCGACCACGAGGCGCGCGGTCAGTGATTGGCCGGCGCGCGTCTGGATGGCGACCTCGACGTCGTCAGGGCTGATCGTCGCAGCCTCGTCGTCATACCGCGCCAGACCGGGCAGTTCGGCGGCGCGCTGTTCCAGAGCTTCGATCAGCGCGCGGTTCTCGATATTGTAGCCGAACACGTCGAGGCCGATTTCCTCGCAGGCGAACCGGACCTCGGGCGCCCGGATGAGGCGGCCGGTATCGTCGACCAGCCGCATCACGCGAAGCGCCGCAGCCTGCTCCCTGCAGCGCGGCCAGACCTCCAGCCGTTCGAGCAGGTCGACGGAATCGCCCAGCAGTGCCGTGGTGCGATTGTCGGGATAGGGTACGCGGCGGGCGACGAGCGCCGTGCGTGCGCCGGTTTCCGCCAGGGCGATCGCTGCGCCAAGTCCCGCGGGGCCGCCGCCGATCACGACGGCGTCATGGGTGCCGGATCCATCATTCATGCCGGGACAATCGGCGTTCCCGGCGGCATTTTCAAGTCCGCATCGCCTGATCGAACGTTCCCTTCGATTTGCGCGGCGGAACGCCGCAAGCACCGGTGTGCAAATCGCGAAAATTCCTGATAGCAGTGCGGTCCGATGGACGAGTCGAACCAGCCAGTTTCTACGCCGCGAGCATCGCCGGGGACGCGAGCGGCAGCATTTTCCGTGCATATCTTCACGGCGATGGGGGCGGGCATCGGCCTGCTCGCGATGCTGGAGGCGGTGCGCGAGCACTGGGCGGCGATGTTCGCGTGGCTCGGGCTGGCGCTGGTGGTCGACGCGCTCGATGGTCCGATCGCGCGGCGGTTCGACGTCGTGCGCCTGCAGCCGAACTGGTCGGGCGAGGTGCTCGATCTCGTGGTCGATTTCGTCACCTATGTCTTCGTGCCGGCTTACGCGATCACCGCCAGCGGCATGCTGTTGCCGGTCATGGGGCCGCTGCTGGGCGCCGGCATCGTGGTATCGGGCGCGCTGTATTTCGCCGATCGCCGCATGAAGACCGATGACAACCATTTCCGCGGGTTTCCGGCGCTGTGGAACGCCGCGGCATTCTATCTGTTCCTGCTGCATCCGCGGCCGTGGCTGGGGAGCCTTATGGTCGCGGTTCTGATCGTGCTGACGTTCGTGCCCCTGCACGTGATGCATCCGGTTCGCGTTGTTCGGCTGCGGGGCCTGACGTTGTCGCTGATGGGTGTCGGGGCGGTGCTCGCGATCTTCGTCCTGGCCAGGGATTTCGATGTAAGCGCGCCCGTAACCATCGTACTTTGTGCAATCGCCGTCTATATCGTGGCGAGCGACGCAGCGATCCGGATCGTGAGGTCTTTCAAGGCGTGATCGAATTATTGACCTGTCCGGAAGCATAGCCGCCGCCGCGGCGAGTTGACAACGCAGTCCCGATGGCTTTCGGTCGACCTCAAGGTATGCCAAGGAGAATTCGATATGGTCAAGGCCGTGCGCGTGCACAAGGTGGGGGGGCCGGAAGCCCTGGTTTACGAAGCGGTCGACGTGCCCGCGCCCGGCCCCGGCGAGGTTCGCATCCGCCAGCATGCCATCGGTCTGAACTTCATCGACGTTTATTATCGCACCGGCCTCTACAAGGCGCCGGGGCTGCCGTTCATCGCCGGCAATGAGGCTGCCGGCGAGGTTTTGGCGGTGGGGCCGGGCGTCACCAATTTTCATCCAGGCGACCGTGTCGCCTACTATTTCAATCTCGGCGGCTACAGCACCGAACGCAACATTCCCTGGGACAAGCTGGTAAAGCTGCCCGACCACATCAC
Source organism: Reyranella sp. (assembly GCA_030684475.1). GTDB lineage: Bacteria > Pseudomonadota > Alphaproteobacteria > Reyranellales > Reyranellaceae > Reyranella. The sequence goes on along the minus strand of JAUXWB010000082.1, from coordinate 2,090 downwards.
CTACGAGCAGGGCGCCGTCCTGATGCTCAAGGGCCTGACGGTCTGGTACCTGCTGCACAAGACGTTCAAGGTCGAGCCGCACCATCGCGTGCTGATTCATGCCGCGGCCGGCGGCATCGGGCTTTTGGCGTGCCAGTGGGCGAGGGCGATGGGCGCGCATGTCATCGGCACCGTCGGCACCAAGGCGAAGGCGGATCTGGCACTCGCCAACGGCTGCGATCACGTCATCCTCTACAACGAGGAGGACTTTGTCGCCCGCGTCAAGCAGATCAGCCGCAGCGAGCTCTGCGACGTCGTCTATGACGGTGTCGGCAAGACCACCTTTCCGGGTTCGCTATCCTGCCTGAAGCCGCGCGGGCTGTTCGTGAGCTTCGGCAACGCCTCGGGTCCGGTGCCGCCATTCTCGATTGCCGAACTCAACAACCACGGCTCGCTGTTCGCGACCCGTCCGAAACTCAATGACTACATTGCCAAGCGCTCGGACCTGCTGGAAGGCGCCGACACCCTGTTTTCCGCCGTCATCAACGGCAAGCTGCACGTGCCGATCAACCACGCCTATGCACTGAAGGATGCGGCCAGGGCGCATACCGAGCTCGAGGCCAGAGCGACCACCGGCGCGTCGAGCTGGAAGCCGTAGCATTTTTGTAAGTCGTCATCCCCGGGATGAACGCAATTGCGTTCACCCGCGAGGTGCTCGCCGTCTTCGGCGAGCCTCGAAGGATGGCAGTTGGGCGTGATCCATCCTTCGAGACGCCGCGCGCTATGGCGCGCGGCTCCTCAGGATGACGGCGGCGTGTAAATCGGAAGCTCACGCCACCCGCCGCGCCGCACCCATCCGCGTCAGGATCGCATCGAGACCATCGATCATTTCGGAAATCTCTTCCCGTGAAACGTTGAGCGCGGGCATGAAGCGCAGCGCGTCCGGTTGCGGCGAGTTCAGCAGAATGCCGTCCGCCAGGGCCTGCGCGACGATCGAAGAGCCTATCGGGTGCTTGAGGTCGAGCGCCAGCAACAGCCCGCGGCCACGGACTTCGCCGAGGCCGTGCCGCGCCGCCATTCGCTGCAGCTCGCTTTCCAGAAACAGCCCGGCATCGGCCGTCGACTTCAGGAATTCCGGCTTGCTGACCTCGGCGAGAACTGCAAGCCCCGCCGCGCACATCAGCGGATTGCCATTGAACGTGCCGCCCTGGTCGCCATGCTCGAAGCAGGAAGCCTTATGCGTCGCCAGCAACGCCGCCAGCGGCACGCCGCCGCCGATGCCCTTGCCCAGCGTCATGATGTCGGGCTCGATTCCGGCATGCTGGTAGTGAAACAGCTTTCCGGTGCGTCCCATGCCGGTCTGGATTTCGTCTGATATCAGCAGCAGGCCGTGCGCCTTCGTCAGCGCGCGCAACTGCCTGAGGAATTCGTCCGTCGCCGGCCAGACTCCGGATTCGCCCTGGATCGGCTCCAGCATCACGCCGATGGTTTTGTCAGAGATCAGCCGCTTGACGGAGTCGAGGTCGTTCAGGCGGGCCTTCGGAAAGCCGGATACCTTCGGCTCGAATAGCGGCTCAAACGCCCTCTTGCCGGATGCCGACATCGTCGCCAGCGTACGGCCGTGAAAGCCGCCATCGAAGGTGATGATCTCGTAGGCGCCGTTCTTGTGCAGGGCGCCGTATTTGCGCGCGAGCTTGATGGCGCCTTCGTTGGCTTCGGCGCCTGAATTGGCAAAGAACACTTGGTCGAAGCAGCTGAGATCGGTGAGCGCTTTTGCCAGCTCAAGGCTGGGACCGTTGTAGAACGCCGGGCTCGGCGTCAGCAGCAGTCTGGCCTGCGTGGCCAGCGCATCGGCAATCGCCGGCGGCGAGTGGCCGAGGGAATTAACCGCCCAGCCCTGGACGAAGTCCAGATAGCGCTTGCCCGAGTCATCCCACAGCAACGACCCTTCGCCGCGGACGAACACCGTCGGCGGCCGGGACGTGATCTCCATCAATGCGTCAAACGAATGCGTGGCGATGCTCATGTCGAACTCCTCAAATGGGGTTGGGATGCAAAGCGGGCTGAAACGCAAGAAGGCCGCACTTTGCGGGTGCGGCCTTCTCGAAAAC
>JAUXWB010000057.1 GCA_030684475.1 Reyranella sp. | reverse complement strand
TCCGTGGCAGGTTCAAGCCGATGCAAAAAGGATCGTTGCTGATTTTCGAGGCGAATGACGACGGGTGTTTGTAAACGCCGGCGGATTATCAATGTGGTGGGCCCGGCAGGACTCGAACCTGCAACCAGACCGTTATGAGCGGCCGGCTCTAACCATTGAGCTACAGGCCCCGCCGGGGTGCCGCCGCGGGCGGCACGCAACGGTGCCGCCACCCCTTAACCCGCGGCCGGCGATCCCGCAATGCCGTGTTCCCGTCCGGAACTAATGCTTGCCGAGGCGCGTTGGGTGGCCGGATTGAACAGACGGAAAGGTGCGGGATGTTTCGCTGGGCTATCATCTGTCTCGTCATCTCGCTGGCCGCAGGCGGGCTCGGCCTGACCAACATTTCCGCCTTCGCCAGGAAGCTGTCGATGATCTTCTTCGGCCTGTTCTTCCTCGGCTTCCTGGTGTTGCTCGGCGTTGCCTACCTGTTCACCGCGGCGGTCTCGCAGAGCGAATGGGCGCCGGCGCTGCTGGCGGCCAGCGTCTAGCTGAATTGCCTGCACAGGGTTTCTGGCGCAGCATGGTTCTGCGTATTCACCGCGAGGCGCCGCGCCCGAGGACCGTAGAATGAACATCGCGGGTATCGTTGGCGCCGCCGTGCTGCTGCTGTCGGGCGGCGCCGCGGCGCAGGATGGAGCCAGGGCCATTCAAAAGACCACCATCAGTCTTGGCACCGCGACGCCGGGCGGCGGCTTTCCGGTGTACGGCAACGCCTTGGCCGAGGTCATCAACGGCGCCGATGCGACGCTGTCGATCGAGCCGCGCAACACCAAGGGCAGCAGCGAGAACATTCCGCTGCTGGAAGCAGGATCGCTCGATATCGCGCTGGTCGCGGGCGAGCCGACCTACGAGGCCTTCATGGGCATCGGCCGGCCGGCGATCCGGCTGAAAATCCTCACCGCGATGTATTCCTCGCCCGGCATGTTCGTGGTGCGCGCCGACACTCCCTACCAGACCATCCGCGATCTCGCCGGCAAGCCGGTAGCGTTCGGCGCCAGGGGCTCGGGCCTGCCGATCCTGTCGCGCTACATGCTCGACGGCATCGGGCTGAAGCAGGACGAGGATTTCAAGTCGATCTATCTCGACCGCGCCGGCGATGGTCCCGCCATGGTGCTCGATGGCCGCGCCGCGGCGCTGTGGGGCGCCGGCATCGGCTGGCCCGGATTCAAGGCCCTGGCGACAAGCCCCGGCGGCGCGCGGTTCATCGCGCCGGACGCAAGCGAGATCGCGCAGATCATGGCCAAGCACAGCTTCCTCAAGCCGCTGACGGTGCCGGCCAACAGCTATCCGAACCAGCCCGCGCCGATCGCCTCGGTCGGCTCCTGGAGTTTTGTCCTGACCCGCGAAAACCTGCCTGACGATGTCGCCTACCGGCTGGCGAAATCGCTGCACGGTGTCGAGGCCGCGCTCTGCAGGAAACTGCCGCAGGCCTGCGAGACCACCGCCGCCAACACCGTGGCCGCGGCGATCCGGCCGGAACTGATCCATCCCGGGGTGATGAAGTATTTCAGGGAGATCGGGGTCGCGAAATAATTCTCGGTCGTCGTCCTGGCCAAGCGAGCGCCAGCGAGCGCAGAGCCGGGACCCATAACCACCGGCCTCAGAAATAGCAGAAGGTATCTAAGGCCGCGTCCAAACGAGAGGACGCGGCCTATAGGTCCCTGCGTTCGCAGGGACGACGAGAGAATTTTTTCTTTACCAGCGCGCACGCGGGGGCCCGAACGCTTCCTCCCCTGAGATCTTCGACAGGATCCTGTAATAGTCCCACGGATATTTCGATTCATCCGGCTTCTTGACCTCGACCAGCCAGAGGTCGTGCACCATCAGATTGTCCTCGCGCAGTCTGCCGTTGTGGAAAATCCTCGATCGGCTTCTCGCGCATCTTCGCCGCCACCTTGAGCATCCGGTTCATCTTGGCGAAATAGCGCTTCGACCATTCGCGGGTCTTGTCGTCCATGTCCCAGTAGAACGAGGTGGTCAGCAGCAGCCCCTGCGCGGCGGGCAGGCCGAGCGAATGGATATCGGTGATGAGCGCCAGCAACGCCGCCATCTGCTGGCCGCCCTTGAAGACGCCGAACTCGGCGCCGGTCTTGATCTCGTTCATGTTGTTCGGCGGCCCGCCGGCGATGCCGATGATTTTTGCCTTGGATGCCTGCGCCTGCAGCACGAAGGACGACAGATCCGGCGTCGCCAGCGGCGGCCGTACCGCTCCCAGCACCTTGCCGCCATTGGCGGTGATGACAGCGGAGGCGTCGCGTTCCAGCGAATGCCCGAAGGCGTAATCGTCGGTGATGAAGAACCAGCTGTCGCCGCCGCGCTTCACCACCGCCTGCGCGGTACCGACCGCCAGCGCGCGGGTGTCGAACACCCACTGCATCGCATAGGGCGAGCAGAATTTGCCGTGAAAATCCGTGGTGCCGGTGGAGTGGACGATCAGCATCCCCTTCTTTTCGTTGGCGACGTTCTGCACCGCGAGGCCGACGCCCGACACCGGCACGTCGACGATCAGGTCAACCTGCTCGGTGTCGTACCAGCGCCGCGCCAGCCCGGCGCCGACATCCGCCTTCAGCTGGTGGTCGCCTGAAATGATGGTGATCGGCTTGCCCGGCACCTTGCCGCCGAAATCGTCCACCGCCATCTGCGCCGCGGTGACGGAGCCCTGGCCGGTCGGCGTCGAGGCCGGTCCGTTCATGTCGGTCAGCACGCCGATCTTGACCACATCGTCCGACAGTTGCGCCTGCGCGGCCGTCGATGCCGACATCGCGGCGGCGAACACGGCAAGCACCGAAAGGGTTCGGGCCAACATCTTGCTTCCTCCAATGGTAAAGCAGCTTGGGCCGCCGTTGTTTGTTGGCGGCTGGATAGCGCCGATTGGTCGCATTTGCGACCATGCGAGCCGCCGCCTCATCGGAACTGCAACTGCAGCGAACCTTCCGGCGCGGCGCCATAGCCCTTAAGTTCCGCGCCACTGCTGTTTCATCCGCCATATCCATGTTCTACATTTGTTCAATCGTCTGACATCAACGGAGTCTGGGCGGGACAAAGGTGATAAGGGAAAGCGATGGCCGACCAGTACAGCGCCTGGCAACTGATCCTCAACGGCGATGCAGCCTTGTTTGCCATCGTGCGGCTTTCGCTCGCCGTCAGCCTGTCCGCGGTGGCGCTGGCCGCCCTGATCGGCATGCCCCTGGGCGCGCTGCTTGCGCTGACCCGGTTTCCCGGACGTTCGGTCGTGGTGGTGCTGCTCAATGCCATGATGGGGCTGCCGCCCGTCGTGGTCGGGCTTGCGGTCTACCTGCTGCTGTCGCGATCCGGGCCGCTCGGATCGATGGGCATCCTGTTCACGCCGACCGCGATGATCATCGCCCAGACCATCCTGATCGTGCCGATCATCGCCGCGCTGACGCGTCAGACCATCGAGGATCTCTGGGCCGAGTATCGCGACGAACTGACCGCGATGGACGTCAGCCAGACCGGGCGGATGGCGACGTTGCTGTGGGATGCGCGCTTCAGCCTGCTGACAGCACTGCTGGCCGGTTTCGGGCGTGCCGCCGCCGAAGTCGGCGCGGTCATGATCGTCGGCGGCAATATCGACGGCTTCACCCGCACCATGACCACGGCGGTGGCGCTGGAGACGTCCAAGGGCAATTTGCCGCTGGCGATGGGGCTGGGCCTCGTGCTGGTCGCGATCGTGCTGGCGATCAACGCCGCGGCCTGGGGAACGCGCCTCTGGTCCGAACGGCAGGCGGGCTGACGATGCGCGCGACCGTCAGCGATCTTCCCCTGGTTCTCGACGGCGTCTCGCTGCAGACGGGCGCCACCCTGATCCTCGATCGCTTGAGTCTGTCCATCACGCCGGGCGCGCCGACGCTAATCGTTGGGCCGAACGGATCGGGCAAGACCAGTTTGCTGCGGCTGCTGATGGGGCTGGCATCGCCGACCACAGGCCGTGTCAGCTGGGGCGGCCGGACCGAGAGCAAGCCGTTGCGGCGCGCCATCCTGTTTCAGCGCCCGGTGATGCTGCGCCGGACCGCCGCCGCCAATGTCGCCTATGCGCTGGCGCAGGCCGACACGCCGCGCGGCGAGCACTCCGCGCGTGTCGCAGTCTTGCTGGAACGTGTCGGACTGGCCGATCTGGCGCAGCGCCCAGCGCGTAAACTCTCGGGCGGCGAACAGCAGCGGCTGGCGCTGGCCCG
>JAUXWB010000054.1 GCA_030684475.1 Reyranella sp. | reverse complement strand
GAATATCCAGACGCCGACGAAGATGGCGGTCGGCACCACCCACGAAAGGATGGCCTTCAACCAGCCTGAATCAGGCTCGGCCTTGTACTTGATCTTGTAGTTGGCAAGAAAATCCGCGATGTCAGGCTGTAGCTTTTCGGTGATGAACACCGGCTTCTCGCCGGCTGCCGGATTGGCGAGCGTGCCGCGGATGCTTGTTTCTCCGACCGCCACTTCGCTGACGCGGCCGGCATCCAGCAGCGCGCGGAACTCGCTGTAGGGAATGTGGTCGACCTTCTGCTGCTGCAGCCAGAAATCACGCACCACGGCTATGACGACAAGCGCCATGATCAAGTACAGGAAGTTGACAAGTTGATCTCTTTTCAAGGTCTGGCCCTCGATCGGCGGGATTGCAGTATTCTTCGTCGCTTTCGCCCCGCCTGCCTTTGATGCGGATCAACATCGGCCTGGCGCCGTCTGATCTGGATCAATGCCAAAGAGGGCCTGCCTGCCTATCAGGCGTGTGGGATCGCCAAGTTCTGGCGACGGGTCCGCACGATGCCGGTACAGAACGCCGAGATCGCAGCAATGTTCGATCAGACGGCCGACCTCCTGGAGCTCCAGGGGGATAATCCATTTCGCGTCCGGGCCTACCGTCGGGCGGCTCGCATCGTGGACGGCCTGCCGCAATGCGTAGGGACCTTGCTGTCCGAAGGACGCGATCTTTCGGAGCTGCCCGGCATCGGCAAGGACCTCGCGGGCAAGATCGCCGACATCGTCGAGACAGGCCATTTCCAGCTTCTCGAGTCGCTCAAGAAGAAGCTTCCAGGTCAGGTCGGCGACATGGCGGCGCTTCCTGGCCTGGGACCGAAACGCATCAAGCTGCTCTATGACAAGCTGAAGGTGCATACGCTCGACGATCTGCGTGGCGCCGTGAAGTCGGGCCGGCTGGGCCAACTGAAGGGGTTCGGTCCGGGCATCGTCGGCAAGCTGTCGGTGGCGCTGGACAAACCAAGGGCACCTACGCGCTTCAAGCTAGCGGTGGTTGAGGCGGAAGCAGAGGCGCTGCTCGCCTATCTACGTGACGGCGGTCGGGTCGTGGCAGCCGGCAGTTACCGCCGGCGTCGCGATACCGTCGGCGATCTTGATGTGCTGGCGACGGCCACGGATGGCGCGGCGATCGGCGAGAAATTGCAGCGCTACGAAGCCGTCGCAGAAGTCGTCGCGCACGGCCCGACCCGCACCACGGTCGTCTTGCGCTCCCGCCTCCAGGTCGACCTGCGCGCCGTGCCGGAGGAAAGCTATGGTGCAGCCTTGCTCTATTTCACCGGTTCCAAGGCCCACAATATCGCCTTGCGCCGCCGGGTGCTCGGGCGCCATTCGAATCTCAATGAATACGTGTTGTTCTCCGGACCGCGGCGCATTGCCGGCGCCACCGAGGAGGAAGTCTACGCCAAGGTGGGGCTTGACTTCATTCCGCCTGAACTGCGCGAGGATCGGGGCGAAATC
>JAUXWB010000043.1 GCA_030684475.1 Reyranella sp. | reverse complement strand
CGAGCTGATCGAGATCGGCGGCGCCTTCCGCATTCCCGACATCATGGCGCGGGCCGGTTGCCGCCTTGTCGAAGTCGGCACGACCAACCGCACGCACCTGAAGGACTATGCCGCCGCCATCGGTCCCGACACGGCGGCGATCATGAAGGTCCATCCGTCGAACTACGCCATCCAGGGCTTCACCAACTCGGTGCCGGCGGCCGACCTGGTGCCGCTGGCGCGCGAGAAAGGCCTGGCCCTCATAGAAGATCTCGGCAGCGGCACGCTGGCCGATCTCGAGACCTGGGGGTTGCCGCACGAACCCACCGCGCGCGAGGCGATCGAGGCGGGCATCGATGTCGTGACCTTCTCCGGCGACAAGCTCCTGGGCGGGCCGCAGGCCGGACTCGTGGTCGGCCGCAAACATCTGATCGAACGCATCGCGCGCAATCCGATGAAACGCGCGCTCCGTCTCGACAAGGTGCGGTTGGCCGCGCTCGAGGCGACGCTCCGGCTCTATGCCGATCCCGGAAGGCTGGCCGAACGGCTGCCCACCATCCGGTCGCTGGCGCGGCCGGCGGCCGATATCCGGGCCCAGGCCGAGCGCCTGCTGCCGGGCCTGCGCAAGGCGCTGGGTGGTGCGGCGGAGGCCGGCATCGAGGCGGTGCGCGGTCAGATCGGTTCGGGTGCCCTGCCGGTCGATCTGCTGGAGTCGTTTGCGTTGGCGATACGGGGCAAGCGTCTCGACCAACTGGCCGATGCCTTTCGCCGCCTGCCGATTCCCGTCATCGGCCGCATCGCCGACGACACGCTGCTTTTCGACCTGCGCACGCTGGACGATGAAGCCGCCTTCACATCCCAGTTGGGACAGCTCGATGTCGTGGGTCGCTAGGCTCTTCGAGAAGGCTCCGTCGATCGAGGAACGCCTGGCCGAAGCGCTGGTCGCCTGGAACGCAGGCGACTACGGCGTGGCCCTCGATCTCTGGGCGCCGCTTGCGCAGGCCGGCGTGGCGCGGGCGCAAAGCAACATGGGGGCGGCCTTCCTGGACGGGCGTGGTGTCGAACGCGATCTCGGAAAGGCGGCGGCATGGCTGCGCCGCGCTGCCGAGCAGGGCGATGCCGGCGGCCAGCGCAATCTGGCCCTTTGCTACTACGAAGGCTGGGGCGTGCCGCAGGACCAGACCGAGGCGGCGCTCTGGTACGAGAAGGCCGCCGAACAGGACGATCCCGACGCCCAGGACATGCTGTCGTGGATGAAACTGGTCGGTGGCGGCTGCCCGCAGGACTACCTCGGTGCACGGCACTGGGCCGAGAAGGCGGCAGCGCACGGCCGGGCAGGTGCCATGGCGCGGCTGGGCGACATCCATCACAACGCGCTGGGGGTCGAACGCGATCCCGTGCTGGCCGCCCACTGGTGGGCTCGCGCCGCGCATCTGGGGCAGGTCGAGGCGCAGGCGATGCTGGGCGCCGCCTATCTCGCCGGCAAGGGCGTCGGGCGCGACGCGGTCGAGGCGCTGCACTGGCTGCTGCGCGCCGAAGCGGGCGGCGCCGGCGAACTCGCCACGGGTTTCCTGCATGAGGCGCAGGCCCACACCAAACCATCGCAACGCGCCGAGGCGGCGCGGCGGGCATCGGAGCCGCTTTCATGACTCTTCTGGACCGCGGGCGTCTCGCCCGCCTCATGACCATGAGCCGGGTCGCGCGGAGTAACCTCCGCGCTGAGGACGCCCGCGGTCCACATGAGGAGATGCCATGATCGTCGGCACCGCGGGCCACATCGACCATGGCAAGACCGCGCTGGTCAAAGCGCTGACCGGCGTCGATGCCGACCGCCTCAAGGAGGAGAAGGCGCGCGGCATCACCATCGATCTCGGCTACGCCTACAGCGACCTCGGCGACGGCCGCCAGCTCGGTTTCGTCGACGTGCCGGGCCACGAGCGCTTCGTGCACAACATGCTGGCGGGTGCCACCGGCATCGATGCGGCCCTGCTGGTCGTCTCGGCGGCCGAGGGGATCAAGCCCCAGACTGTCGAGCATCTGCAGATCGTCGATCTGCTCGGTCTCGATCGCGGCATCGTGGCGCTCACCAAATCCGACCTCGCCGACGACGACCAGATCCTGGATCGCATGGCGGAGGTCGAAACGCTTCTCGCCTCGACGTCGCTCAAGGGTGCGGAGATCGTGCCGGTCTCGGCGCTGACGGGGCAGGGGGTCGATGAACTGAAGGCCAGGCTGCTGACGCTGGGTGAGAGTGGCAAGGGCACGAGCGGCTTCGCGCGACTCGCGGTCGACCGCTGCTTCGTGCTCTCGGGCGCGGGTGTCGTGGTGACGGGAACGATCCACGCCGGCGAGATCAGGGTCGACGACCGGCTGGTGCTGACGCCTTCGGGGCTGGAAGCGCGGGTGCGTTCGCTGCACGCCCAGAACCGGCCGGCCGAGATCGGCCGCGCCGGCGAACGCTGTGCGCTCAATCTCACCGGTCCGCGCCTTTCCAGGGACTCGATCCGGCGCGGCGACTGGGTGGTGAGTCCGGAGCTGCATGTGCCGGCCGACCGGATCGACGTGCGCCTGAAGCTGCTGGCCTCGGAAGGCCAGCCGCTGAAGCACTGGTCGCCGGTCCATGTCCACCTCGGCTCGGCCCATGTGATGGGACGGGTGGCGCTGCTCGAGGCCGACAGACTGGCCTCCGGCGCGTCGGGGCTGGCGCAGTTGGTGCTCGAGGAGAAGGTCGGCGCGCTGGCGGGTGACAGGATCATCCTGCGCGATCCTTCGGCGACGCGCACCCTTGCCGGCGCCACGGTGATCGATCCCTTCGGGCCGCCACGCAACCGCCGGTCCGAACGCCGCCGCGCCGAACTCGCGGCCCTGGGCGACGCCGACGCTGAGGTGCTTCCGAAACTGCTGCGGCTGGAGTCGGGCTTCGTCGAAGCGGCCCGTTTCGGCCAGTCGCGCAACCTGCGGCCGGCCGAAGTCGAGGGTCTGTTGCGCGCGGCAGGCGGCGAGAGCCTGGAGGGCTTCGGCTTTCTTTCGGAGACGCTCGCCGCGGCCCGCCTCGACATCGTCGACACGCTGAAGGCCTTCCACGAAGCCAAGCCTGACGCGCCCGGCCTCCAGCCGGAACGGTTGCGCGTGACCTTGAAGAAGCGCTGGCCGGCGCCGGTCTTCCGCGTTCTGCTCGATCGCGAAGTGCGCGCCAAGAAGGTGACGGTGGACGGCCCGTTCCTTCGGATGCCCGGGCATTCGCTCACGCTCGGCCCGAAGGACGAGGCGCTGTGGAACAAGGTCGCCGCAGAGCTCCGGCGCGAGCGCTTCAAGCCGCCGCGCGTGCGTGACTTTGCCCAGGCCTACAGCGTGCCGGAGCCGGACATGCGAAGGCTCCTGCAGCGGCTGGCGCGGATCGGACGGGTCGTCGAGGTGGCGCCCGATCAGTATTTCCTCCGCCCCGTCGTGGCGGAGATGATCGCCATCGCCCACGCCTTCGGCCGCGACTTCACCGCCGCGGAGTTCCGCGACAGGCTCGACAACGGCCGCAAGGTGGCGATCCTGATTCTGGAGTTCTTCGACCGCCACGGCGTCACGGTCCGCCGCGGCGATCAGCGCCGTGTGGTGCCGCAGAAGCTCGAACAGTACGGTCCTCCGCCTGGTGCGTGACAGCACGTGCGTTCTGGGGAATGATCGAAAATGGAGGGGAAGCGCTCCCGGTGGGGCGGCTGGCCTTCAAAGCCAGAGAGGGCCGCCAGACGGTTCTTAGTGGGTTCGACTCCCACTCTCTTCCGCCAACTCCTACACGCACCTCTGTCTCCTGTTTGAGCCCCTTCATCGGCCTGGAATCTGAGCGACGAACGGGGCTTCGTCCGGTCGTCCGCACCAGCCTGCGCCACGCCCTGCGTTTTGTCCCGCCAGATATGCATTCTTAAATTTGCAAGTTTGACAGGATTCTGCTAGGAAATTAACTATCGTTGCGGGAGTGCGCTTCCGCCGTCTCTCAGCCATCCAGTGAGCCCCTCCGGCCCGCCCGCGCCCTGTTGGAAGCGCTTCGGCAGGCCTTTCCATGTTCAGGGAGTTGCCCCATGTCTTCCATCATGTCCGCCATCGTTCGCCGCCGCCGCATCACCGCCGCCTCGCCGAGCCCCGAGAAGCTGGCGACATTCCTGCGTCACCTCGAGGAAAGCGGCTCGGTGAGCGCCGCCGCGGCGCGCACCGGCATCGCCCGCAACACCGTCTACGAGCGGCGCAAGGTCGATCCCGAATTCGCCTTGGGCTGGCAGAGGGCGATGGAAATGGCGGTCGACGCCCTGCGCGATGCCGCCATCACCCGCGCGTGCGACGGCGACGACCATCTGCTGATGTTCCTGCTGCGGATCCTGCGGCCGGAGGTCTTCGACAGGCGCGGCCCGTAGCGGACAACGCCGAACACCGCGAACAAGTCCGGACAACTCCGAACAACTCCGAACAGGTGGTGTCCTTTCTGGCGTGCCTGAAAGGTCCGGTTTATCGGCGTTTTTTCGGGGCCTATTTTTGAAAGGACGCGATTCGAGCGGATTGTACGTCAAAAGCTCGAGGTGGCGTCGAAATCTACCCGGAGAGCATCGCATTCGCATGGCCTGCTGCCACATTGTCGCTCTGGTTGGCATGGAACATATCCAGTGCCGCATCGTTTAGGCAGTTGGCGGGGCTTTTGAGTACCACTTTTCCGCGCCGATCCCCCGGCCAGGCCGGGCAAACCGAGAGGAATGACAATGTTTCGTTCAGTACTGGCGACGGCAAGTGCCGCACTGTTGCTCGTGGGTGCCGCCACCGCGGTTCAGGCCCAGACCCCCGCCACGCCGGGCACACCGGCGGCAGCCGGCAAGTCCGGTGCGAATGTCGGCTCTCTCTCCTGCACGGTCGCGGGCGGCGTCGGCTTCATCTTCGGTTCGTCCAAGGATTTGAGCTGTCTGTTCACCCGTACTGACGGCATTGCCGAAAGATACACCGGGACCATCAAGAAGTACGGCGTCGACATCGGCTTCACCAAGGAAGCCCAGATGGTCTGGCTGGTGTTCGCGCCCGGCAGCATTGCGCCCGGCTCCCTGACCGGCAGCTATGGCGGCGCCACGGCGTCGGCCACGGTGGGTGTCGGTGTCGGCGCCAATGTGCTGGTCGGCGGCGGCAGCGGCCAGGTCACCCTGCAGCCGGTCAGCGTCGAGGGCAGCGTCGGCCTGAACGTCGCCGCCGGCGTGGGCGCGGTCGAACTCAACTACGTCAAGTAGGGACCTGTAGGGGTCTCCGGCAGGCGCCTCGCGGGAGGCGCTTGCCGGCAGCCCGCCGGTCGGGTCAACTCGACCCGTCATGCCGACCGCCGCCGAGACCCTGATCGCCCGCCTGCAGGCCGACTGCACCGCCGCCGAGGCCGCCGAGCGCGCGGTGCGGGCCGACGTCGAGGCCCGGCTCCAGGCGGCCGAGCGGGCCCGAGCCTTTGCCTGGCGGCGGTTGAGTGCCCTTTCCGATATGGCGCGCGTGGCCGCTCTCGAACCCGATCGCGAGCTTGCCGTCGAGCGTCAGCTGGAGGCGCTGTTTCGCGAGATCGGCTGGATCGAAGGCGATCTTGCCGAACTGGGCGAAGGCGCCCGCCCATTGCTCGATTGGCTGCGGCCGATCGCCGAGGCGTTGCACGCGGCGGCGCATCCGGCGCCGGCCGGTTCCGGCGACGCGCGGCCGGTTGACGATCCGCCGCTTGCCGATCCGCTCGCGGCTTTTCGTGCCTTCGAGGCCTGGTACGAAACCGAGCGCGGTGAGCCGTTCCTGCAGGTGTACGAGCGCTACATGCCGGCGACGCCGGTCGTTGAATTCTAGGGCCGCGATGACAACCGACTTCGAACAGTGGCTGGCCGCCCAGTTCGCGGACACCGGGCCTTTCACGGCCTTCATCGTGCTGGTGCGCGTCCGGGACGACGAGGTGATCGCCGTGAAGTCGAGCTACGCCCACATGATCGGCGACGACATGCCGTGGCCCGGTATGTGCGCCCTGCTCGATGGCGCGCGCACGACCTGGGACGGTGTCGCGTTCTTCGTCGGCCTGGGCCATGACGGCGGGCCGCTGCCCGACGCGGCGGCCGCAGCCAAGCTGAAGGACGTCGAAGCCGATGTGAAGTCCGATCCGCTGGCGCTCAACCGCGGCCTGTTCTTTGACCGCGAAGGACGTCATCTGCGGGTCGATCAGGTCGCCGGATGACCGGCCCGGGATCCGACGATGGCTCGATCCGCCGCCCGGCGCAGCGACTTACGGCGCGCGGCAGCGAGAGCATCGATGAAGTCGTCGCCGAAGAGCGGGCGGTGGCGCTGGTCTACAATGGCGTCAGCCATGCCGTGATGATGGCGACACCCTGCGACCTCGCGGATTTCGCGCGCGGCTTTTCGCTCACCGAGCGTATCGTCGAGAAGGCGTCGGAGATCTACGATATCGAGGTCGAAGATATTGCGGTCGAGTCGGGGGGGCGAGGCATCGAGGTCCGGCTCAGGATCGCGGCGCAGCGCATGGCCGGATTGCAGGAGCGTCGGCGCAGTCTCGCGGGCCGCACCGGCTGCGGTTTGTGCGGCGTCGACAGCCTGGAGGCCGCCCTGCGGCCGGTCGCGCGATCGCTCGCGGAAGGCACGGTGTCCCGCCAGGCCGTCGAACGCGCGATGGCGGCGCTGCCGGGCCTGCAGCGCATCAACAAGCTGAACGGCGCCACTCATGCCGCCGGCTGGGCGGCAGCGGACGGCTCGCTCGTCCTCGTGCGCGAAGACGTCGGCCGGCACAATGCGCTCGACAAGCTGGGTGGCGCGCTGGCGGCGTCGGATGTCACAGGGGGCGCCGCGGCGGCCGGTGGCTTCGTCGTGGTGACCAGCCGCTGCTCCTACGAAATGGTGCAAAAGGCCGCGGCCCTCGGGGCGGTGGCGATCGCCGCCGTATCGGCGCCGACGTCGCTTGCCATCGAGACGGCCGAGCAGGCCGGCATTGCGCTCATTGCCTTCGTGCGCGACGGCCGGCTGACGGTCTATGCCAACGCCGAGCGGATCGTCTCTTGAGCGACAGGGCATGAGCGGCCAGCGCGTGTTCGGCGTGACGGGCTGGAAGAATGCCGGCAAGACCACGCTGGTCGAGCGGCTGGTGGCGGAGTTCGTGCGCCGCGGCTGGCGGGTCTCGACGATCAAGCATGCCCATCACGACGTCGATATCGACCAGCCGGGCCGCGATTCCTTCCGTCACCGCGCGGCCGGCGCCAGTGAGGTGGCGGTGGTCGGCGGGCGGCGCTACGCCATCATGCGCGAGGAGGCCGACCCGGCGCTGGCCGATGTTCTGGCGCGCCTCGCGCCCGTCGATCTGGTGCTGATCGAAGGCTACACGCGCGAAGCGCACGCCAAGATCGAGGTGCGGGCGGGCGACGCCCCGTCGCTGGCCGATGCTGACCCCGGCATCGTGGCAATCGCTGCGGACGCGGCGCCTCCGGAGGCGCACCTGCCCTGGTTCAAGCGCGATGACATCGCCGCCATCGCCGACTTCATCGCCAAGCGGGCCTAGGGCTTCTGGCCGGCGAAGGTGCCGCCCGCCTGGTAGCCGGTGCCGGTGACCGTAAAGGTACCGGCCTGGCCCTTGGCATTGACCGTGGGGGAGTTGAAGAACGAGCCGGCCACCGCGCCCGTCCGCCCGGCGCCGCTGATCGGGCCGGTGAAGTTCACCGTGCCGTTGGTCAGCGCCGTGTTGCCGGTGTAGGTCGCGCCGTCGAAGTTGCCGATGGTCACTGCGCCGGTCTGGGTCGCGAAGTTCCAGGCGTTGGTGTAGCTGCCGGCGGCGATATAGGCGCTCGAGCCGTTCAGAACGTTGCCGATGGCATGGCCGCTGTAGGTTGCCGTACCGGTATTGGGCAACTGCACGGTGCTGGTCAGCGTGCCCGTGACATAGGTCGCGAAGTTCAGGCGGTCGCGTTCGTTCGCAGTGTAGCCGGGCTTGTATTTGACGTCACCACCCCACACGCCCCAGGTCAGGAACTCGCAGGTGCAGGGCGTAACGCCGGCCGCCTGGAAGAAGGCATCGAACGTACCGGGCGCGGTACCGTAGCTGACGGCGAAGGTCCGCGACTCCAGGTCGCCGGTCTGAGAAGTTACGGAGCTGATCGTGACGCTGGTCGTGTTGGTCAACACGTCGGAAGGCCGGTCAGCCAGGGCGTAGATCTTGTCGTCGATGAACGAACTGGTGGAGAAGCCCGAACCCGACGTGCCGCCCAGCCGGAAGGTCGCCGATGTCCCGGAGCCGTCCCATTCGGGGACCGTGAAGGTCGCCGAGGCGCGGTTGGACGCGGCATCGGTGATCAGGATGATGTTCGTAGGCGCGGCATTGTCCGGATTGCCGAGAAGCCGCGTCGTGATTGTGCCCGAACTGTTGCGCTGCTCGATGAGGCCGCCGACATAGCCGTTCATCGTCTGGCTGGTGCGTGCATTGTCGGTCGTCGACGAAGACGACGTCTTGGTCGCCTGGGTGACGTCGAAATAGTCCGAGCCGTTGAGATTTGTGTAAGGCTGGTCGAACGATGCCTGCGATGTGCGGGTGGTCGTGACGGTGGACACGATACCAGAGCTCGAGGTCACCGTGGTGCTGAGGGCGTCCGGCGTGAACACCATCGTCTCGCCGTTGGGACCGAAGATCGAATTGCCGGCACCGGTATCGAAGGTCGATTGGGCGGACACCTGGCGGCCGATCTGCTGGGTGTCGCCGAGCCGGTAGGAGGCATTGAAGCGACCGGCAGCGGCGATCGTGCTGTTGTTGTTGTCCTTGAAATAGGTGCCGATGAACGCACCCATGTATGACTTCTGGCTGGCGCCCTGACCGGAAATGGACACGGTCGCCTGCAGGGCGGTGGCGCGCGCGTCGCCCGGCACCGAACCGCCCACGGTGGGGGAGAAGTTGCCTGAATAGGCCGAGTAGAGCGGGGACTTGGTGGCAGCCGCCTTGAGGTCGGCGTTCGTGCCCACGGTCTCGTTGGCGAAGGGAATCTTGGTGGAGTCGCCGAGAGCGATCACGGTGTGCTTGGCGTAACCAGTCGTGGGGAATTGCCCCAGTGTGGTCGGTGTGCCGCCGATGACGCCGATGCGTTCGTTGTTCGTGGTCTCAAACACGTAGGCGAAATAGTTTTCACTGGCGCTCACGAAGCCCTTGCCGTTGAGCACGCCGAAAGTCGGATGGTTCAGCGACACGTCGAACGAGTCCGATCCCGGGTTCCAGGGAACGGTGACCGAGCGGCCGTCGCTCAGGGTGATCGTTGCCTTGCCGCTGGTCACCGTGCCCTGGGAATTCAGCAGCACGTTTTTCTGCGAATCCGGCGTGACGCCCAGTGTTTGGTTGTTGAAGGCGGTATAGGGGGTGTCGCTCAAGAAACGGCCGCGCGTGACGATGACTTTGGTGGAGGAAGCTGTCGTTGTCTGGGTGTTCCGCGCATTGGCCAGCGCCTCTTGGTTCTGTTGCTCGGTCTGGACGTTGGACAGCGCGTTGTTGACGGCATTGGAATTGTTGATGCTTTGGGCGGCCGACTGAGGCGCCGGGGCATTGCTCGGCGGCTGGAGCGCGGCTGGAGCCTGATTGGAATTGCTGTTGGAGAAACCCGAGCTTTGCACCTTCTGATCGGCATTGCCGCCGGTCGCGCCGCCACCCGCGGCGCCACCGCCGCCGCTTTGTCCGCTGCCTTGGCTGCCACCCTCGAGTTGGCTGAGGGCGGCGTTGAGGCCGCCCTGGCCGACCATCGTCGGCGCGCCGGGGGCGCCGCCGCCGCTTGCCGTCACCTGCGAACCCGGCCGCGTTACCGTCTGGGTCTGGCCAGCCGCGCTGAACGTCATGCCGTTGCCGAAGACGAAGGTCGACGTCGTGCTCGACGGCTGAACGGTGAAGATGGTGATGCCGCCGCGGATGCCGATCGTGCCCGACGGCGTGGTGATGGTGACTGGCTTGGTCTTGCTGATCCTGCCGCCGACCAGGCGGAACACGCCCTTGCCGGCGTTGATCGCGAGGTCGCCGGTCTTGGTGGCGGGATCGAAGACGAACCTGTCGATGGTGAGCTGCGCATTGGGCCCGACCGTGAGTGAGGTGCCGTCGAGGAACACGAGATGGGCGCGATCGCTGGCGTTGGTCGTGATCACTTCGTTGGCCTGCACGTCGATGCCGATGCGCAGCACGCGCTCGGCCTCGCTGGGCGGTTTGCCGAGCGGATCGCCGTCGGTCGCCGAGGTAACGCCCACGCGGGCGGCGGCATCGGGGATGCCGAACGGGGCACCAAAAAGGGTGAGAGCCGTCGTGCCGAGCAGCACAGTGCGGACGAATGAAAAACCGACGCCGTTGACCTTCATCCTGGTCTCCCCAGCCGGCGTCAGAACCGCCAGCTTACGCCGAACATTACATTATTATTGGCGAACGCGAAGTTTGGCAAGGTCGAGGCGCGGTTGAACCGGCCTCCCGAAATGCTGAACGTCGTACGTTCGTCGAACGGAACCGACAGCACGACATTGAGGATCGTGTCGGCCTGCTCGCGCAGGGTGCCCGGATCGATGATCGGGTCGGGTGCATCATATTGCCACCATTGCTGGTTGAGTGTGACGTTGATGCTCCAGGGCAGGTCGCTCTTGAACAGCGGGTCGGCGAAGCGGAAGCCCATGCCGCCGCCCACGCCGCCGAGGACGTAGTTCTGGGAAATGGTCTGCTGGGTCTGGTAGCGCTGGGCGTTGCCGAAGGCATAGAGCGAGACGATCTGGGTCAACTGGTATTGGAAAGTCGTGGTGGCCGAATATTGCGTCCCCGTGAACACACTGTTGGCTGGCAGGTAGCTGGTGTTGGGATAGTTCTGCTGGCGCCAGCTGAAGATCGAAATGTTGCGCAGCCTGTCTGTCAACAACACGGCGCTCTCCAGTCCGGCGCCATAGCTGCCGTAGTAGGGCTGGTCGTTGACCCAGATGTAGCCGGCGCTGAAGAACGGCTTCAGGATCACCTCTTCGAAGATGCCCTGGAAGGCCTGGAAGCGCGGACCGATCGTGAAGTCGATCAGCGAGACGTTTGCCGCCGAGAGCGTGAACTGGCGGTTGGCATAGGTCGTAAGCTGGCTCTCGATCGCGGATTTGTCCTGGAGGCCGAGGTCGTACGAATGGCGAAACTGGGCCGAACCCACGAAACCCCAGTCCGCCGTGCCGAGCGCTTGCTGATTGAGGTTGGCTGTCTGTCCGAACAGCCGGACTGACGAGGTCGCAGGTCCGAGATTGGCGTTCGATTGGTAGCGCGTACCGAAGAAGACCTCGCCCGAGAAGCGCGAGGGGCTCTGGCGCTTCTCGACCTCGGCCATGAACTTCTCGGCCCGCCCGCGCACGTCCGGCGGCAGTGCCTGGGACTTGAGGGCGGTCTCGAGATAGCTGCGGGCGATCTCGTAGGATCCCAGCCGGTAGTAGAGAACACCGAGTTCCAGTCGCACCCGAGGCAGGTTCGGATTGATGAGCAGCATCCGCTCCAGAGCCGAAATAGCTCCTTCGTAGTCGCCGGTCTTGGTGGCGATCGTGGCGAACGTGAACAGAACGTCGAGGTCGGCGGGCTTGCGCAGCATCTCCTGAAAGGCGCTGTCGTATTGCTGTTCCAGGTCGTCAGCCGACGCCGCCGATGACGTCTGCGCCCATGCGGCCTCCGGCTGAAGCGCCGTCGCAGCGGCCATGAGCCCACAAGTCACTACCACGCGCGCAACATGCTTCAGGCACCTCAAAATCCGTCTCCCCCACGGCCTGCCTAGGTGCGAAGTCACCTCAATGTATCAAAGATGAAGCACTAAAGGTGCTAGATCAACCAGCTCCGTACGATCAGAATCCATCCCAGCAGCGAGCCCGCGCGTGCCGCCCGCATGCGCAGCACCATGCGGCGATACTGCCGTTCCCCAAGTGCTACTACGAATCGTTCGCGGTCGCGCTGCATCGCCGAGAGCATGCCATCAAGCATGCGGGCATGCGTATCGCCCCAGTTGCGGCTGGAGAGGTGCAGGCGGCCGCCCAGGACGGGGTTGTCGGCGGCACCGTTGCGGCCGTGCAGCCGGTATGAATAGAGCGGTTCGTCGATCAGCAGCGAGCCCGCGACCATCTGGGCCATGACGACGATGTAGAAATCCATGTGCAGGCGGAACGCCTCGTCGTCGTCGGGAAACACGAGGTCGATCAGCGAGCGGCGGAACATCATCGACGAGGTGCTGACCCAGACCCAATGGACGACGCGCTTGGTGTAGAGGCGATAGGGCGTCTGGGTCTCCCAGCGTGCCGTGCCGTTGGCGGCATCGAGCTTGGGCACGCGCGCCGGATCGACCGGGGCGAAGGCCTGGTCGCGGTCGACGCGGGCGCGGTCCTTGCCGAACCAGTAGACGCAGCCGGCGATCAGGGCACCCTGGCCGTCGATCAGCCGGGCGTTGCAGGCCGTGAAGCCCACCGCATAGGTCTCGTTGAGATGGGCAGCGAGATGACGCTCGAGGAAATCGTCGTTCCAAAGATCGTCGGAATCGAGGAAGCAGACGAAGGTCGCGCGCGTCGCGGCAAGCCCGCGGCGGGTCGCCCCGGTCTGGCCGACGTTCTTTTCCAGGCGGATCAATGTGAAACGCGGATCGGCGAACTCGTCGAGCGTGCGTTGGACGACCGCGGCGGAATCGTCGGTCGAGGCATCGTCGATGATGACGCACTCGAAATCGCGCAGGGTCTGGCGCGCCACCGAGCGGATCGCATCGCCGATGTAGTCGCGGCAGTTGTAGCACGTGACGACGACGGAGATCTTCGGGAGCTTGGCGTCGGCCATCCGCTAGCGCTTCGCGCCCGCCGATCCCAGGAAATCGAAGTCCACGCCTTCGTCGGCCTCGAGGACCGTGTCGAAGTAGAGGCTGGCATAGCCGCGATGGCTACCGGGATGCGGCGGCGGCGCCTTCCAGGCCTTGCGCCGCCTGGCGAGTTCAGCGGCCGACACGAGCAGCTCGAGCCTGCGCTTGGGCACGTCGAGCGTGATGCGGTCGCCGTTCTTCACCAGGGCCAACGGTCCGCCGTTGGCGGCCTCGGGCGAGACGTGCAGCACGATGGTGCCGAAGGCCGTGCCGCTCATGCGTGCGTCGGAGATGCGGATCATGTCCTTCACGCCGGCGCGCGCGAGCTTCATCGGGATCGGGAAGGATCCAGCCTCCGGCATGCCGGGCGCGCCCTTCGCGCCGGCGTTGCGCAGCACGAGGATGTCGTCGGCCGTCACGTCGAGGTTCGGATCGTCGCCGCGCCGCGCGAGATCCTCGAGGGAATCGAACACAACGGCGCGACCGGTATGGGTCAGCAGTGCCGGCGAGGCCGCAGAGTGCTTGATGACGGCACCGCGTGGCGCGAGGTTGCCGCGCAGCACGGCCATGCCGCCGGTCGGCTTGATCGGGTTCTTGGGCGTCCGGATGACGGTCTGGTTGGGCACCATCTCGGCCTTGTCGATCACCTGCTTCAGTGTGCGGCCGCTCACGGTCATCGCCGTCTCGTCGAGCAAGCCCCGAATCTCCTTCATCAGGCGCGAGTTGCCGCCAGCCCAGTGGAAATGCTCCATGTAGTGGTCGCCTGACGGCTTGAGGTCGACCAGCACCGGCACGTTCTGGCCGATGGCGTCGAACTCCTCCAGGTCGATCCGGATGCCGAGGCGGCGCGCGACGGCGGTGAGATGGACCAGCGCATTGGTCGAGCCGCCGATCGCCTGCATGACGGTAAGCGCATTGCGGAAGGCAGCCTTGGTCATGATCTCGCTGGGCTTCGGTCCGCCGGTCCTGGCCATCTCGGCGGCGCGCTTGCCGGTGGCTTCGGCGACGCGCAGGCGGTCGGAATGTGTGGCCGGGATCGAGCCGCTGTTGGGAAGGCCCATGCCCAGCGTCTCGACCATGCAGCCCATGGTGCTGGCGGTGCCCATCACCATGCAGGTGCCCTTGGTCGGCGCCAGCCGCTCGCTCACCTGCTGGATGTCGAACTCCGAGAAGGTGCCGGCGCGATACTGGCCCCACAGGCGACGGCAGTCGGTACAGGCGCCCAGAACCTCGCCCTTGAAGTGACCCACGAGCATGGGGCCGACGGGCAGCACGATGGTGGGACGGTCGGCGCTGGCGGCGGCCATGAGCTGGGCCGGCAGGGTCTTGTCGCAGCCGCCGATCATGACGACGGAATCCATCGGCTGCGCGCGCACCATTTCCTCGGTGTCCATCGCCATCAGGTTGCGCAGGTACATGCTGGTGGGGTGGGAGAAACTCTCGTGGATCGAGATGGTGGGAAACACCATCGGCAGCGCGCCCTGCAGAAGGATGCCGCGCTTCACCGACTCGATCAGATCGGGGACGTTGCCGTGGCAGGGGTTGAAGTCGCTGAAGGTGTTGGTGATGCCCACGATCGGCCGGTCGAGCGCGTCGTCGGTGTAGCCCGCCGCCTTGATGAAGGCCTTGCGCAGGAACAGCGAGAAGCCTGCATCGCCATAGGTGGCGAGGCCTTGGCGCAGTCCGGTCGCTTTCGGCGCACCTGAGGCGCGCTTGGCGGTTGCCATGTCGGTCTCTCTTTCCTGAGTTCAGTGCATTTTGTCAGGTCGGTGCGATCGCTTCCAGACCAGCCGCCCATCTTGCATGGGCCGTGGTATCGCGGCCCGAGGCGAGTGTGCGAGCGAGTTCAAGTCCCATCAAGGCGCCGAACTTGAAGCCATGGCCGGAGCAGGGGGACATCACCCAGCCGTGCGCGGCTTGTTTCTCTACGACGAAACGTTCGTCCGCCGTGACGGTGTAGAAGCAGGCTTTCAGGCGGTCGGTGCGCCAGCGTTCGAAGCCGCGCAACAGGCTACGGCAGCGTTCCAGCAGGGGCCGGATGTCGTCCTCGCTTGCCGCACGTTCGGCCGTCGGGTCGCCGGACCGGCTGAATTCATGGTCGCCGACCTTGAGGCCGCGCTCTTCCATCGGGGGAACCAGGTAGAGCCCGACGTCGCCGGTCTTTTCGATGATCATCGGGCCCTTGGCCCAGGCGGCGCGATCCTTGGCCGGCAGGTCGAAGTAGATGACGACCTGACGCGACGGGACCAGGTACCGTCCGCGATCGGGCAACAGGCGGCCGACCCAGGCGCCGGCAGCAACCACGACGACGTCGGCGGCAAGCGTTGCCCCGGCTTCGGTAACGATGCGGCCCCGCTCGAGATCGACCGACCGGACCGGGGTCTGTGGGTGGAGCCGAACGCGGGGCTGGCGGGCGAGGTAATGGGCAAGCGCCGCCACGATGTCCTGGGCGAACAACACGCCGCCCGACTCCATCCAGAAGGCGCGTTCTACGCCCTTGGCCTCGATCTGGGGAAAACGACGCGGCAAGTCGGCCACGGGGAACTCGGTCATGGGTTTGCCGATCGTTGCCAGCGCCGTGGCAGAACGCTCGGCCCAGTTGGCGCCGTTGCCGGTGAGCGCCAGCGTGCCGGTGGCGGCGTAGAAGCGCTGGCCGAGATCGCCCCACAGCAGATCCCAGGCGGCATAGGCATCGTCGATCAGGCGGGCATAGCCCACCTGATCGCCATAGGGATGACGGATGAGACGATGCTCGTCCATCGACGAGGCGAGCGGGTTGGGCAACGGGCCCTGCTCGAACAGCTCGACCTCATGGCCGTCGCGCGCCAGCCCCCATGCAGTGCTGAGGCCCATGATGCCGCCGCCGACGATGATCGCCTTCATGGCTGCGTTTCCATGGGGCGGTTAGCGCCGGGACCAGCGATCGAGGGCGGTCTGGCGCTGGCACCATTCCAACCGCGATGCGAGTTCGGCATGCACATCTGCTGCGATGTCGATCAGGGGCAGGGCGGCGATCAGCCGGCCGGTATCGTCGAAAGACAATTCGAGCGCGCCGACCCAGCGCCCGGGAAACTCTCCGGCTTCGTAATCGGCGGCGTCGGCGATCAGCCGGTCGGCCGAGGCGTATTCGTCGAGTGTCCTCAGGTGCCGCCCGCCAGCCTGCTGCTCGACGATGAGATAATAGGTGTTTTCCATCTCCCCTCCGTTCGGGAACGATAGGGATAGATAGGATATACTCCTATGGTTGGTCAAGCGATAGGCTAACGGGAATACTTGCCGACGATCAGCTGGACCTTCTGCCACTGGCTGCGGTCGAGGTCGAAATCCTTGGCCGGATTGAACTGCCGGACCCGCCATTTCTCGGGTGTGGTGCGCAGCAGGCGCTTGACCAGCGCCTGCTGCGCGCCGTCGCCCTGGTCGCGGACGAAGACGCAGTCGTCGCCTGGCCGAACC
This sequence comes from Reyranella sp., assembly GCA_030684475.1. GTDB lineage: Bacteria > Pseudomonadota > Alphaproteobacteria > Reyranellales > Reyranellaceae > Reyranella. The sequence goes on along the minus strand of JAUXWB010000043.1, from coordinate 10,685 downwards.
GGCCGGCCGGGATGGACGAGCAGCAGGTCGCCCTGCTCGTAGGCCGGGCTCATGCTGTCGCCGATGACATAGCAGCCATAGCCGTCGCGCACCGACAGGAGCGGCTCGGGCCGGCGCACATAGTCGATCGGCTCGCTGGTGATGATGATGGCGCCGTTGCCGCCTTCGGCCGAGGCGAAGACCGGCAGATCGGCCCGGTCGGCCGCGCGCAACGGGCCGGCCATGCGCAGGTCGCCTTCGAGCCGGCCACCGGCACCGGGAGGTGCGGCGGTCGAGCGCAGGTCGTCCGGGGAAACTCCGAGCAGGGGAGCCAGCCCATGCCGTGCCGCCTCCGGCAGTTCGCGCGGCGAGCCGCGCATCAGGTACTGCTGGAGATAGGCGTGATTGCGCCCGATCGCCAGCGACAGGTTCTTCAGGTCGAGGTCCGGCCGGCGCGCCAGGGTGTCGACCAACACTTTGCGGGGTGCGTCCATGATGCTGGCATTTTGCCAGCCGGCGACGATTTCGTCTACTAGGAATTGTACGATTGACAAGATCAATAAATCCTATACTCCTGCCGCAGGAGGTACGGATGTCCTATCCACGACTTTACGATCAACTCCCGAGCCGGCGCTTCGTCATCGCCTTCGGCGGCCGTGCTGCCGCCGCCAACTACCATGGGGTCCGGATCGCCCGGCTCCTGGCAGCCAAGATGGGTCTTCGCCCGGCCGACGTCCTGCCGTTGATGGCACGACCGCTGGCCCGCGAAGCCGCTCGCGCGCTCGGCCTTCCCGCCGACCGCGTCCTTGCCGACCTGGTCGTCGGGACCGAGGAGAACGGAGGCCGCCATGGCCGCTGAACTCAGTTTTGCCGAGGTTCGGCGCGCCGTGATCGTCGCCCTAGAACGGGCGGCCGATACCCTGAAGCGCCTGCCGATGCCGCAGAACGGCATGCCGGCGCCGGAGCGTTCGTCGTGGCCGGCAATCCTGACGGATCGTGATGACGTGTGCGGTCACGCCCCGTCACGCCCGCCCAGGATCCCGCCCGCGCCGCGGGCGATTTCCGAACTCGATCGCGTGCTGCCGTGGCTGGCGACGCTCGGCGGCACGGACCGGCGACTCGTCTGGGCGCGGGCGGCCGGTTTGTCGTGGTCGCGCCTCGCGCGCGACTTCGGCATCAGCGTCGGGCGGGTGCGCTATCGCTGGGACGGTGCGATCGATCGTATCGTCGCCGCGGCCGTGCATGACACGATCGGCACCGGCACGGGCGTTACCGGCACGGGCGGCTCCGACGCGGCATTGCGTCGTAGGGCTTGCCAAACGGATCGCATTGCGCGTTGATGTCCCCGGAGCTTACACAACCGCAGCGTAGGCAATTCAGTGCACTTGGGAGAAGAAGACCATGGCGATGACCATGCTGCAGATGGCGGGAGCTACGCCTACGCCGGCGACCACGGCGGACGGCGTCCTGCTGATCATCGACGCACAGCGGGAATACACCGACGGTCTGCTGCCGTTACCCGGTGTCGCAGCGGCGGTCGAGGCGCTTGCCATGCTGCTCGACAAGGCGCGCAAGGCCGGCGCGCCGATCGTTCATGTACGTCACCAGTCCAAGGGCAAGGCGTTCAATCCCTCTTCGACGGGCTACGAGATCGTGTCCCAACTCACACCGCGCGCCGGTGAGACGATCGTCGATAAGGGACTGCCCAATGCCTTCGCCGGCACCGAGCTCGCCAGGCATCTCGCGGCCAGCGGTCGCAAGAACCTGATCGTCGGCGGCTTCATGACCCACATGTGCGTGTCGGCGACGGTGCGATCGGCCACCGACCAAGGCTTCATGAGCACGATCGCGGCCGATACGGTGGCCACGCGGGACCTGCCCGATGCCACCGGCGGCGACACGATCGGCGCCGACGACATCAACCGTATCACGCTCGCCGCGCTCTCCGATCGGTTCGCCTGGGTCGTTCCCAGGGCGGCGCAGATCGCCTGAGGGCCGCCGATCGCGTTTTGCCGATGGGGCACCCTCAATTCGTGGAAATCGCCGGCGTGTCGGGCAGCGTATTCTCGCCGCCGCGAATCTGCGTCAGCACCGTGAGCGCGCCGATGGCGACCAGCAGCATGAACGAGCTGTAGCCCACGAGCATGGTGCCGCTCCGGTCGGAGAGAAGGCCGCTCAGGCCCCGGACGAGAGCCAGCGATGCGGACGGCATGGGCCATTCTCCTCGGATCTGCGACGCAGAATTCCAAGCCCGAAGGGCGTTGGAGGAACTGGCGCTTGGCCCCCGGGCTCGAGGCGGTTGCCGAAGCCTAGCGAGGGGCCGGATTTTCTCAATCGCCGCCATGTAACATTGGTAGGCTACACTGGTAGGCAGCAAGACAGGCGCGAGGCGCCGCCGACGAAAATGGGCGGCCCGTTGCCGGACCGCCCATGCTTCGACCGAGCAAGCGTCGATCAGGTGAGGCTGTTGGAGACGTTGGTCAGCGTGTTGCTGATCTTGCCGCCGACCGTAGTCATGGCGGCGATGGCGGCGACGGCGATCAGCGAGGCGATCAGCGTGTACTCGATGGCGGTGGCACCCTGCTCGTTCTTCATGAGGCGACGGAAAATGGACAGCATTTGTATCTCCAAAGGAAAAAGCGCTTCTTGATCGGCAACTGCGTCAACTGCCCCGTGATGTTCTGGGGACTTGGCGAGGCGTTCGACACAACCGCTGGGGCCGATATGCGCCCCTACCTCAATAAATAGTCGAGGTATTGACGTTAACTTATTGATTTTAAATGTGTATTCAACGAATGAATTGTATCAACTTGTTCACGGCGGCCGTTCTTCCGGGCGTGGGAGAAGTTTGAGAGGCAGGCGATGGCAAGCATCGTGCTATCGTTCAACGACAGGGAGGGCGTGTCATGAAGTCAATTCTGACAATGGCCTGGACGGCGGAAGATCCGTCCACATTTGAGCTGGCGGCGAAGATCGCGCGCAAATTCGACGCCCGGCTGGTCGGGCTCGAACCGCCGTCCTACGGCGTCATGAGCATGGCGTGGGCGGATGCCGGCATGGGCGCGCCGATCGGCGGAGGCTTGGCCGAGGACGCCGAGGAGCGCCAGCGTGTCGCCGCGGTGAAGCAGGCGTTCGATCAGCGGGCGGCGGGGCTCAGGTCCGAGTGGCGCTCGGCCGACGACAGCGGCCCGACGGCAATCGGCACGATCGGGCGGGCCTACGACCTCATCGTCCTGCCCCAGCCGGGGGCACTGCCCAAGATGCCGGAAAGCGTTTTCGAAACGGCGCTGTTCGATTCGGGCCGTCCGGTTCTGGTCGTGCCCACGGGCGTCGACGGGCTGGTGGGCAAACGGATCCTGTTCGCCTGGAACGGTTCCACCGAGAGTGCGCGCGCCATTTCCCTGGCCATGCCGGTGCTGGCCGGCGCCGAGGCGATCGTGGTGCTGAGCGTCGATGGCGCGATGGTGCCGGGACCGACCTCGGCGGAGATCGCCGAGTCGCTCAAGAGCCACGGGCTGAACGTCACCAGCCAGCATGTCAAGCCGGGTTCCCGCTCGGCAGGGCAGACGATCGTCGACACGGCGATCGAAGTCGGCGCCGATCTGATCGTGAAAGGTGCCTACACGCAAAGCCGCTTGCGCCAGATGATCTTTGGCGGCATGACCCGCCATCTCATTCTCAATTCGCCGTTGCCAGTACTCTTCTCATACTGAACGGCTCTTCATCGTACTGACCGGCTCTTCTCGTCCCGACGATCCGCCCCGGTACCTCCCCTGGAGGCCGTGGTAGAACCCGCCGCATGACGGCTGGCCCGAAATCGCTGCAGAATGGCAGGCACCGGTACATGATCAGTGCCGCGGTGGTTGCGTTGTGCGTCGTGGCCGCCGCGCTGTTCGTGATGCTGGATCGCGGCGAGCCGCCGGGAAGCGGCGCCACGATCGGCGAGAAGCTCACGGCGTTGCGGGCCGAGCGCGCGAGCCTGCAGGCGCGCGCCGGCGGCGAAGCCAGGGTTGGCCTGTTGCCGGCGTTCCGCGCCGCCGGCCTGCTCACCGACGCTCTCGCCGCGCGTTACGAACCCGACGCCGAGCGCGTCTTCGATCGCCTGCCGCCCGCCCGCCATCAGGCCTTCGCCGAGATCGACCGGCTGAACGCCGCGATCAAGGACGCCCTCGACCGGCCCGGCGAAGGTGCGCGGCAAGCGACCCGCAAGGCCGCCGAACGGGCGATGGCCGAGTTGGAGCGGATCGCGGGTCTGGATGGCGCGCCGCTGGTACTGGCCTATACGCCTCGGTTCGTGCCGCCGCGCCGCGCGACCGGTGAGCTCACTCTGAGCCCGGGCGCGGGCGCTGCTGCTCCGCCGGACGGCGCATTGCGGCTCGACATGCCGCCGGGGCCAGCCGGTGAATCCACAGTGCCCACCGTGCCACGCTATGCGCCGGCCTTCGCGGCCTCGAGTGACGACGATCCGCCGGTCGAAGTCGAGGTCGTCGGAATCCTTTTGATGCCAGGCGGCGGACCACCGCCGGTTCTGGCGATCGGATCCTGGCGCGGCGAAGCGACCATCGCCCCTGAGCGGCTGCGGTTTTCCGTCCCGCGTGGCACCTTCGCCAACGACGCCGTCCGCACGACCTTCGCCTCCGGATCGCTGATCGTCCGTCGCGGCTCCCGCACGACCACGTTCCAGCTCCTGTTCACGGTGCTGCCCGATCGTCCGGGGTCCTTCGCACTCGATCAGCGTGTGCGCTCGACCGAACCCGAATCGAACACCCTGGTCTCACCGGAGATCCTGGCGCGAGCGCCGGTCGGCGAGACCCGCACCGTGCGGCGCTGCTTCGATCCGCCGCCCGACTGGCGCTTCGACAAGGACCACCGGCGCGTCGTGATCGTCGAGCGACTGGGCTGGCTCGACGACATCGCCGATCCGACGATGAACGCCGGTTCGGTCGAGTTCGTGCCCGAGGACAAGCCCGGCCAGATCTGCGTCGCCGTGGTCGCGCGGCCGGCGACGAAGGCGGCGCGGACGGCCACCATCGGACGGTTCGAGGCGACGCTGGTGCGCGACCGGCCGGTCGAGCGGGTCGTGCAAAGCGGCATACGGGCGCTCGACTGGCGCGAACCCGCGCGGATGCCGATCGAGCCGGGCATGGTCGAATGGAAGCTCTACGTCCGGCTGTTCGACGAAATCGATCGCGAATTCGATCGCGTGATGCCGTCGGGTCTGGCATTTCTGCGCATCGACCTCGACGCCGACGGCAAGATCCTCGTCCTTCGGGCCGATGCCGCAGCGGATCCCGTAGCGGATCCCAAGCGGCCTTCGGCCGCCGGTCCGCGCTAGCGACCCCCCCCTAGCGACCTCTGGCCTCCAGGCGTAGGCGAAGCTTGCCGCTGGCGTCCTTGAGATCGAGTGTCGTGGCCGCGATCTGCGCGCTCTTGACCGCGCCGAGGGCGTCGATGAAGCGCCGCTCGATGGCGTCGGCGGGCGGCGGGCAAGCCATGAGTGTCGCGGGGCCGGCGATGAAGCGCAGGCCGTTGGGATCGAGCGCATAGTCCCCGCCGAGCCGGTTGCAGCCTGTCGAGGCCGTGAACTTGCCGTCATCGTCGAGCGTGAGCGTCGGCCGGCGCCGCCAGTCGTCGAAGGTCAGGCGCTGTCCGTCCATTTCGAGCACGCGCCACTCGGTGCCGCGTAGCGCCGCGCTGCGCGGCGGCGGCGGCGGGCAGGTTCCGTTGGGTTTGAGTGCGACGACACGCTCGACCTCGATCTCGTTGTCGTTGGCGAACCGTCCGACGACCTGGAAGAAGAGCTGGGCCTCCCGCGACGGCGCCGCGTTGGCCCAGGCGCGTTCGAGGTCGGGTTCGGCGCCGCCGGCTGCCACGGCGAAGGTCCGGCCGGTGAAGCACTCGGCGAACAGCCCGCCGTCCTGGGCATCGCGGTAGAGGCCTTCGAGCCGGAAACGACCGTCGATCTTGTCGGCGGTAGCCGCGGGCATCAGTTCGGCGCCGTTGTCGGCGATCAGGCGACCGCCGTCGGCCTGGCGGAACGCGCGTCGGCTGCCGCCGCTGCCGCGCAGGACCAGCCGGACGCCGCCGTCCACTTCCTGTCTCCATTGCCCGAGATCGAGGAGGGGCTCGTCACTGCCGTCGCGCCGCTCGCGCAGGCGGAACGTTCCGTCGGGGAACAGGGTGACGGTCAGTCCGGGGCCCGCGAAGGTGCGCGGCGGCTCGCCGGGCCGGCCGGCGGCGTGGCAGCGTATCGACCGTCCGGCGGCCGTCAGCGTCGCCTCGCGACCGCGGCCGCGCAGTTCGTAGTAGGAGTCGCCGTAGGCGAAGCCCGACCCGGACAGTTGGCGCGTCAGCTCGATCTCGGGCTGGCCTGGTACCGTCAGCGTGGCGAGCTCGCCGTCCTGGGAGAAGGCGGCGCTGAAATCGGAGCCGCCCGGGCAGACATATCTGACGTCGGGGCCGGGCGGCTGGCCTTCCGGCCCGCGCGGCGCGGCGGACGGCGCGGGCGCGGCGGGTGGCGCGGCGGTCGTCTGGGCCATCGCGGCGCCGGCGACGGCGGACAGCAGCGCCAATGTCACGAGGCCTTTCATCATGGCGCCTGCTCCGGAATTATGCCGTCGGCCGACAGCAGCACCGCGACGGGGCGCGTGGTTTCGAACTGCGCCAGCACGATCAGCGCGACCACCATGATGGGCACGCAGAGGAACATGCCGACCACGCCCCATATGGTGCCCCAGACGATCAGGGAAAGGATCACGACCAGCGGCGAGAGGTTGAGCGAACGGCCCAGCAGCGCGGGCTCGAGCACGTTTGCCGTCACGATCTGGACGGTGCCGATCACCAGCAGCACGATCAGGAACGGCGTCAGGTGGTCGAACTGCACCAGGGTGAGGAGCGCCGGTGCCGCGATGGCCAGGATCGAGCCCACCGTCGGGATGTAATAGAGGAAGAACAGCATCACCGCCCAGAAGCCGGCGAAGTCGACGCCGACCCAGGCCATCACGACATAGCCCAGGACCGACGTCGCCGTGGCGAGCGCAGTCTTGATGCGGATGTAGCCGCGGATCTCGCGATCGATCCGTTCCAGCACCGCCCGCACCCGCGCCTGGTGGGCGTCGTGCCCGAGGACGATTGCGAGCTTGCGGCCGAAATGCGCCTGCTCGACGAACAGGAAGCCGGCATAGATCAGCACGATGCCGGTGATGCTGACGACCGAGGCGGCGGCGCCGGCGACGTTGCCCAGCGTGTCGGCGAGGCTGATGCGCTCGAACAGCTCGCCCAAGGTCGGCGTCTGTTCGATGCCGATCATCTTGGCGCCCGCGGTGAGGAGGTGCTGCAGGCGTTTTTCGTAGTTGGGCGCGGCGGCGATGACGGCGGTGACGTTCGCCCCGATGGTGCGGCCCAGCACCCAGAACAGGCCGCCGATGACCAGGACCGCGGCCAGCAGCGCGATCGGCCGCGGCAGGTGGATCCACGCCAGCCGCGGCTGCTCGATGGCGTCGGCGAGCGCGTCGACCATGTACCAGAGCACCAGCCCCAGGATGATCGGCATCAGCAGGCCGCGGCCGGCCACCAGCAGGTAAGCCGTGGCGGCGATCACGATCGCCCACAGGGCGGCACGCTGGAGAGTCATGTGCACACTATAGAATGTACCGCCGGTGGTGGGGAGAGTAGCTTTGACGGGGCCCAACCCGGGCCCAACGTGAGCTTGTGGGGGGATGCAATGCAGAGCCTTCTGTTCAGCTTCCAGGGCCGGACCAACCGCGCCAGCTTCTGGCTCGTTCATGTCGCGATGTGGGTCGTCACGGCTGTCGTGTCCGGCATCGTCGTCGGCGACGCCGTCCTGTCGGCCGATCCGGAGGCGGCCTTGAGATCGGTTGACGCGGTCCCCGGCATCATCCTTGCGGTGGTCTATGTCCTCATGATCTGGATCGGACTCGCCGTCGGCGTGAAGCGCTGGCACGACCGCAACAAGTCGGGCTGGTGGGTCCTCATCGCCCTTGTGCCGGTGATCGGCGGCCTGTGGTACCTGATCGAGTGCGGCTTCCTGCCCGGCACGATGGGCCCCAACGCCTACGGCCCCGATCCGCTGGCGCAAGCCTAAGTGCGCGCGCCGGCCGCCACCATCTGGTTGGCCACCGTCTGATCGGCCAGCGTCTTGTCGGTCAGCGTCTGGTTCGCGCCCGCGCGCGCTAGGGAGCGGCGGCCGCGCGCGGTCAGTTCGACGCGATTCTCGCCCTGGTCGCCGCCGCGCTGCCGCACCAGCCCCTCGGCCCGCGCATCCTCCCACACCGGAAAGCGCGGGCACGAGCTCTGCCACGCGTCCAGCACGTCGGCGCGACGGCGCGGCCGGTCGGCCACCCATTGCAGGAACTGGATCATGATCAGGCTGGGCTGGGGCTCCATGCCCCGATTTTGCCCGCGGCGGCTGCGGTGGCGCAAGGGCGGCGGCCGCCAAACCCCCGATGGAAGAACGGGGGAAAAATAGGAAAAAATAAACTTGCAAGTTCCGCAGGTTTATACTATAAATTTTGATATGATGCCGGGATCGCGCTCGAAAGGTCCTCTCGAGGCACCCGGTTGAAATTCCCCGGTTGAAATTCCGGGCGCGCTCTCAGGGGGCGCTCAGGGCAGGTCGCTGTGCGGGATATGGGGCACGCGGATCCAGGCCGCGCCGGCCCGCCCGACCAGAAAGCCCGCCGCCAGGGCCATGCCGAACTCCACCAGCGGCCGGAAGGCGAGGTCGTCGGTGTCCGGCGCGGCTTGAGCGACCTCGATGGCCTCGGCGATCGCCAGCAGCGCCAGCACGACGGCGAACCATAGGCCCTCGGGGGCCCGCGGCAGGCGGATCCTGTTCCAGGTCTGGTCGACTTCCAGGGCCATGAAGCGGCCGCGCGCGACGCCGGCCACCCCGGCGGTTACGGCGAACAGCCATATCGCCGGCTGCCTGAGCTCCTCGAGCGAGGGGTGGACGATCTCCAGCACGCACGCCCGCGCCGCCAGGCCGGCGGGCAGCAGGAGCTGCCAGCGCCGGACCGGCCGGCGGCGGGCTTCGGGCACCGCGGCCACGGCCGCGCCCGCCGCCGCCGCGACGATGGCGGCCTGGCTGAGGTAAAGAGCGTCGATCACCGGCGGACCCATACAGGATTTCGCTCCGGCGGCCCACCTCATAAGGCCGGCGCAATAAGGCCGGCGCATAAGGCCGGCGCACGAGCCCGGCGTCCGCCTCGCGGCTCCCGGGCCTCTCTCAGCGGCGGCGAAGGTCGACATGCGGCGCCCACCACAGGCGGACCGCGAGCGCCGTGGCGCGGCCGGCCATCAGGCCCGCGGCCAGCATCGCGGCGGCCGCCCCGGCCAGGCGCCAGAACTCGCCCGGCGGGCCGGCCAGCGTGCCGCCGATTTCGAGCCCGACCGCGATCGGGAAGACGAGGCTCGTCCAGAACAGGGCGCGCCGCCGGGTCGGCCGCACCAGGCGGAAGGTCTGGTCGACCTCCTGCGGCAGGGTGGCGCCACGCGCCGCCCCGGCCGCCAGGCCGAGCGCCAGGACGGCGCCGAAGATCCACGGCGGCTGCTGCGCCGCCAGCTGGAACAGCACCAGGATGAACGCCAGCAGCAGCGCCACCAGCGGCAGCGGGAACAGCTGCCAGCGCCGCATGGCGCGGCCGCGGATCTCGCGCAGGGCAAGGCCCACCGCCGCCAACGCGCCCGCGACCAGCACCAGGTGCAGGAGGTTGAGATTGAAGATCACGGCGCGCCCCTCACGGCACGAACCTGAGGGGCGCCGATGACGGCGGCATGACGGCTCCTCCCCGGCAAGCGGCGATCGACCTGTCGTCGTCGCCGGCCCGGCGGGACCCGGGCGGCCGACGATGCGGGGAACGCTGCGCTGACGTCCCGACTGATACCACACTCGCCTGGGGTCAGGGGAGCGGCGGCCTGTATCCGCGCCGTCACCGCAAGGAACGTGCAGGAGTCGAAGAAGCCCGCCCGGAGGGGGAGGGAATTCCGGGCGGGCTTCGCACGCGCCGGGCGCTGGGGGGCTGCTTCGGCACGTGTACTTGAATAAACGCGGGCGATGCCTTCCGGGTTGCGGGAGCGGGTGGCGGATGAATCGGATGAATCGAAGGAGGATGAATCGTAGGCTGCGGTGTCGGGGCCGCTGCAGTCGACCGCGCTCGGCTTTGTCCTACGGATGTGGCGCGCGTTGGGGCAGCTTGACCTCAAGGGCTTGCCGACCGATCTGTTCGGGATCGCCGAACGGCGCAATCTGCTGCCCAAACCACCGACACGATGAGCCAGAGGCCAGCCTGGGACGCAGGAATTGGAACAAAATAGGAATATGCCGCACTGCACTGTGACTGGGTTGCCACACCTTCTGCAACAATGACGGGGTGAAGTTGTACAGGGTGGCGTTCCGGCCCGACCGTCGGTTACATTGCGGCGTTATTGCGATTTGGACTTCCGTCCGCGCCGTGGGCGCTCCGGGACTGTTATAAGAACGAGGGAGATCGAGCATGAAAAAGGCACTTATCGCCGCCGCTGCGTTGGTTGCGCTGCCGATGGCCGCTCAGGCGCAGACTCCGAGCCCGGGCTTCTACATCGGCGCGGAAGGCGGCCTGAACTGGCTGCTGAACTTCAACGCCAGCCCCAACAACCCGGCGCTTCCGCCGGTTGTCAGCGTGCAGCCGCAGACCGGCTGGATGGCT
>JAUXWB010000254.1 GCA_030684475.1 Reyranella sp. | reverse complement strand
ACGGATGACTTCGTACATCCGCGCGCGCGAGACGGCTTCGGCCGGATACCGCTTGGCGCTCATTGCAGACGCTCCTCGAGATGCTTCACGGCATCCTTGGTCAGCACCAGCGTGTCACGGCGCAGGATGTCGTAGACGTTCGCGCCCTGCTGCGGCAGCACATCGACGTGGGCGATGTTGGCCGCCGCGCGCGCGAAGTTGGTGTCGACCTCGGCACCGGCGATGATCAGCGCGCTCGAAATGCCGAGCTTGCCGAAATGCGCCGTCAGCTTGGCCGTCTTCGGTTCCGCCAGGGCAGCCGCATCGACGATGATCAGCTTGCCTTCGGCCGCCTTGGACGAGAGCGCCGAGCGGAGCGCGAGCTTGCGCACCTTCTTCGGCAGGTCGCTGGCATGGCTGCGCACGACCGGGCCGAACGCCTTGCCGCCGCCGCGGAACTGCGGGGCCGCCTCGTTGCCGTGCCGGGCGCGGCCGGTGCCCTTCTGGGCGTACATCTTCTTGGCCGTCGCCGTCACTTCGGCACGTCCCTTGGTCTTGTGCGTGCCCTGCTGGCGGCGCGAAAGCTGCCAAACGACACAACGATGCAGGATGTCCTTGCGGACGGGAACGGCAAACACCGCATCGGCGAGATCGATCTCGCCGGCGCTGCCGCCCTCAATGGTTTTGACCGCGATCTTCATGATCTGACCCTTAAGCCTGCGGAGCGGCGTCGGCCGCCGGAGCTGCGTCAACCGCCGGCGCTGCCGCATCGGCTGCCTTGCGCAGGCCGGCCGGATACGGGGCGTCCTTCGGGCGGGCGCGCTTGGAGGCGTCCTTGACGATTACATAGCTGTTGTTCGCACCGGGAACGGCGCCGGAAACCAGCAGCAGGCCCTTCTCGTCGTCGACGGCGACGACCTTCAGGTTCTGCGTGGTCACGCGCTCGCTGCCATAGTGACCGGCCATCTTCTTGCCGGGGAAGGTGCGGCCGGGATCCTGGCGGTTGCCGGTCGAGCCGTGCGAGCGATGCGAGACCGACACGCCGTGGCTGGCCTCGAGACCGTGGAAGTTCCAGCGCACCATCGAGCCGGTGAAGCCGCGACCGATCGTGGTGCCAACGACGTCGACGAACTGGCCGGCCACGAAGTGGCTGGGCACCAGCTCGGCGCCGACTTCGAGCACGGCGTCCTTGGCGACGCGAAATTCGACGAGCTTCTTCTTCGGCTCGACCTTGGCCTTGGCGAAGTGACCGCGCATCGGCTGGGTCACGTTCTTTACCTTGGCCTTGCCGTAGCCGAGCTGCACCGCGGTGTACTTGTCCTTCTCTTCCGAGCGGACGGCGACAACCTGCAGCGTTTCCACCTTCAGAACGGTGACGGGCACGTGTTCGCCTGCGTCGTTGAAGACGCGGGTCATGCCGACCTTCTGGGTGACGAGACCGCAACGCATGGTCTGTTCCTCTTCCCTTATCCCTGGTCGCTCAGGCGCCGAGCTTGATTTCGACGTCGACACCGGAGGCGAGGTCGAGCTTCATCAGCGCGTCCACCGTCTGCGGGGTCGGATCGACGATATCGAGCACGCGCTTGTGCGTACGGATCTCGAACTGCTCACGAGACTTCTTGTCGATGTGCGGCGAGCGGTTGACCGTGAACTTCTCGATGCCGGTCGGCAGCGGGATCGGCCCGCGCACCTGCGC
>JAUXWB010000035.1 GCA_030684475.1 Reyranella sp. | reverse complement strand
CCATTCGCCTCGGCGAACTTGCGCACGGCTTCTTCGATCGCCTTTTCGCTCCAGTCGCTCGCCTGCGCCTCCAGCGCCGGCGCGAGCTTGGCCATGACGGAACGGGCGTCGGGCGTCAGCACGCCGCGCGCCTTGTCGTCGGAGATCGGCGGCGCGCCGGCGCGTGCGTAGAAGGCAAGACTGTCCGCGAGTTCGACCAGCGTGCGCGCGCGCGGCTTCACGCCGTTCAGGCCGCGCACGATGCGCTCGCGGCCGGCGTCGTCGATCGTGCCGCCGATCTTTTCCCCGATGCGCGGCAGGACCAGCGGCAGCAGCTCGGCATCCGGCGTCTCGCGCAGGTAATGCGCGTTGAGATTGGTGAGCTTGGCCAAGTCGAAGCGCGAGGCCGAGCGACCGACGCCGGCGAGATCGAACCACTCGATCGCCTGCTCGGTCGAGATGATCTCGTCGTCGCCGTGGCCCCAGCCCAGCCGCAGCAGGTAGTTGCGAAGGGCGGCCGGCAAAAAGCCCATGTCGCGGTAGGCATCGACGCCGAGCGCCCCGTGGCGCTTGCTGAGCTTGGCGCCGTCGGGGCCGTGGATCAGCGGGATATGGGCGTAGACGGGCTCGGGCCAGCCCATGGCGCGAATGATCTGGAGCTGGCGGAAGGCGTTGTTCAAGTGATCGTCACCGCGGATCACATGCGTCACGGCCATGTCGTGGTCGTCGACCACGACGGCCAGCATGTAGGTGGGCGTCCCGTCGGCGCGCAGCAGGATCATGTCGTCGAGCTGGGCATTCTCGACCGTGACCTCGCCCTGTACCGCATCGTTGATCACGGTCTGGCCGGTCTGCGGCGCCTTCAGGCGGACGACCGGCTTGATGCCGGCCGGCGCGTCCTTGGGATCGCGGTCGCGCCAGCGGCCGTCGTAGCGCATCGGCTTGCCGGCGGCCTTCTGCGCCGCGCGCATCTCGTCCAGTTCCTGGGGCGAGGCGTAGCAGTGATAGGCGTTGCCGGCCGCCAGCATCTGATGGGCGACCTCGGCATGGCGGGCGGCGCGCGCGAACTGGTAGGTGACGTCTCCATCCCACGGCAGGCCGAGCCAGGAGAGGCCGTCGAGGATCGCCGCGATCGCGGGCTCGGTCGAGCGGGCGCGATCCGTGTCCTCGATGCGCAACAGGTACCTGCCGCCGTGGTGGCGGGCGAACAGCCAGTTGAACAGCGCCGTGCGGGCGCCGCCGATGTGCAGGAAGCCGGTCGGCGAGGGGGCAAAGCGTGTGACGACTGTCATTGCCGTGGGGTCATTGCTCGATGTGCGCGGGTTTTGCCGCATTTCGGCCGGAAAAGCGCGCCGTAGGTAGGGGAGCGTTTGTACAGTGTCAAACGAGGGAGACGGCGTGGCGGGGGCGCGCAACTGGATCCTGCAACAGCTCGACGCCGAGCGCGGCCGGTGGATGCTGTGGCTGCCGGTGGCAATGGGCCTGGGCATCGCCGTCTACTACGAACTGCCGAGCGAGCCCGCGCTCTGGGTCGGCCCGGTGCTGGCGGCTGCGGCGCTCGTTGCCGCCTTTCTGGCACCCTCGGGCACTCTGGCGCGGGCACTGGCAATCGGAGCCGTCGTGGCGTCGGCGTCGCTGGGCCTGATCACCTGGCGCACCGCGAGCCTCGCCGCGCCGACGCTCAGCCGCCCGCTGTTCAGCATCAACGTCGAGGGCAGGGTGGCCGATATCCAGCGCCTGCCCGACGGCGTGCGCGTCGTGCTGGAGGCCGTGCGCCTCAAGGGACGCGGCGCCCCGCCGCCCGAGATGATGCCGCTCAAGGTGCGGATCTCGCTCAGTCGCGGTGCGCCGCCGCTCACCGTCGGCGACCGACTGCTCGTGCTTGCCAACCTGTCGCCGCCGGCCGGGCCCGCAGCGCCCGGCGCCTTCGATTTCCAGCGCCTCGCCTGGTACCAGCAGCTGGGCGCCGTCGGCTATGCCCTGGCACCGGCCGCGATCATCGAGCGCGGCGAGCCGGACGGTTTCGTGCGCACGCTCGATGCGCTGCGCGCCGATGTCGTCGCCCGCATCCTGAAGGCCTTGCCGGGCCCCGAAGGCGGCGTGGTCACGGCCTTGCTGGCGGGCGAACAGACGGCGGTCGACAAGGACGTGGCCCAGGCGATGCGTGATGCGGGACTGGCGCACCTCCTGGCTATCTCGGGCCTGCACATCGTGCTCGTGATCGGGCTGGTGATGGGATTCGTCCGTTACGGCATCGCGTTGGTGCCCGCGTTCGCGTTGCGGGTCGACGCCAAGAAGGTGGCGGCCGTCCTCGCGCTGCTGGCCGCGCTGTTCTACACCGCGCTTGCCGGCGCTCCGGTGTCGGCGCAGCGGGCCTGCGCCATGGCGGGCTTCGCGCTGCTCGCCGTCCTGCTCGACCGCACGGCCTTGTCCCTGCGCCTCGTCGCCTGGTCGGCCGTCATCGTGCTCACTATCGCGCCCGAGTCGCTGACCGGCGCCTCGTTCCAGATGTCCTTTGCCGCCGTTGTCGCGCTCATTGCCGGCTGGGAAGCGGCGGCGGGGTGGCGCCGCCGCCTGCACGAGCGGGCGGAATTCACGCGCCATCGGTGGGCGAGGCGGCTCGCCGCGGCAGTGGGCGCAAGCCTGGCCACGACCCTGATCGCCTCGGTCGCGACCGGTGCCTTCGCCGCCTATCATTTCAACCGGGTGCCGCTGCTTGGCGTCGTCGCCAACCTCCTGGGTGTGCCGCTCACCGGCTTCTGGATCATGCCGTGGGGCCTGCTCGCCATGCTGCTGATGCCGTTCGGCCTTGAAGCCGTAGCCCTGGTGCCGATGGGCTGGGGCGTCGATGGCCTGACCGCCATCGCCCGCTATGTCGCCGCGTGGCCCGACGCGGCCACGCTGGTGCCCTCGTTGCCGGGCGCCAGCCTGTGGCTGCTCACGGTGGGCGGCTTGTGGCTCTGCCTGTGGCGCCGCCGCTGGCGGCTGGCCGGGCTGCCGGTGGTGGCGATCGGCTTGATGCTGGGGCCGCCGCCGGCGCCGGACCTGCTGATGAGCGAGGACGGCCGGGTGCTCGGCCTGCGCGACGAGCGCGGCCAGGTCCACGTCGCCTCGGCCCG
>JAUXWB010000033.1 GCA_030684475.1 Reyranella sp. | reverse complement strand
GTCCCGACCTTCGCCGAGCAGGGCTACAAGGACCTGGTGTTCTCGGAATGGTTCGGCTTCTTCGCGCCGGGCGGCACGCCGGCGCCGGTCGTGATGCGGGCCAACGAGGCGATACGCGCGGCGCTGGCCAAGAAGGACGTGGTCGATGGCCTGGCCGTGATGGGCCTCGAGGCCAAGTCGTCGACGCCGCAGGAACTCGCGACGCTGCTGAAGACCAGTTACGACCGCTGGGGCCCGATCGTGAAGAAGATCGGATTCTCCGTCGACTCCTAGACCTGGCGCGTTGCCTTGCGCGCATAGGTCGCCACTGCGCGATCGACCAGGGTCTTGCGGTCGATCTTGTTGGTGCCGGCCAGCGGCAGCTCGTCGACGAACCATATTGCCCGTGGGTGTGCGTAGGCGGGACCGTTGTCGAGGGCGAAGCGGCGGAGTGCATCTTCGGTCGGTTTTGCGCCGGGTTTTGGCACCACGAAGGCCACGGGAAGTTGGTACTTGATTTCGTCCGGCACCGGCACGACGCACGCCTGCGCCACGTCGGGGTGGCGGCCGAGCAGCTTCTCGACCTCGCCGGGATAGACGTTCTCGCCGCCGCACTGGAACATGTCGTCGGCGCGGCCGACGAAGAAGACGAAGCCGTTCTCGTCGCGGCGCATCACGTCGCCGGTGTCGTACCAGCCGTCGATCAGGCGCTTCTTCGTATCGGCCTCGCGGTTGAGATAGCCGGTCATCAGCGCCGGCGTCCGGATATGCAGCACGCCCTGTGTTGGACCGGAAGAGCTGGCGTCGTCGCCCACGAACTTCACCTCGACGCCGGCACGGGGGTAGCCGAGCGCGCCCAGCGGCTTGGGGATTCCTTGCGGATGCGGACCGAAACCCAATGGTCCGGATTCCGTCGTGCCCCAACTGTTGGCCGTCTCGGCGTTCGGGAACAGCCGGTGCATCTGCTCGAAGAATTCCGGAGTCGAAGGTGCCGAGCCGGTAACGGCGGTGGTAACGCAGCTGAAATCGGCCCTTGCAAGTTCCTCGGCCTCGCGCATCACCAGCGCCAGCATGGTCGGTACCGAGGTGACCATGTCGACGCGCTGGCGGTCGATGGCGCGGATATAGCCACGGGCCGTGAAGCTGGTCATCAGGACGATGGTGCCGCCGTTGATCATCACCATCTTGGCGCTGAACAGGCCGTTCATGTGGAACAGCGGTGCGGCGACGATCGCCTTCTTGCCTTCGATTGCGGGCTTCTGTTCGGGCGTGGCGCCGGTCGCCCAGAGATAGCCGCCGTGTGTCAGCGGCACCCCCTTGGGCAGGCCGGTGGACCCCGATGTGTAGAGCACCATCGCCACCTCTTCCGGCGCCATGGCGGCCGGATCGAACGGACCGGGATCGAGCAAGGTTTCGATCTGCTCCATCGGTACGGTCGGGACCAGCTCACTCACCAGGGGGCTGCGTTCGGCGTCGGCGATGGCGAGCTTGATCGCCGAGTCCCTCATGATGTGCGCTACGGTCTCGCGTGGCAGCTTGTGGTTGACGCAAACCGACACCAGACCGGCCGCCATCGTGGCCATGTAGAAGACGAGGTAGTCCGCGCTGTTGGCGGCAACGATGGCCACGGCTTCGCCACGGTCTAACCCGCGCTTCAACAGGCCGCGCGCCAGTGCCGCAATGCGCCGGCGCCCCTCGCCATAGCTCAGTCGGAGCTGCTCGTCGCCCTCTGGCGAGAGCTGGATAATGAAGGGACGGTCGTCCGGCGCGCCCGGATCGAGGATGGCGGCGAGGTTCCTGAGTGTCATGACCGTCCAGCGTGCAAGTGGTGTGCCTTACTGGCCTCTGCGGTGGAATTGCGAGCCGCCGTAGGATTGATCGGTCGGCACGATCTCCATGTAGCTCACGTCCATGCGCTGTGGCGAGCCCAGGACGAACATGATCGCCTCTGCGATGTCCTCGGCCAGCAGGCTTTCATAACCTTCGTAGAAGCGGCGTCGGCCTTCCTCCCGGTCGTCGAGCAGGGCGAGATGCGCGCCGGTCTCGACACGGCCCGGCGAGATTTCGCTCACGCGCACGCCCGACCCGTGGAGATCGAGTCTGAGCGTCTGGCTGAGGTTGTGCAGGGCTGCCTTGGTCATGGCATAGACCGGCATGCCAGGGAGGGGCCAGGTGCCGGAGGTCGAGCTGAGGTTGACGATGTGGCCCAGCCCGCGGGCCCTCATGCCGGGTACGGCGGCGGCCAGGCAGTTGAGTGTACCGCGCAGGTTGACGTCCATCAGGGCGTCGATGTCGTCGGGCGCGGCCTCCCACGAGGTGGTCGATCGCGCGAAGGTCGAGGCATTGTTGACGAGAATGTCGGCATCGAGCGATCCCAGCGCCGACAGCACGGCGTCACGGTGGGAGATGTCCAGCGCCAGCGGCCGACAGCCGGTCTCCTGCGCCAAGCTGGTCAGGTCGTTGGCCGAGCGGGCGACGGCATAGACCTCGATGCCGCTGATCCGGAGCTGCCGTACGGTCGCGGCGCCGATTCCTCGGCTCGCCCCCGTGACCACGGCGATGCGATAGCGATCCAGAGACATTGGTCCCTCCTTTACGTGGTTCCAGCCCATCGCCTAGATTGACACCATAGCGCATCATCCAACGGAGTGATTTATGGCCAAGCAACTGTTCCCCGACGGCACCGAAGTGGCCGGCTTTTACGTTCGTGCCATCAGGAGCGGTCCACTGGTCTTCGTGGCCGGCACGACGTCGCTCGATTCCAAGGGTCGGATCCAGGGCAGGAACGCCTCGGAGCAGACCACGATCACCATGCGAAAGATCGAGGCCGCGCTGAAGTCGGCGGGCGCGCGCATGGCGGACGTCACTCGCATGACGATCTACGTGACCGACATCCGCGACATGGGAGAGGTGACGAAAGCCATGGCCAAGGGACTCAAGCGGTCGGTCATTACCTCGACCCTGGTCGCGGTGAGCGCGCTTGCCGTGCCGGGGCTGCTGGTCGAGATCGAGGCGACGGCGGTCGTCGAGCGCTGAACGATTGAGGGGGAGAGTTGTGATGACCGAAGCAAAGCGTCCGGCGCTCGGGCGGCGGCAGGCATTGGCAGGCGTGGCCGGAATTGCGCTCGTCGTCTGTCCGGCGCGCGCCCAGCAGCGCGTGAAGTCGGGGACCGTCGACATCGAGCAGGTCCAGGTCGCCTTCATCGGCAGCGGTAACGTCGGCGGCGGCACACTGCACTTCCACGGCAAGAGCTACCGCTTCTCAATCGGTGGCCTGGGCATCGGCGGCTTCGGTATCTCGAAGATGCAGGCCTATGGCGACGTTTACAACCTCAAGGAGCTGCGACAGTTTCCGGGCCCGTATGGTCAGGCCCGCTACGGTGCCGTTGCCGGCGACAAGGGCGGCGGCGAGATGTGGCTGGAGAACCCCAACGGCGTGATCCTGAGCCTGAAGGCGCGGCGCCAGGGCCTTGCCGTGTCGCTCGGCGCCGACGCCGTAATCATCGATTTCAAGTGAGGGTGGCGATGACGACCATGGTGAACTTTCGTCGCACACTTTCGCTTTTCTGCGCTGTCGGACTGCTGGGAGCGGCTCCGGCTCTTGCCCAGGACGAGGTCCAGAACTTCAACGCCTTCGCGGTCGTGGCCGCCAACGGCACGATCGTCCGTGCGGCGGAGAAGCAGCTCATGGTCGTCGGAACCCTGTCAGGCGCGTTCTTTGTCGAGACGGATGAGGGGCCGATCCACAGCGGTCGCGTCACCTGCGCGGCATCGGTGCGGGTCGATCAGGCGACCTTCCGCCAGACCGGCACTGGCGCCTGCACTTTTGCCGCGCAGGATGGCGCCACCGCCTGGGGCGACTGGGAATGCGCCGGCTACGAGCTGATCGGCTGCCGCGGGACGTTCAAGCTCAATGGCGGAACCGCCCGGCTTGCGGGTGCTACGGGTGAGGGGACGATGATCTGGCGGCCGAGCGCCCATGAGCTACGGAAACAACTTGACGGTGCGACGCTGGACAACGCCACTGGAATCCTCCTGTGGCGCGACTTCAAGCTCAAGGGCAAGTAGCCTCGCCAGGCCTGCCGACAGAACCGGCAGGTCATGCCGGCGGGAAGGAGATCCTGTCGCGTCGTAGGAGATCCTCGAGCGCCTTGATGCCCTTGTCGTAGCGGCCCTTGGAGCAATCGATGCCCGCACCCAGGCGTTCCATGTCCGGCCCGCCGGAGCCTTCGCCGCGGCGCGATGCGTATCTGTCGAAGATGGCGCCGAGCTGAGCGCAACGCGCGGCCAACTGTTCGTTCGTCTGCTGCGCGCCGGCGCCGCCCGCCGGCATCAGGGTGAGGGCGATGCCGAACAAGGCAATCGTGCGGATGCGTCGTATCATCTGTCTGCACCTGGGCCGTGAATCATTGATTGCGACCATACGCGTCGCCGAGGCCTCGCGCGACCATCTGCTTCGGCTGGCGGAAGCCGCACCGCCTTGCACGCGTGGTTTGCACCGATGTAGGGTCATCCACCCAGTCGCAGGCTGGGACAAACTGGGGGGCGGGGATGACCTTGCGATTGACGGTTCGCTGGATGCTCGGCGTGGGTATCGCAGGTCTGCTTGCGGCGTGCGGCATCGGCAAGAGCACCTTGGGCAGCGACCCCGCGACGGAAAGCGAGGCATCGACCATCACCTGGACGGACGGCCAGCCGGCCCTTTCCATCAGCTGCCAGATGCCGGGCGGCTGCCAGTCGCGCGCTGTGGCTCTGTGCACCGCAACCGGTGGCGACTACATGGTGCTGAAGATGCACAACATGCCGACTGAGGGCGACATGAGCCAGGTACGCGGTCCGGCCTCGGTCGTCATTCGCTGCAGCAACAAGTAGACGAATGGCCTCTAGCGCGGGCGGCGCGAGCCCCATAGCGCGGCGAGTTCGGGTTGCGACTGTGTCGCGTCGGCGCCCGACGGCAGCGCCGCCTCGTGGTCGGACATCCAGACGACGATGTCGGCGGCTACGACGGGTCCGTCCTTGTCGCGCAGCAGCAGGTGGTAGCCTTCGCGATAGAAGGCGAGCCTGGAATCGGCCCGTCGCGGCATAATTTCGATGGCGGCTCGGACCGGTTCCCGCGGCACGATCCGGTCGCCCAAGCCGTGCAGCATGAGGTAGGGCAGGCGGACTCGTCCGGCTGAATGCTTGGCCGCATCCATGAGGTCGACCAGACCATAGCCCATGTCGAGGCGCGTCTGACGCAGCATCATCGGATCGTTGCGCAGCTTCTCCAGAGTCCTGGGGTTGTCGGTCGGCTTGTAGTCGATCGATGTCGGACCTGACGGCATCCACGGGATCGTGTGGGCGAAAAACCACAGTCCGCCGCTCGCCACCGGTCCGAGCGTATCGCGCGAGCGCAGCGCCGTGGCAAGCAGGACCAGGCCGTCAACGTCGATCGTCCGGTTGGCGGCCACGAGCGCGATGGCGCCGCCCATGCTCTCGCCGGCGAGGTAGAGCGGCACGCCGGGATGCCGGGCCCGGACCAGGGTGGCCACCGTCCGGGCGTCCTCCACCAGGCTGTCGGTGCCGGCCCAGCGGCCGCGCGTGGGACTGCCGCCGAAGCCGCGCTGGTCGTAGGCATAAGTGGTGATGCCGGCCTTGGCCCAGATCTCCGCCGGCTCTTCCCAGGCGTTGCGATAATCGCCATAGCCGTGCAGGCCCAGGATCACGGCGGTGGGTGCGCCGTTTGCCGCAGGCCATACCGCAAGCGGTAGCGCCGTGCCGTCGGCCGCGACATAACGGTCCGCCGTCAGGGCCGGCGGCCGTACCGTGTCGCCCGCGGGAATGACTGTGGGCGCACAAGCGGAGAGAATGACCGGGGCGGAGAGCACCGCTATCATCCGACGGCGCGAGAGGAGTGAGATCGTGACCGAGCCTTTTGAAGTCATTACCGTCGATACTGACCGAGTCGCCTGCGATGGCGGCGGCGGTGCGTTGGGACACCCCAAAGTCTACCTCAACCTGGGACCGGAAGGGCATGTCGAGTGCCCCTACTGCAGCAGGCTGTACAAACTGCGCGAGGGTGCGCTCCTTGGAGCCCATCCCGGCGCCCACGCCCACTAGGAGCCGGCCGATGAAGCAACTGGGCGAAGGCTGGAACTGGCGCGACCTCAAGGTCGGAGACCGGTTCGTCACCTATGGCCGCACCCTTTTCGAATCCGACCTTCTCAATTTCGTGACGCTTTGCGGCTTTTCCGAGGAGCTGTTCACCAACAAGGAATACATCGCGAGCCACGCGCCGATGCGCGGCGGCCATCCCGTGCCCGGCGCCCTGGTCTATTCCATGGCCGAAGGGCTCGTGATCCCGACCACCCTGCAGGGCTCAGGGCTCGCCTTCCTGTCGATGGGCTTCGACATCAAGGGCCCGACCTATGTGAACGACACGATCCACGTCGAGATCGAGGTCACCGAGATCAAGCCGACCTCGAAGGATCCGTCACGCGCCCTCGTGCGCACCACCAACCTGGTCAAGAACCAGAAGGGCGAGACGGTGCTGGTCTACACGCCGCTTCGCATGATGCAGGGACGCTAGCATGGCAAAAGTCGCGGTCGAGAAGGAAGGCACGACGACGGTCGTGTCGATCGACCGCTTTTCCGAGGCGCGCAACGCCGTCGATCCCGAGACGGCGATCCTGCTGCGCGAGGCCTTCCTCGCTTTCGATGCTGACGAGGCCCAGTCGGTGGCGATCCTGACCGGCCGCGGCGGCACCTTCTGCGCCGGCTACGATCTCAAGGTTGCGGCAGGCCGCGACGGCCCGTCTCTATACGATCCCGCGGGACCGGGCCCGATGGGGCCGACACGTCATCTGCTGTCCAAGCCGGTCATTGCGGCGGTCGAAGGCTACGCCGTGGCGGGCGGTCTCGAGCTGGCGCTTTGGTGCGATATGCGCGTGGCGTCCGAGAGCGCCAAGTTCGGCGTGTTCTGCCGGCGCTGGGGCGTGCCCCTGATCGACGGCGGCACCGTGCGACTGCCGCGCCTGATCGGCCACAGCCGCGCCCTCGACATGATCCTGACCGGCCGCGAAGTCGACGCCCGCGAAGCCTTCGACTGGGGCCTTGCCAACCGGCTGGTGCCACAAGGCCAGGCGCTCGCGGAAGCCAGGACCCTGGCCGAACAGCTCGGAAAATTTCCCCAGACCTGCCTGCGATCCGACCGCCGGTCGTCGTACGACCAGTGGGGGCTCGATGTTGCCGCCGCGCTGGTCAACGAAGGCCGTCACGGCCGGCCCGCGCTCGAGGCCGAGTCGCGCAAGGGCGCCGCCCGATTTGCCGCCGGCAAGGGCCGCGGCGGTACTTTCGGCGAGATCTGATGGTACTGCCGACCGATGCCGAGGTTATGCGTTATCGCCAGGACGGCGCGATCTGCCTGCGCGGCGCCTTCCCGATGGACTGGATCGAGCGCCTGCGCGAGGCGGTCGATGCCGACATGGCCGCGCCCGGCCCGATGGTGCGGGTGAACACGCCCGAGGGTGCACCGGGATTGTTTTTCGTCGATTTCCAGCTTTGGCAGCGCCATGGGGCCGCACGCGAATTCGTGTACCAATCGCCTGCGCGCGAGATCGCGGCCCGCCTGATGGGCTCGCGCGAGGTCGTCTACTATCACGATCATCTGCTGGTGAAGGAGCCGGGCACGCAGGAGCGGACGCCTTGGCATCACGATCAGCCCTACTACCCGATCGACGGCGAGCAGATCGTCTCGCTGTGGCTGCCGCTCGATCCGGTCGACCGCGCGACCTGCGTGGAATACGTCAAGGGCTCGCACCGCTGGGGTCGCTGGTTCCAGCCCAAGTTCTTCAAGCAGGGTGGTGTTGACCTGCAGGTGCAGGATCCACGCTTCGAACCGCTGCCCGACCTCGATGCCGAGCGCGATCGCCACGAGTTCCTCGCCTGGGACATGGAGCCGGGTGATGTCATCGCCTTCCATGCCCTCACTTTGCATGGTGCCTCAGGTAACCGCTCGACCTCGCGCCGCCGCCGGGCCTGGGCGACGCGCTGGTGCGGCGACGATGCCCGCTACGCCGCTCGCGTCGGCCAGATCTCGCCGCCGCTCGACGGGCATGGCCTGAAGCCGGGCGACCGGCTGGAGTGCCAGCTGTTTCCCAGGGTGCTCGGCTAAGGCACCAGCACGGCCTTGCCGACGACCGTGCGCTCCTCGATCAGCTTGAAGGCCTTCACCCAGTCGGCGAGATCGAGCGTGGCGGCGACAGTCGCCTTGAGCCTGCCCTCAGTGAACCAGCGCATCAGTTCGGCCTGCGCATCGGCCACCATGGCGCGGCGCTTGGCCAGGTCTGCGGCTTCCTTGGGCGTCGGCGTGCCTTTGCCACCCCAGCCGTTGTAGTAGCCGTAGTAGAAGCCGATCACCGTCGCGTTCTTGACCAGCAGGATGTTGGCCGGAATCTGCGGAATGACGCCGCTGGCGAAGCCCATCGGGATCAGCCGGCCTTCCGGCGCGATGCAGCGAAGCGAGGCGTCGAACGCCGAACCGCCGACCGGATCGTAGATCACGTCGGCGCCGCGCCCGCCGGTCAGCTCCAGCACCCGGGCGCGCAGATCTTCGGTGCGATAGTCGATCAGGTGATCGGCGCCAGCCTCTCGGGCGGCCGCGAGCTTGTCGGCGCCACCCGCCGAGGCGATCACCGTGGCACCCATCGCCTTGCCGACCTCGATCCCGGTGAGGCCCGAGCCGCCGCCTGCGCCATGGACCAGCATCACTTCGCCCGGCTGCAGGCTCGCCTTCCATTTGAGGACGCCGTAGGCGGTCGGATAGAGCGTGGGGAAATTGGTCGCCTCGGCATAGGGCATGGTTTCCGGGATCACCACGGCATTGGCCGCAGTCGCCACCGCGTATTCGGCGTAGGCGCCTTGGCTTACGCCGGTGGCGATGCGCTGGCCGACCTTGACGTCGGTCACGCCCTCGCCCAGCTCCACGATGTGTCCCGCCATCTCGTTGCCCGGTACGTAGGGCAGTGGCGGCCTGTTCTGGTGCTTGCCCTGCACGCCCAGCATCGAGGCGAAGCTCACGCCGGCGGCGCCAACCCGGACCAGGATCTCGCCGGGCTTGGGCTTGGGCGCCGGTATGTCCTGGATCTTGAGGTTCTCGATCGCGCCGTACTCTTGGCAAACCAGTGCCCGCATCATTTCCTCTCGAACTATTTCTTGAACTGGCCGTGCCGGCCCTCACCCTTGGCGAAGCGCGCCGCGCCACTCTGCGATTCCTGGCGCCGCGCCGCCAGCGACAGTTCCATTTCACGCCGGATCGCTGAGGCCTGGGCGCGGTCGAAGCTCTCGTAGGCCGATTGCCGATCCGACGTCATTGCGATGGGAGGGAAGGCTGCGATCTCGGTCGCGAGCTTCTCCGCCTCGGCGCGGGTCGTGCCGCGTGCCACCTTGCGGGTGGCGAGGCCGATGGCGATCGCCTCGTCGGCGTCCACGGTGCGGCCGGTCAGCAGCATGTCCAGTGCCCGGCCTTGGCCCACGACGCGCGGCAGGCGGACCGTGGTGCCGTCGCTCATCGGCACGCCCCAGCGGCGCGAGAACACGCCGAAGGTCGCCGTGTCGTCGACGATACGGATGTCGCAATAAAGGGCCACGCCGAGGCCGCCGGCGCAGGCATGTCCCTCGATGGCGGCGATTACCGGCTTGGACAACGGCGCGCGCAACGGGCCGTCGTCGCTGCCGGCCCAGGGGAAATAGTCGGTGCCGGCACCCAGTTCCTTGAGGTCGGCGCCGGCACAGAAGGCGCCGCCGGCGCCGGTTAGCACCGCTACCCGCGCCCTGGGATCGGCCTCGAAGGCCTTCAACGCCGTGGCCAGGCCGTGCGCCGCCTCGTTGTCGAGGGCATTCTTTGCTTCGGGGCGGTTGATGGTGATGGTCGTGATCGGACCCGCCGGCTCGATCAGGATTTTCGCGGTGCTCATCTTATTGTCGCAAGTTCGTCCTCGAGCTGGGCATTGGTCCGCCGCGGCGTGCGGAAGTACCACCAGTTCTTCTGCGCCGTCCATTTCTCCTTCTTGGCCGTCCCGCTGCCCCAGACGCAGCGCTTGAAGTCGCGCGTTCCCGCCATGAATTTCTTGTCGGCCTCGTCCAGCTTCAACGCGTGATCGCCCATCTCCTCGCGGCTGAACATCGGCATCGCCTCGAGGATCAGTTCGCGCACGTCGACGTCGTTCAGCCAGTTGTCGAGATCGAAGCTGTAGTCCTGCCGCTCGAGGTCGGCGGCGAAGGTGGCCCACTGATCGACGAGTTCGCACAGGTCCCTGACGTCCGGAGGGCCGGGAGGCGGAGGTGGTTTCATTCGCGGCCGCGCCCCGCCTGGCGGCGATAGTAGCGCTCGCCGGCGTTGGGCTTGAAGAAGGTCCGGATGACGCCGTTGGGATTGAAGGCGATGAAGGCACCCGTTTCCCGGTCGAAGCGCGTGGTGACGCCATCGCGCCGGACCGTTTCGAGGATCGGCCCGTCCACCTTGGCGTCCCGCAGCAGTTGGGCCTGTCGCAGATAGTCCTGCTTGGTGATACGGCCGAACTCGCCGCCATGTTTTTCGTAATGCTCGTCGAGCCGGCGCGCGTCGGCAAAGCCCACGGTCACGCCCCAGCCTCGCGTGGGACCCGGTTCTCCCGCGGCCGGATCGCGTGTTTCCACCGCCGCGGACTCGCGCACGGCGGTACGGTCGCCGCGCTCGGAGACCTGGGTCCAGTAAAAAAAGATGGCGATTGCCGCCAGCGCCGCGGCGAGCAGGCGGCCCCAGGGCAGACCGCCGGAGCGGAGGATCATCCGCCTATTGTGCGCCGCCTTTGAACCAACGTGCAATCATGCGTCGCTCGGCATCGGTGATGTGCGTCATGTTGCCGGGCGGCATGACCCGGGAGGCGGCCGCCTGCTGGTAGATCGCCGCGGCCCGCGCATGGATCTCGGCCGGTGTCTCCAGGATCAGGCCCTTCGGCGGCGCGGCAATGCCTTCCTGCGTCGGCCTGGTGGCGTGGCAGGAGACGCAGCGTGCCTGGATGATCGGCTGCACCTGATCGAAAGCCGCCGGTCCGCCGCCATCGTCACTTGGCCGCGGCAGCGCCAGCAAGGCGGTGAGCGCCAGCACGACCAGGCCCGAGGCCAGCACCAGCGGATTGGGATCGCCCTTGTGGCGCTGCACGAACCACACCCGGATCAGTGCGCCCGCCACCGAGATCATCAGCAGCAGCACCCAGTTCCATTCGTGCCCGTAGAGTCCGGCATAGTGGTTGCTGATCATGGTGAACAGCACGGGCAGGGTGAAATAGGTGTTGTGGACGGAGCGCTGCCGGCCCATCAGCCCGTACTTGGGATCGGGTGTGCGGCCTTCCTCCTTCGCCTTCACCAGCTCGCGTTGGCCGGGAATGATCACGAAGTAGACGTTGAGTGTCATGATCGTGCCCAGCATGGCGCCGAAATGGATGTAGGCGCCGCGGCCCGAGAAGACGTGGCAGAGCGCCCAGGCCGCTGCCGCGCAGAACAGGAACAGCAGGCCGCCCAGCACGGCGTCGTCGTCGCCGAAAGCCGAGCGGCAGAGCCCGTCATAGACCAGCCAGCCGATCACCATCGAGGCAAGCCCCAGCGCGATGGCTTCGGTCTTGTCGAGCGCCATGACCGAGGGGTCGATCAGCGCGATCTCGGCGCCGTAGTAGTAGACGAGGCAGAGCAGGAAGAAGCCGGTGATCAGGGTCGTATAGGCTTCCCATTTGAACCAGTGCAGCTCGGGCGGAAGCGTGGCCGGCGCCAGGGAGAACTTCTTGGCGGTATAGAAGCCGCCGCCGTGGATCGCCCAGACCTCGCCGCCGATGCCCTTAGCGGCGTCGGCCGGATCGAGCGGCTTGTGCAGATGGTTGTCCAGCCAGATGAAATAGAAGGAGGCACCGACCCAGGCGATGCCCACGATCATGTGGGCCCAGCGCAGTACGAGATTCAGCCACTCCGCGACATAGGCGACATCCATATCCTCTCGTACCGCCTTGCCGGGCAGGGCCTCAAGACTGTAAATCGCCCGCGCACGGTGATTCTGTAGAGTGAGGAAAAAGAAAAATGGCGGCTTTGGACCTTCCGGCGGGCGTTCTTATCGACGGCGAGATCAAACCAGGCTTCGAAAAAGTGCTCACCAAAGAGGCAGTCGCGTTCATCGCCGACCTGCAGCGCACGTTCAACGGCCGCCGCGAGGAACTGCTGGCGCTGCGGGTCGAACGCCAGAAGCGGCTCGACGCCGGCGAGAAGCCCGATTTTCTGCCGGAGACCGCCAAGATCCGAGAGAGCGAGTGGACCGTGGCGCCGCTGCCCCAGGACATCCTCGACCGCCGCGTCGAGATCACCGGGCCGGTCGACCGCAAGATGATCATCAATGCGCTCAACTGCGGCGCCAACGTCTTCATGGCCGATTTCGAGGACGCCTCGACGCCGACCTGGGACAACATGGTCGAGGGCCAGGCCAATCTGGCCGACACGGTCCGTCGCCAGATCGATTATCTCAATCCCCAGAGCGGCAAGGCCTACAAACTTGACGACAAGACCGCGACGCTATTCGTGCGGCCGCGCGGCTGGCACCTGCCGGAGAAGCACGTGGTCGTCGACGGCCAGCCGATGTCGGGCTCGCTGTTCGATTTCGGTCTCTATTTCTTCCACAACGCCCGGGAAGCCCTCGACCGCAGCACCGGCCCGTACTTCTACCTGCCCAAGATCGAGAGCCATCTGGAAGCCCGGCTGTGGAACGACGTATTCGTGGCGGCGCAGGAGGCGCTCGGCGTGCCGCAGAAGTCGATCAAGGCCACGGTGCTGATCGAGACCATCCTCGCCACCTACGAGATGGACGAGATCCTGTGGGAGCTCCGGGATCACTCGGCCGGCCTCAACTGCGGCCGCTGGGACTACATCTTCAGCTTCATCAAGAAGTTCCGCGAGCAGGCGTGGTCGGTGCTCCCCGACCGTGCTCAGGTCGGCATGACCGCGCAATTCCTGCGCAGCTACAGCCAGCTCCTGATCAAGACCTGTCATCGCCGCGAGGTGCACGCCATGGGCGGCATGGCGGCGCAGATCCCGATCAAGAACGATCCGGCGGCCAACGAGGAGGCCATGGGCCGCGTGCGCGCCGACAAGAAGCGCGAGGCGGCCGACGGTCACGACGGCACCTGGGTGGCCCATCCCGGCCTGGTCGAGATCGCGAGAGCCGAGTTCGACGCGGTGATGAAGGAAGCCAACCAGATCGCGCGCAAGCGCCAGGACGTGCATGTGACGGCGGCCGATCTGATCGAGGTGCCCGAGGGCACCAAGACCGAGGCCGGCCTGCGCCAGAACGTGGCGGTGGGCATCGGCTACCTCGAGGCGTGGCTGCGCGGCATCGGCTGCGTGCCGCTGTTCAACCTGATGGAGGACGCCGCTACCGCCGAGATCAGCCGCGCCCAGGTCTGGCAGTGGGTGCGCCACGGCCAGACGTTGAATGACGGCCGACTCATCACCAAGGAGATGGTGCGCGAGATCGTGCGCGAGGAGCTTGGCAAGGTGAAGGCGCAGATGGGCGACGACGCCTATGGCCAGGGCCGCCATGAAGAGGCGGCTGAACTGATGATCGACCTGGTCGAGCAGCCGCAGTTCTGCGAGTTCCTGACGCTCCCGGCCTACGACCGCATCGTCGCCGAGGAGAAGAAGGCGGCCTGAGGTAGTCCTACCTTCCCGGCGCCGGAGATATTGCCTAGACTCGGGAAGGAAGGGGCATTCGCATGACGACGATCGACACATTCCGCAGCAGCGTGTCGGCCGCTTCACCGCCGGCCGATGTCAGTCCCGCCTTGCAGGCCTTGTGGTGGCTGCTCAAGGACGATTGGGGCCAGGCGCACAAATGCGTGCAGGGCCACGAAGGTGAGCCGGACTGCGATTGGGTGCACGCGCATCTGCACCGCCAGGAGGGCGACATGGCCAATGCCGGCTATTGGTATCGCCATGCCGGACGGCCGGTCGCCACCTGCTCCCTGCAGGAGGAGTGGGGACTGGTCGCGACGGAGCTGCTTGCCCGGAAGTAGCTCCGCCGCTGGTGAGCGTTAAAACAGCCCGACGATCTTGCCGTCGGCCGCGATATCGATGCTGTTGGCGGCCGGCGTCCTGGGCAGGCCGGGCATGGTCATGATGTCGCCGCAGACCGCGACCACGAACTCCGCGCCGGCCGAGAGCCTGACCTCGCGCACCGTCACGATGTGGTCGCTGGGCGCGCCCTTGGCATCGGGGTTGGTCGAGAAGCTGTACTGCGTCTTGGCGATGCAGACCGGCACCTTGCCGAAGCCCATCGCCTCGAACGACGCGAGCTGGTCGCGCACCGACTTGTCGGCGGCGATGTCCTTGGCGCGGTAGATCTCCTTGGCGATGGTGCGGATCTTTTCCAGGAGCGGCATCTCGTCGGGATAGAGCAGCTTCATCTTGCTCTTGCCGCCCTCGATCACCTTCACCACCGCGCGCGCCACGTCCTCGGCGCCCTTGCCGCCCTCGGCCCAATGGTCGGCCATCACCGCCTCGACGCCAAGTTTGGCGCAGGCGGATTTGACCAGGGCGATCTCGGCATCGGTGTCGGCGCTGAAGCGGTTGATCGAGATCACCGGCACCAGGCCGAACTTCTGCACGTTCTCGACATGGCGCTGCAGGTTCGCCATGCCGGCTTCCAGCGCCTTCAGGTTCTCGGTCTTGAGGTCTTCCTTCTTGACCCCGCCATGCATTTTCAGCGCGCGGATGGTCGCCACCAGCACCACGGCGTCCGGCATCAGGCCGGTCTTGCGGCACTTGATGTCGATGAACTTCTCGCCGCCCAGGTCGGCGCCGAAGCCCGCCTCGGTCACCACGTAGTCGGCAAGCTTCAGCGCCGTCGTCGTGGCCAGCACCGAATTGCAGCCGTGCGCGATGTTGGCGAAGGGGCCGCCATGGATGAAGGCCGGCGTGCCTTCCAGCGTCTGCACCAGGTTGGGCGACAGGGCGTCCTTCAACAGCACCGTCATCGGCCCATGCGCCTTCAGCTCGGAGGCGCGGACGGGCTTACGGTCGCGGGTATAGGCGACGACAATGTTGCCGAGCCGTGCCTTGAGATCTTCCAGATCCTTGGCAAGGCAGAAGATGGCCATCACCTCGGAGGCGACGGTGATGTCGAAGCCGTCCTCGCGCGGGAAGCCGTTGGCGACGCCGCCCAGCGACGACACGATCTCGCGCAGGCTGCGGTCGTTCATGTCGATGGCCCGACGCCAGGCGACGCGCCGTCCGTCGATGCCCAGCGCATTGCCCCAGTAGATGTGGTTGTCGATCAGCGCCGAGAGGAGGTTGTGGGCCGCACCGATGGCATGGAAGTCGCCGGTGAAATGGAGGTTGATGTCCTCCATCGGGACGACCTGGGCGTAGCCGCCGCCCGCCGCACCGCCCTTCATGCCGAAGCTCGGCCCGAGCGAGGGTTCGCGCAGGCAGAGCATCGCCTTCTTGCCGATGTGGTTCAGCGCGTCGGTCAGTCCCACGGTGGTCGTGGTCTTGCCCTCACCGGCCGGTGTCGGCGAGATCGCCGAAACCAGGATCAGCTTGCCGTTGGGTTTGCTCTGCAGAGACTTGATGTAGTCCATCGAGATCTTGGCCTTGTAGTGGCCATAGGGATCGAGATTCTCGGGCGCGATGCCCAGCTTCTCTTTCGCCAATTCCATGATCGGCCGCTTCCTGGCTTCCTGCGCGATCTGGATATCCGATTTCGGATTGCTGTGCTGCGTGCCGGCCATCGCCTGTTTCCTCCAGGAATTTTTTGTCGTGACGTGCTTCAGGCGAATCGCATGCCGACGGCGAGCTTGACCGCTGACGCAAATTCTCCGGCGCCAACCTTCGGGCCGTTGGCAGGTTTCACGCGCAATATCTTGATGCGGCCGTCGGCGCAGACGACGGTGAAGCCGTCGGCTTCGACGGCAACGATTTCACCGAGCTTGCCGGCGATGCCCTTGGGGTCGCGGGCGGGCAGGGGCTGGATGTCGAAGATCTGCAGGATCTTGCCGTCGAGCGTCGACCAGGCGCCCGGCGCCGGGTTGCAGCCGCGGATCAAGGGATCGATCTGGCGCCACGACTTGCCCCAGTCGATGCGCGCGATGTCGGCCGTGGCGCGGCCCTCGTAGGTCGCCTGCGCTTCGTCCTGCTTGATACGCGGCGCAGTCCCAGCCTTCACCAGGTCGACCGATTCCAGCATGGCCTCGACGCCCATCGGGAACAGGCGATCGAAATAGACCGTGCCCAACGTGTCCTTCGGGCCGATCGGCGTCTTCTTCTGGAGAAGCACGGCGCCGGTATCGAGGCCGTTGTCGGGCCAGAAGATCGACAGGCCGGTTTCCTTCTCACCCAGGATGATCGGCCAGTTGATCGCGCTGGCGCCGCGATAGGCCGGCAGCAGCGAGGGATGATACTGGATCGAGCCGTGCGTCGGGATGTTGAGGAATTCCTCGGGCACGAACAGGGTGACGAACGCCATGACCTGCAGGTCGGGCTTCAGCGCCTTGAACTCTTCCCAGACCTCGGGCTTGCGGTACGACGCCGGCTGGAACACCGGCAGCTTGGCCGCCAGCGCAGCCTCCTTGAGAGGATCGGCCTTCTGGCCGGGCTTCTCCGGCGCCACATAGACGCCGACCACGTTCTCGCCGCGCTTCAGCAGCGCTTCCAGCACGGCCTTGCCGAAGGCCTGCTGGCCATGGACCACGATGCGCATGTCTTACTCCGCCGCCTGGGCTTTTGGTGCCTGGCCGGTCGCGCCGGATGCCTTGATCTCGGCGATCTCGCGCGGCGTGAACTTCAGCACCTTGGTGAGGATCTCGTCGGTGTGCTCGCCGAGCAGCGGCGAGCGCGCCACTTCGGTGGTGCTGTCCGACATCTTGATCGGGTTGCCGACCGACAGGTACTTGCCGCGCGTCGGATGATCGACCTCGACCACGGTGCCGGTGTGACGCAGCGAAGGCTCCTCGGCGATCTCCTTCATCGACAGGATCGGGCCGACCGGGATGTCGAGCGCGTTGCACTCG
>JAUXWB010000027.1 GCA_030684475.1 Reyranella sp. | reverse complement strand
CACGCCCGCTTCATGCATGACTTCGGCGAAGATCAAGGCCGAGGTCGGCGTGAACTCCGACGGCTTCAGGAGCATGGTGCAGCCGGCGGCGATCGCGGGCGCCACCTTGCAGGCGATCTGGTTGAGCGGCCAGTTCCACGGCGTGATCATGCCGATGACGCCGACCGGCTCGCGCACGACGATGGCCGAGCCGACCTTCTCCTCGAAGGGGTAGTCCTTCAGCACCTGCAGGGTCGACATCAGGTGGCCGAGGCCCGAGCCCGCCTGCGCGCGCTCGGCCATCATCATCGGCGCGCCCATCTCGTCGGAAATGGCGAGCGCGATGTCCTTGGCGCGGGCCTTATAGGCCTCGATGATCCTGCCGAGCAGCTCGATGCGCTCCTCCCGGGTCGTCACCGAGAAGGTCTCGAACGCGCGGCGGGCCGCGGCAACCGCCTTGTCGACGTCCGCCTTGGAGCCCACGGCGACGTCATATATTTTCTCTTCGGTGGCCGGATTGACCACCGGGACCGTCTTCATGACGGCCGGATCGACCCAGGCGCCGTCGATGTAGAACTTCATGCGATTGACCATGGCGCACCTCGTTGAAAACAGGTTGAAATCGGGGGCCGCAGCAGGCGGCCCGCACGGGCCAGAAGATAAGGCTGGCCGGCCTCGAATCCTACGCCGTTCTTTTCGATGAATTCCGCCGATCGGCCGACTTCAGACGTCGGACCGGCGGCAATGGAAGCCCGATCGCGACACCTGCTATCCTGACCTCTCTCGATCACACGCGCAGGAACTCATGGATTTTCAGGCATTGGTGCACAGCCGCCGCAGCGTCAGGGGCTTCAGGAACGAGGCGGTGCCGAAAACGGTGATCCGCGAGATCATCGAGGATGCCAAGCGCGCGCCGTCGTCGATGAACAGCCAGCCGTGGCACGTCCATGTCCTGACGGGCGAGCCGCTGGAGCAGGTCCGTCGCCGCAACATGGAAGAGATGGCCGCGGGCAAGAAGCCGAAGCGGGACATCTTCACCCACGGCCCCTACGAGGGCGCCCATCGCGCGCGCCAGGTCGGCGTCGCCAAGCAATTGTTCGCGGCCATGGGAATTGCCCGCGACGACGCGGCGATGCGCCAGGACTGGGTGCTGCGCGGCTTCCGGCAGTTCGATGCGCCGGTCTCGCTGGTGCTCACCTACGATCGCGTCCTCGATCCCGGTGCCACCTGCCACTTCGATCTCGGTGCGCTCAGCTACGGCATCGTGCTGGCCGCCTGGGATCGCGGCATCGGCGCCGTCGTGAACGGCCAGGGCATCTCGCGCTCCGACATCGTGCGCGAGGTCGCCGACATCCCCGACGACGAAGCGATCATGACCTGCATCGCGATGGGCTATCCCGACGAGGCCTTCCCGGCGAATGCGGTCAAGTCCGAGCGACAGCCGGCCGACGCGTTCGTCCGCTACGTCGGCTTCGCGGAGGACTGAAACGCTCAGTCGCGAACCTGGTGCCTCATCAACTCGTCGCCGAGGCGGCTCACGGTTTCCGCCCCGCCCGCTTCATCGTTGTGGCGCGATATGGAACTCCAGCCCCATCGCTCGAACGACCTTCAGCACCGACTCGAACGACGGATTACCCGTGGCGCTCAAGGCCTTGTAGAGCCCCGGCCGCGTCATCCCGGTCTTCTCCGCCAGATC
Organism: Reyranella sp.; assembly: GCA_030684475.1. GTDB lineage: Bacteria > Pseudomonadota > Alphaproteobacteria > Reyranellales > Reyranellaceae > Reyranella. Next base: position 1,520 of record JAUXWB010000027.1, on the reverse strand, counting down.
GCTGATGCCGCTGGCGCGCGCGATGTCGCCGAGCGCGGCCTTGATGAAGGTCGGATCGTCGCCGGATTCCATGAAGCAGGCATCGAGGTAGGCGGCGAGATCCTTCTCGCTCCTGAGGTAGAGCGCGGGATCGAACTTCCTGAGCTTGAGCTTGGGTTTGGGCTTTGCCATTCGTCACTCCAGTTGCCCGGCCATCTCGATGGCCCTGGCGATATCTCTCGACTGAGACGACTTGGTGCCGCCCGCCAGGATGACGATCAGCAGGTCGCCACGGCGGGCGAAATAGACCCGGTAGCCCTCCTGAGGTGGGCGAGGATGCGGGCCCTCGCCATGGAGTCCCTGAGGCGCTCCAGCCAGCGTTGGAACACTTCGGTTTCGACGATCTCGATCATCGAAGGCAACTGTAAACCAGGGTTTACACAAATGCCAACCATGGTTGTCTATCCAAGGCGGCTAAGTGCCGAGGCCGGCCCTCCATCCACACCTCAAATCCGAATCCTCAACCGAGGCAAAGGACGCTCAGTTGCGGACCTGGTGCCTCATCAGTTCGTCGCCGAGCCGGCCCGTGAGGAACAGGCCGCACATGCGGTAGTCGCTGATCAGCGACCACAGCGGCGCCTCGAAGGTGGCGGGCTTGTTCTTCTCGACGAAGAAATGGCTGAACCAGGCCGGGCCGTAGCCCAGGAAAGGCACCGCCAGCAGCCACCACCAGTTCTGGGTGGCGATGGCCCAGACGAGGAACGCGGCCGAGCCGATGGTGCCGACGTAGTGGATGGCACGGGTCCAAGGCTTGGCGTGTTCCCTAAGATAGAACGGCCAGAACTCGGCGTAGGTCTGGAAGCGCTGGGCCATGGTGGCCAGTCTAGCGTTTTTCCGACGGAATCAGAATCGCTTCCTCTTGGCTCTCGTTCTCCTCCCTCGCGCTCTTGCGCGGGGGAGGTGGCCGAAGGCCGGAGGGGGTCGTCGACAGCCGAGCATTCATCGATGCTTTTGACCCCCTTCGCCGCGTATGACGCGGCACTTCCCCCGCAAGCGGGGGCAGAGAATGATTCGGCCCCTACCCCAAAGCGCCGGACTTTTTGAGGGCCGCGATCTCGGAATCGTCGAAGCCCGCCTCGCGCAGCACCTCGTCATTGTGCTGGCCGACGGCGGGTGGCGGGCCGGCGGGGCGCGGCTGGGCGAAGCCCAGGCGAATGGGCGTGTTCACGGTGCGCGGGATGTCGGGGTTGGTGGTGGCGGCGAAGATGCCGGCGTGTTCCGCCTGCGCGTCGTCGATCACGTCGGCCAGGCGGCCGATCACGCCGAACGGGATGCCGGTGCCGGAGAGGAGGCGTTCCCACTCCGCGTAGGGGCGGGCGGCGAAGACGGGCTTCAGGATGGCGAAGAGGTCGAGGGCATGCTGGCGGCGTTCGGGTCGTCCGGTAAAACGTTCGTCGACCAGGAGTTCGGGCCGGTCGATGACGGCGCAGAATTTCTCCCAGAGCCGGTCGTCGCGCACCATCAGGAGCTGCAGCCAGCGA
>JAUXWB010000012.1 GCA_030684475.1 Reyranella sp. | reverse complement strand
CGGCGCCGCGGCGTCATGCAGGACGCTGTCGAGCAGGCCGTAGGCCAGCTCCAGCCGTTCGTGCGACGTGAGCTGCTGCAACTCGTCCAGGAGGGCCGCGCCATCTTCATGCGCCGCCCGGTGGTGTTCGCGCCCCGGGTGGGGTCCTAGGAGTTTGATTGTGAAGAGGGCGGAGAAACCAGGCGCGGGACGAGCGGAACAGCAAGGATGTCCGAATGCATAGGTGGTGGCTGCTGGTTCTGCGTGGCGCGCGAACTACGGCCTTTCTGGCTCATCGAATTTTTTTGGAATGACCCCTGCCGCTTCCGCTGCCTTGAGGATCACGATGGCATGCCGCGCTTGCTTCGGAGAGGGGCCTTTATCCCAGTCGGAGGCCGCATATCCCGCAAGCGTGTGAGCGATGCCGGATTGCCAATTCTTTAGCTCTCCGGACTTCTTGCCCCATGCATGGACGCGCAACCATGTTCCGCCATCGATAGTCTTGCATACTTCGATATTCCGATAATCCTCTGCGGAAAGCTTCTCGTCGTATGGCTTGGTTCGAGCGGTGCCGGAGCCTGTCGCGGTCACTCGGCGCTCCGACAATTCGGGCGGCAGCGGCTCTGGAAGTTCCAATTGGAGATCTCTAACTTTCTCCCAGCACGCTTCGCGCTTGCTCCATTCCGTGACCATGCGACCTTGCGCTGTCTCACGCAGGTATTGATCAATCTTGTGCGCCCATTCTCGAAGAACTTGTTGAAGTTGATCGGAGACCTTCTGACTCTGCCAGATACCCTCCAGGTCAACCGCTTGAGATGTACGCCATGACAGGTAAGCGACTAGATATGCAGTTATGTTGGCTTGGTGGGCCGGAAACTTCTCCGCTCTGACAATTTTTTGCGCCGCCCGGAAGACGATCGCCTTCGCTATTAGTTGTCGGTAGTAGGTTTGGTCGGGGAGCCAGTCTTCGCTCTTACTCGTGTGAATACTCTGCATAAAATTGTCGAAGTTTTTTTGGGCACCGTAGCTCACCAAATGTGGCTTCTGTTCCCAGGCATTGAGGTACTTCGCCACTTCTGGCTTCGTAAACCTGCGTTGCGGCGGCATCCGCTCCTTGAACCGTCGTGCGGCAGCGGGTGTCGCGCCTTCACGAGAAAGGGCTACCTGATAGCTACCCCGCGCTCGCTCATAGAACCACCGGCTATGACCGTCCGGACACCACACGGTGGATGATAGTTCTTCGAGCTTAACATGGTAGGGATGGTTGGCTGAGAAGTCCGCAGGCTGAACCGTGTTTTGGCTGTTCGCATAGTGCGAGATCATCTGGACCATCTTGTCCAACTTATCAGCGTCAACAACTGTAATGATCTTCGTCGGTACATAGACAGCCGAGATATCTAATTCATCGTGGTCTTTGGCGCGGTGTATGGAGGCCGTTGTCTGACCTCCATTTACGATTTGCAGTCCTTTCGCCGACCGGATGGCTGCTCGACCATCGGATAGAACCTCAATATCAAGAGTGTCGGCGGTAACAACAATTCCGTTGTTGTAGGCCATGAATCTTGCAGGTTCATCCTTAAGAGTCTTGCGGATGCCGCTGTTGACGGTCTTGCTGCCCCGGACGCCAAGAAAGGAGCGCACATTCAACTCGAGCAACCGCGATCCATACTCGTCATAAAGCTTATAGAGAAGCTCGCCGGGTAGAACCGTCAAATACGTTTTGAAATCGGCCCCTTCATCGGGAGCAGGTAGGCAAGGAATAGCTTGCCCATACATGCTTACAAAATTGACATCGATCTCATCGCGAGGAACTCCAGCGAGCATGCCGCGATAAAGACGCTCGATATCCCAGATCTCAAACTTGACCGGCGTGCCCAGTGTCTCGCGGGGCTCAAGTTTCTTTAACGAAATAAGCCCATCTGTCAGGACAAAAACCCGAACAAGCTCAATCGATCCAATGGAGCTATGTATTGCGCGAGCAATCTCGAATGCTTCTCCCGATGGTTCCAACTGATCGTGAAGGCCCCCAGCTGACGCTTCCAAGAAGCGTACAGCTCTGTCCGCCGCTCTATTGATGTCCTCTCGTGGGATGCTTCGAGGCTCTGCTGTATCGACGAAAATCGTGATGAAAAGATCAAGCCGCTCCTTGTCCTCAGCGAGCGAGTATCCGCTTATTTTTAGGATTGCACGGCCGTAAGTGCCTTCGTAGTGGCACACCTCGGCACCTTCGATCATACCTATTGACCCGAGATGCTCCAAAACGAGTTCAGTGAAGATATTCTCGGAATACACGTCACTGCCGTCATCCTCTCCAGCCAGAGCTTGGTCATGCACATCACTATTGAATCTTTGTGCGAAGGCAAGAAGCTCTCGGTCCATTGAGTCGTTAGCCTAGTGATGAGATTAGGTTCAACGCCACACTCTCCGTGATTTCATACGGCAGACATGCCTCCAGATCCACTTCGTACAACGCGTCAATGATACCCAGGGGGACTATTTCTCTGGTTAGGCGTGGAAATCCTTCAGTTACTCGAAAATGGCGAAGGCTTTGCAGGGCCAACTTCCGGGTCTGATACTTGAGTGCATGCACATCCGAATAACCTGCCGCCAAAAGAAGCAGTTGGAATTGGGAGCCGGCAGGACCACTGCCGAACAATAGGCGAGCACTCGCAACAAGCTCGACGAGCGAGGCACCTTGGATTGATTGTACGAGCGTTTGAAAACAAACCAGCAAGTGACCAACGCGGTTGGCGTCGAGCTGTCCCAGATGGGAAACATGAAAGGCTTTGGATCCGCTAGCTGTAGTGGCTTTGAGTTCGATTGCCGTATCTCCGGTCACGAAATCCCAAAGTCCGCCGATGGGCCCCTTCCACGTGTTCAGTGCGGCATGACCATGCATTGGGTGGAGGACGCGCATGAGGTACAAAAGTTCGGCAAAGAGGCCCGTTTGTTCCTCGATCGAAAGGCCTTCGCTATGGCGCCGCATGAAGTTTTGCCAAGATGACAGTCGAGCTAGGATTGCCGTTACAGCGTCTTCTTCGACCGCTGACTGAACGACAACCGACAAGACGTCTTCGGTGAGAGCACAAAACTGGTCTCTGTAGTTTGGGTCAGTCAAGATCAGACATAATCTAACGGTACCATTCGGGCCTGGGGTGATAGATTCTGGCGACATCGCAAAGCCAGTCGAGGTCGGGTACTCAACTATAAGGCCCACCGACGAGGCTTTAACTTCGAAGAGAAGAGCTGGCATTCGGTCAGATGCATTGATCGCAACTCGAACCAAGCAGCATGCGTCGGGCAGGACACGTTTGGTGAGCCAGCCGATTTCAGGCGATTGCTCGACGGCTAGCGCATCCCACGTCTTTTGGAGTTGATCACGCGTCAAAGATCTTCCCCAAACTCCTGAGCCCAGTACACATTGTTGACACTGTAAGTTACCGATTCCGCACGTGTGCTCTCTGGAAAGCTGAGCCCAAAACCAATCACGGGTCCGTCAAAATCGATCTCGGCATGGCTTGCAGAAAGTGGATAGATCAAGAGAAGGCCACGCTCGGGGTGAGCACGGACATTACTTGCAACATCGCCAAGACCGCGAATATGTCGAATACTTGGTCCCGAAGGCTCCGTTGGCCGCGATGATGCTCTCGAAGTGTTCTGAGAATTGTCGAAGGTATGGATTGCTAGATTCAATGCAGCCTCGTAGGAAGCCGCGTCGAGATCGATGGCCTCGTCCCTAGGCGCGAGCAGGCGACGTATCATATAGCGCCCCATCTGCTTCTGAGCAGAGATGTCGTAGCTGCGAGTGTTGGAAGCGCGTTCTACCGTCGCCACGTTGTAATTACCTACACGGCCTGCAGAACCTTCGCCAGATAACAACGCAATGGTCCACTCTGTCAGCTCACCAACTCCCATCTGTTTGTCGATGTACTCCGCCAAGAGCGGCGCATTGACTTTGACAGCAGCCTCATGAGTCCTGAAGTCCCGCAGAAAGTCCGCCACAACAGCGCCTGGCGCTCCGTTCCACAACCGGGCACCTCTCCATTCATGTGAGCGACCATTTGGTCGAGGTTGCCGTGGGTCAACTATCGGCTGTCCGAGTCGGCTCAGGAGCTTGCCTGCCGCTTGGGCGTTCACTTCCAACACTCGCGGATCCCGATGAAAAACGACGGTCTCTTGGACCTCTCCTGCAAACTTTAGCTGCAGCTGCTCCGCATTTCGCATTTTTACTCGCGATGTGACTAGGAGCAGCGGATGTGACTTTACCTTGAGTCCGTAGTCACGTGGAGTGCCGCCGACCGCGGCCATGTGATCGAACTCTTGGCGAAGCTCTTCACTCGCCTCTGTTATGTGTTCGAACCAATCTGCTAAATCCGCCGTCGTGTATAGTCGACATAGATCAAGATACCCTGGTCGGTACCCGAACCATCTCCCCATTTGCATCAGAGTGTCGTACATCTTCGACGCGCGAAGGAAGTAGCTTACGGTTAGGCCTTCAAGCGTTAGTCCACGAGCAAGCTTGTCGCCTCCGATCGCAACGACGTTAAACCCAGTTGCGCGATGGACGTCATAGTCGAGTATATCCCCTGCTGTACCATTTATCTCTCGAACATGGATGTCAGCAGCAACAGAAGGTAAGAGACCTAATAGAGTGGTCCAGTCCGGCATCCGGAGAGTTTGATCACCTGTCGAAAGTGCGACGGAATGATTGGTGGGAATGAAGTCGGTTGACCAAAGATTCTGAAGAGATTCGAGGAGTTCGCGATCAGCTGTTGCTCTGCGAAGCTTCATCTTTACTACATCCAGATACTCTAGCACTTGTCTTGTCACTTCGTGTTGCACGTTCGCAAAACGTGTCACATGCACGAGCATCGAATTGTGTGCTGCAATTTCCCCTCGATATCGGCGTACCGCGCAGCTGATCAAAAATGAGAGCAATGCGCGACGCAGCGAGAGAGGAACGGTGTCCTGCCCGTTAAAAATCGGTGTGTGGCCATTTCTATGCAATGGAGGCATCCATCCCACGCGCTCGCGCAAACTCCGCGAGGCGGCATGGTCGGAAACGTTCTGAACAAGAGGTAGCGGTTCTGTTCCGGCCGTGCCGTCAAGGCCCGGTGCGAGCCCGAATATGCGCACTGGTCCAGAATAATTGGATGGTGTTGGAAGACCCACAATAAAGCTTCGCGGGAAAAGATCTTCGCCATACTCTGTTGTTAAGCCACGCTCGTGAATGAAGATGTTGGCGAACGGCGTAGCGGTATATCCGACGTAGGCAGACTTTTCGAAAATGAAAAGCAAACGACGTATTAGCCGATTGATTGTCTTCGGCTCGTAGTCGGGATCAGGCTGACCCGCTTCATCAAAGGTTTGGTCACCCGTGTCGACAGATGCGTGATCGGCCTCATCGTCGACAACGAGCAGCGGTAAGCCTTGAACAATGGGCCTTCCAGTGGCGGAGTCGTGTGTGTCCGCCACGCGATCTTCGACCCATGAGATGAGATTTCGGAGAACGCTTGGATTCTTCTTTACGACAAAGAGCCATGGGCGATGACCTGGCGAGATGCCCATGTTGTTCGCGACCGCGCGGCGGAAATCACCATCGTCTGCACGATGAGTGACGTAGTCCGGCCTTATGGAAGTATCGCTATCGATTCGGCCAACGCCGATCTCACGAAGCTCGCGCCCAGCGGCCTGTCCTACGGGGAGCGTCTCGTATCCAAGGAAGCCTTCATCCAAGCGCATTTGGGTCTGGCTTCGGAGATTCTTGTGAAGTCCAGCTAAGACAATGATGATTTTGTATCCAGCATCTGCGGCCTTGCAGATCAGACCGGTATAGTTTGAGGTCTTCCCAGACTGCACATGTCCAACGACAAGCCCACGCCTGTCCCAAGATCCAGTGCGGTTGGGATCTTCAAGTAGCCCAACGATTCTATCCGTGAATCTGTCCAATCCACCTATGGCGATCGAAGACCACTGGCCTTCAAGCCATTGCATATAGCGGGGCCAGTACCTCCATCCAGACTTTCGGGCTTCATTCAACCAAGCAACATGCCCATCGTCAGATGATAGAAATGTCTCGCGACCAATCCAGACACTGAATCGCGTCTCTAACTCCTTGACCAACGCCTCGCGATCTACGGTATTTCGCCAACGCTGATTCATAGAGAGCGTTTGATCGACCTTTGCGGCGATCATCTCCGTCGTTATTGGCCCATCTGCCGCTTCATCTTGAATCAGGGTTTGGGCGATTCTGAGTGCACTTTCAAAGGCGGCGGGCATGGCTCGGTCTATCCTAGGCTTGAGAAAGCTAGCACTCGGGGTTTTCTGGCAATGCGGCCACGAGGTCGGGATACTGATTAAAGGGTTCCATCTGCATCAAACGTTCGCGGGCGGTGCTCGGGTTCAATCCGATCCGCCGACGAAGGTCGCGATACACAGTCTTAAGAATTGCCTCCGTTTCTTTTGAGGGTAATTCAGAAAATCCGCCCGTGGCCACTTCGCCTCTTTCGGTGGCATCGAGCCATATCTTTTGAACTGGCACCGTCTCTTCGATGATTCGAAGCATCGCATCCACGGTCGAGCTTTGATCACCAGCTAGATCGTACACGTTGTGAACGGCAGCGTGTTTGCGATCGATGCGATAAGTAACCCTGCGGTCTCGTTCAAGTGCGGTCCAAACCCTCTTCACTGCAGGTTCAGGTGGCCGAGCACCATAATTGCCGCGATGCGCGAAGACCTGACGCGCAAGTTGGCGCGCGTCATCGGCGAGCACTCTCAAGCGACTCCGAAGGTACTGTGGAGGTCTGGCGGTCGACTTTCGAATATCGACCTTCCAGTCCTCATCGGCGGCATTCGTGATATCGAGGCGTAAACGTGCGAGCTTGTATGCCTCTTCCTTGGTCCATCGTCTTGGAGCTCCAAGGCCGAGCCAACTCCCCGCAACAAGCAGACGCTTGTTGCGATAGACGTAGATTCCCTGGTGAGCTGTCCAGCCGCTTGCGCCTGCAAAACGCTCGCTCGCCTGAGCGCTAAGCCGGTCTTTGTGAGGCAGGATGAATCCTTGCACTTCCACGATTCCTGCACGCGTGTAAATCCGCTCAACCGGCCGTCGAATCGTAGCTGGATGATCCGACATGAACGGATCCCAAGGTTTGACCTGGTGTGCGCTATCAACCCCATTGATAAATATTCGAATCGCGGGCGCGGGACCTTCTAGATACCGATGGAATACCATCGAGAGGTGCTCTTCGACACGATCGATCGCTTCAAGAAAGATGGTTTCCGATGTCTCTTCGTCGACTTCGCCATCCGACAGCCGATCGAGTAGCTCCCAGACTATGACTGTTCCGCTTGGCGCTTGATGAAGGTCCGCCAGCAATGATTCCGACCCTTCGGCCGCACTTTTCAAGAGATGCCAATCTCTTGCCGCCGCCGCTATGTAATCTAGGTCCCATCGACGCACTTCCACGCTCGACCCGCCGCGGCGGGTCGCGACAGTGAGCCGTCGGCATTGTGAAAACGAAGCCGTCTTGAGGCCCAGGCCGAATCTCCCAAGATCTGTGGGTTCTCTAACCCTCGCTGGACCCTGCCCCCCAAAGCGCATTGCGTCCGAGAGTTCCGCCTCGCCCATGCCACGACCATCGTCGCGAATAGTTATGGTGGGGAGGCCATTGGCCCAGTTGAACTGGAGCCAGACGTTCTTTGCCTGCGCCGCTATGCTGTTGTCGACTATATCCGCGACTGCGGCGGGCATCGAGTACCCTACGCCACGCAGGGATTCGATGAGCGCTGCTGCCGATGGTGGAGTGAACTCAAAATCCCCCAGAGGCGATTCTGACAAATCGCTTTCCCCTTGTTTGCAGAGAGACTATTTCTACTGGGAACGGTAGCCAATAGCCCATTTTTGACCATGCAAACTGTGCCCCGCAATCTCCTCGATGTCTGTGATCTAGACGTTGATGCGAAGTATGAAGGCAGCCGGGCTGGCAATGCAGGTGATGATCCCCTTCACGAACTGCTGGGCGTCAGTATTGGTGGCGGTTTTCGGATCCGAGGTACATTAGACGCTCCGCGACTGATCGTGCTCACGTCGTCTTTGTCGGACGCCGATTGGCCTGATGAATTGGATCTAGAAACCGGCATCTTCACCTATTTTGGCGATAACAAAGAACCGGGCCGCGAGCTTCACAATACCAAACGCTGGGGAAACCGGCTTCTCCGCTTCTGCTTTGATGCGGCGCACACCGGCGCGCGAAAACGGGTGCCACCGATACTAATCTTCACGAGCGCCGGGCATTGGCGGGACATGATTTTCCGTGGGCTCGCAGTGCCGGGTGGGCGCGGCCTGATGCAGCAAGACGATCTCGTCGCAATCTGGAGGACGAAACTTGGTCAGCGCTTCCAGAACTATCGAGCCAAGTTCACGGTCGTGGATGCGGGCAACATCAGCCGTGCGTGGATCGATGATATCCAGGCTGGCCGCGACAATTTTCCCAAAGCCCCGAGGGCTTGGCGGCAGTGGATAGAAGATGGCGAATACCTGCCGCTAGTCTCCCCGCCCACATCCGAAATTCGCACTCGCGCCCAGCAGACCCCGCAGAGTTTAGCCGACCGCGCGATCCTGCAGGAGGTTCATGGTTTCTTCGCGGGCAACCCGACCGATTTTGAGGCTTGTGCAGCCGAGATAGTTCGCATCGCGCTTGGAGGCGGCGCGACGATGGACTTGACGCGCCCCACGCGCGACGGCGGCCGTGATGCCGTTGGCGTTCTCCACATAGGGACGCCTCCCTCGGCCGTGGCAGTCGATTTTGCTATTGAGGCGAAGTGTTATGGGTTGGGCAATTCAGTTGGCGTCCGAGAGATGTCGCGACTTATTTCGCGACTTCGTCATCGACAATTCGGTGTCATGGTAACGACGTCTTGGGTCAATGCACAGGCGTACAATGAGGTCGTTGAGGATGGCCATCCGATCATGATCATTGCCGGCGCGGACGTTGTTAGAATACTTAGGCAATCCGGGATTACGACGCGGAACAACGTTCGCGACTGGCTCATATCGGCTTTTGGGCGAGAGCGCGTTGCCGCGCTTCGCGCTGCCCGACAGGTACCGTGACTTTGGCAAAACGCATTACAGTTCGTCGACATCGGGGGGATATCATGTCCCCAGAGAAACGCAGCGCGGTAATGGCGCGGATCCGCGGCAAGAATACCGGCCCAGAACTTGTTGTGGCTGCTGCTCTTCGCGCTCGCGCTGTTTCTTTTGAATGCCACGCGAAGGATCTTCCTGGTCGTCCTGATTTTGTCTTCCGACCCGCAAAGCTGGCTGTCTTTGTCGACGGTCGTTTTTGGCATGGATGGGGTTTCGAACGATGGCGCGATAAATTGAGCGTCAAATGGGAGGAAAAGATCCATTTGAACATCAAGCGCGACCGCAGGAATCATCGTCAGCTTCGCCAGATGGGCTGGACCGTAGTCCGACTTTGGGAGCACCAAATCTCCAATGATCTGGACCGATGTATGTCTAGAGTCGCCTCAGCGCTCAAGCCGCCCAAAGGGTAGAGATTGAGGAAGCTGCAATGTTAGCGCCTGGCATCGGTTCTCGGTCTCTGTACAATCCGGACATAAATGGCCATTCGGACCCTTGATCTGTTTTGTGGCGGCGGTGGTAGCAGCTGGGGGGCAAGCTCGTTCGGCGCAGAGATCGTGTGTGGAGTCGATGCTTGGGATATCGCAACGCTGAACTATCGTGACAATTTTTCAGGCGCAAAAGTTGTTGAAGCGCGACTAGACGCAAGTTCCGGTCGCGAAGTTGTCGGCCGAATAGGTCCAATCGACCTGCTTCTCGCATCCCCGGAATGTACGAACCATACCTGCGCACGTGGGAGTAGAGCGAGAGATGAGGAGAGTCGCGAAACTGCGTTGTTTGTTTTGAACTTTATTCAGCTATTCAAGCCTCGATGGATCGTCATTGAAAATGTCGTACAGATGCGCGCGTGGCCACGTTATCCCGAGCTGATCCGTGAGCTTGAGCGCAGTTATTTCATCCGTCCGCAAATCTTAGACGCAGTGAACTTTGGAGTTCCTCAGACCCGACGGCGATTGTTCATAGTGGGCGACCGCGAAGAGATGCCATCTGATCTCAGTGGCCAAGTGCACGTCGCGGGCCGTTCTGCCAAGAGCATCCTTGACCCCAAAGGAACGTGGGACGCACGGCCATTGTTCAAAGTGGGGCGGGCCAAGGATACGATCATTAGAGCAAGGCGTGCCATGAAAGCCCTCGGAGAGGGCGTGCCATTTCTGATTGTCTACTATGGGAGCGATGGGGCGGGCGGATGGCAGCGGATCACACGCCCGCTTCGGACCCTGACGACACTAGATCGGTTCGGTCTGGTGGAATGGACGCAGGGCGAGCCCACTCTTCGCATGCTGCAGGTCCCGGAACTTAAACGTGCGATGGGTTTCCCTCATAGTTTCAAGATGAACCAGGGAACCCGCAGGGATCGGATCAAGCTGCTCGGCAATGGCGTATGCCCACCCGTAATTGCCGCATTGTTAGGTAGTCTCGCCAAGCGCCGAGAAGTATCGAGCAGCATGGCCATAGCTGCAGAATAGCAAACCTCAATTTGTCGCCGAGAGGATGGACAAGTTCAGTTGGCCTCGGTTGCGAATTCTTTTGGACTGCCGAGATACCAATTCCGTTGTGCCCAGCGCAGCTTATCTCATTACCTCCCAGACAATCGCCTCCCGCCCCGTCCCGCGCTTACCTCCGCCTGGGTCAACCATCCGCAGGAGGAAGCCATGTCCAACCCCACCGCTGCCGTGCGTGAAGCCGCCGCCGCCCCCGCGCCGGAGGCGATCGTCGAGGCCTACGTCGCCACCTGGAACGAGACCGATCCCGCCCGCCGCCGCGCCGGCATCGCCGCGGCCTGGGCCGAGGCCGGCACCTACCGCGATCCGGTGATGGCGAGCGACGGTCCCGCCGGGATCGACACCATGCTGGCCGGCGTCCAGGCCAAGTTCCCGGGCTTCGTGCTCAAGCGCACGTCCCGGGTCGATGCCCACAACGGCACCTGCCGCTTCACCTGGTCGCTCGGCCCCGCCGCCGGCCCGTCGGTCGTCGAGGGCGTCGATTTCTGCGCCCTCGCGCCGGATGGCCGCCTGGCCTCGGTGGTCGGGTTCATCGACAAGATGCCGGGCTAGGCGCCGGCCGTCGCGGTGCTGGCATTCTGCTGGCACCGCCCGGCCGCGCACCCCCATCCCTGCCCAAATCCGGGGGCCGGCAGGATTCTCGCAGAAAAACTTGCAAGTTCCGCAGGTTCCGGCTATAAAAAAGCATAGATTGACGGCCGTGCGTCCCGCGACGCGCGGCCTTTTTCGTGGCCGAGAAGGACGCGATCAAAGATCGGCGTAGCCGGCCCGGTCGGCTTCGGAGGCCCATTCGGTGAAGCAGGCGAAGGCGTCATCGGGCCCGGGTACGGGCCCCGGCGCCTCGCGCGTCTCCTCGGGCGGGGTGGCCTGTGCCTCGGCACCACGCCGGGCCTTGCGGCGGGCGGGCGGCCGAGCGGCACCGGCACGAACGGGGGCGGGCATCGTTGCTCTCCTACTTCATCGCTGCGGGACTATCGGGCGGCAGCGCGAGATCGGCAACGGGCTGGCGATAGACCTCAGACCTCATGTTCTTCCGGACCGCGCATGTTTTCAGCGCGGGGGCTACCCCGCGCGAGGCGCTCTTGATCATGAGCGAACTCCGGCGGCGTCATCTCCATCCTGAAGGTCGATAAGAACGCCGAGATGAGGGAGTGGTATCGGCATACCTCAACTCAACCCGCAGAGGTTCTGGAGGACTTAGGTCGCAACCCCTAGTGCTTTGGAATCCTTGACAGATTCGGCGCTACGCTCTATATAGGAGGCCTACCCGCCGGCAGCGTGCTGTCGGCTCAAAGGCCGTTTGAGGCGCAAGCCCCAGCGGCCTTTGTCGTGAAAGGGCACAGGGCCGATGCGGGTCCTTGTCTATGTCGATGGCTTCAATCTCTATTATCGCGCGCTCCGCGGCACGCCGTACAGGTGGCTCAATCTCGATCTGCTTGCTCGACGGCTGGTCCGTCCCGGCGACACGATCGACCTCGTTCGCTACTTCACCGCTCGCGTGAAGGCGCGGGCTGGCGACCCGGACGCGCCGCGCCGCCAACAAATCTATCTCAGCGCGTTGGGAACCGTCCCCAACATCGAATTCCATTTCGGAAACTTCCTGACAAAGACGAAAAAGCGACCGCTCGCCAGCGTGCCGACGCGTTTCGTCGAAATTCTCGACACTGAGGAGAAGGGTTCGGACGTCAACCTTGCCGTCCACCTCGTCAATGACGCCTGGTCGAACCATTTCGACGTCGCGCTCGTGCTCTCCCAAGACACCGACTTGATCGAGCCGCTACGGATGGTGAGCAAGGGTGTCGGCAAGCCCGTTGGTCTCGTCTGGCTCGATGGCCGGCGCCCTGATCGGGGTATGGCGAACGCCTCCTCCTTCGTGCGCCACGTCAGTCACGCCGATCTGATCGCCTCCCAGTTCCCGGCGCAGATTGCGCGCAATCCGGGTTCGCCCATCATCAAGCCAACGGGCTGGTAGGGTGTCGTCGACACCCCGAGCGCGCTACGACCGCCGCGGTGCTGGCATTCTGCTGGCACCGCCCCGCCGCGCACCCCCAGCCCTGCCCAATTCCGGGGGCCGGCAGAATTCTCGCACAAAAACTTGCAAGTTCCGCAGGTTCCGGCTATAAAAAAGCATAGATTGACGGCCGTGCGTCCCGCGACGCGCGGCCTTTTTCGTGGCCGGAGTTCTTCATGCCTGGGGGCGCGGCACTCCAGTGCCGCGTCTTCCCACAAGTGATGATCGCGCGACGGGAGTCGCGCGCCCCCAGCGAAGACGCGATCGCCTAGCGCGGCAGCGCCGCGACCGACGCCCGCTCCATGGAGAGGATGCGCGGGCTGTGCGCCGCCAGGCCGTCGCTGTTGGTCAGGTGGCTGATCGCCAGGACGCCCATGGCCAGCGTGATCCCGAGCACGAGGCAGGCGAGCAGGAACGCCGCCTGCCCGGTGCCGATGTCCATCGGCTCGTCGTAGCGGCCGGGCGCCGGTGGCGGCATCTCGTGGCCGTGCGAGGACGGGTCGGGCTCGGGCAGCGTGGGCAGGACGTGCGTGTTCATGGTGTCACCGGCAGTCGGTGGGGGCTGTAGCGAGTCAACGTCGCCCCGCCGCCGATGTTCCGGGGGCGTGCAAAAAGCCATCGGTTCGACAGGGCGGCAGGCATCCTCGCCCGCCGCCGCCCCTGCCGCCGGTGACCTTCCGGTGACCGCGTCCGGTGGACACGAAATGGTGGACACGAAATGGTGGACACGGGCGCTACACGCGACTGTCCACTCGTGTCCACCAAGGGGACCTCGCTAGTCGCGCGGCACGGCCGGCGGAAGGGCCGGCGTCCGCGACTCCTCGGCCGCGGGGTTGATCGTCCGCTCCATCGTCCGGTCGGGCTGGGCCGCCTGGTCGGTGCGCTCGGCGGGCGGGGTGTAGAACAGCACGCCGGCCGCCAGGACGATGGCCGCCAGCACGCCGGCGACCAGGTAGATGCCGCCGCGGCGGCCCTGGGGCGGCGGGATATGGGCGTTGACCATGAACTCTACTCCGTTGTTGTCGGCGCCGGCTGCTGCGCCTGCTGCTGGTGGGCCGGCGGGCCGGAGAAGAACATCAGGCCGCCGATCAGGGCGAAGACGGCCAGCAGGCCGACCAGGGCGTAGGACGAGCGCTCGCCGCTGCCGGTCGGTTCCAGGTTGTAGTCGTAGCGATTGTGGGTGCCGTAGCGGTCGGACCCGTAGCGCGGATCGGGGTTGTAATCGCTCATGTGGTCCTCCTTTCAGGTTACCTCGGGAGCAGAACGCGGGTGCGCCGGCTGGAGTTGCCGGTTCTTCTCGAACGAAGTTCGAACGATTTGTGGTGATTAGGGGGCGGGTTTCAGGCCGCCGAGATTGGCCACGGCCACCGGCCGGGCCATGCCGCGGATCTCGCGCTCGCCCAGCGCCTCGACCTCGGCCACGGCCTCCGCCGCCGAGGCCAGCCGGCCGCTCACCAGCACCTGGCCGTCGGCGGCCTCCGAGCAAAGCCGGGCCGCGAGATTGATGACGGCGCCGATCGCGGTGTAGTCGAAACGGTCCTCGAAGCCGATGCGGCCCAGGGTGGCGAAGCCCTGCGCCATGCCGATGCCGAAGCCCAGGCGATGGCCGCGCCGCGTCCAGGCCTGGCCCAGTGTTGCCACGGCGTCGCGCATCTCGATCGCCAGTTTGGCCGCGCGCTCCGGCGCGTCGGGGCAGGGCAGCGGATCGTTGAAGAACACAAGCATGCCGTCGCCGGTGAAGCGGTCGAGCGTGCCTTCATATTTGCGGATCAGCGGGCCGATGGCGCCGTGATATTCGGCCAGCAGGGCCATGATGTCTTCGGGCTCGGCGGTCTCGGCGAAGGAGGTGAAGCCGCGCAGGTCGCAGAACAACGCCACAATGTCGCGGCGATGGTTGTCCAGGATCTTCTCGTCGCCGGCCGACACGATCGCCTGCGCAAGCTGCGGCGCCAGGAAGCGGCGGAGCCGGTTGACGCGCTCGAGCTCGTCCACCTGCTCCGCCACCTTGGTCTCGAGGCCGCGGTTCAAGGCCTGCACCTCGTCGTGCAGGGACTTGATGCGCAGCATGGCCCGCACCCGCGCCACCAGCGCACCGTGGTCGACCGGCTTGGTGAGATAATCGTCGCCGCCGGCATCGAGGCCGGCGATGACGTCCTTGGGGTTCGCCTTGGCGGTGACCAGCACCACCGGGATGAAGGGCAGGGTCGCATCGGCCTTGAGGCGGCGCACGACCTCGAGTCCGTCGATCTTGGGCATCATGATGTCGAGCAGGATCAGGTCGGGCAGCGCCTCGCGCGCCACCGCCAGCGCCTGCTCGCCATCCTCGGCCACGACGATCTCGTAACCCAGGCTCTCTAGGCGCGTGCGCAGGATCTCGACATTGTCGGCAACGTCGTCGACCACCAGGATTCGCGCCGGGTCACGCATGACCCCTCCGGCGCTTCGCGCCACCACCCCACGATATGAGGGGGAGAGGCATAACCGAGCTCTCCTCCCCGCGCGCAGCGGGGGGAGGTGCCCCCGTCATCGGTGGGGCAATCGCATAGGGCTCTCGTTCTCCTCCCTCGCGCTCTTGCGCGGGGGAGGTGCCCGTAGGGCGGAGGGGGTCGGAAGGCTCGCGCGTTGGTCTTTGACCCCCTCCGGCCTTCGGCCACCTCCCCCAGTCATGCCTATGAAGGCATGACTGGGGGAGGAGAATGGCCATAGGCGATTGCCCTGCCGTCATCGGGCGCGGAGGGGTCATGAGCCGCCCCACGATGCAGGGATAAGTGCACGGCACCCTACCCACCGAGGATCTCCCGCACCTTGGCCAGCATCTGTCGCGGGCTGTAGGGCTTGGCGATATAGGCGTCACAGCCGGCATCGCGCGTCTTCTGCTCGTCACCGCTCAGCGCATAGGAGGTGACGGCCACGATCGGGATCGCCTTCAGGTCGGGATTGGCCTTTATGCGCCGCGTCGCCTCGTAGCCGTCCATCACCGGCATCTGGATATCCATCAGGATCAGGTCGGGCCGGTGCTCGGCCGCCTTGGCGACGCCTTCGGCGCCGTCACGCGCCTCGAATAGCGTATAGCCCGCCATGCCGAGGAGATCGCGCAGGATCTGGCGATTGTCCTCGGTGTCCTCGACGACCAGGATTTTCTTGCTCATGCGGCGTCCTTCACCGGTGCGACGTTGACCGGAACCGAAACCTTGAAGGTCGAGCCCTTGCCCACTTCGGACTCGACGGAGATGCGCCCGCCGTGCAGCTCGACGATCTTGCGCGAGATCGAGAGACCGAGCCCGGTACCGCCCTTCTTGCGCGTGCTGGTATTGTCGACCTGCTGGAACTCCTCGAACACGCGCGCCTGGTCGGCGGGCGCAATGCCGAGGCCGGTGTCGACCACCGACAGCTCGAAGCGGTCGCCCGCCTGCGCGGCGCGGACCTCGACCGAACCCTGGTCGGTGAACTTGATGGCGTTGCCGACGAGATTGAGCAGCACCTGGGCGAGGCGCCGCGCATCGCCGGTACCGGTCGGCAGGCCCGGGGCCACGGCGGCACCCAGCGCGATGCCCTTGGTGCGGGCCAGCGACTCGGTGGCCGACAGCACCGTCGCCACCATGTCGGTGACGCTGTAGGGTTCGACGGTGAGCGTGAGCTGGCCGGCCTCGATCTTGGAAAGGTCGAGCACGTCGTTGATCAGGCCGAGCAGGTGGCGGCCGTTGTTCTGCACCCGCTCCAACACCCCGGACGCCTTCTCACCCACTTCGCCGTAGAGTCCGTCGGCCATCATCTCGGTGTAACCGATAATGGCATTCAAGGGCGTGCGCAGCTCGTGGCTCATGTTGGCGAGGAACTGCGACTTGTGCTGGCTCGCGACCTCGAGCTGGCGGCTCTTCTCTTGGATCTCGGTGAAGAGCCGAACGTTCTCGATGGCGATGACGGCCTGGGCGGCGAAGGTTTCGAGCAGTTCGATCTGCCGCGGCGTGAACGGTCCCGGCTCGGGCTTGCGCAGTGCCACCGCGCCGATGGCGATGCCCTCGCGCAGCAGAGGTGCGGCGACGGCGGCGCGGAAACCAGCGGTAGCGGCGAATCGGTGGGCCGCGGCGAACTCGACCGGATCGAGCGATGCGATGTCGGGAAAATGGCAGGTTCGGCCGTTCAGGATGGCCTGGCCCGGGGCGGTTTCCCGGTTGAGCGGAAGACTTGACCCCGCGGCCGTGATCAAGGGACCCTCGTGCGCCGCGAAGATGGCACCGTCGCCGTCGCGCAGGGTGATGACCGCGTCGGCGGCGCCGCAGAAGCGCACGGCCGCCTGCACCACCGCATCGAGCACCGGCTGCACGTCGGTCGGCGACTGCGAGATGGCCCGCAGGATTTCGGCGGTCGCGGTCTGCTGCTCCAGCGACTCCGAAAGTTCGCGCGTCCGGTCGACCACGCGTTGCTCCAGCGTCGCATGCGATTCCTGGAGCTGGTCGGCCATCTGGTTGAAGTTGTCGGCCAGCGCCTCGACCTCGTCGCCGGTCTTGACCGCGATGCGGTGGCCGAAATCGCCGCCGCCCAGCCGTTCCGCACCCGCCGAGAGGGCGCGAATGGGCGAGGCCATGCGGCGCGACAGGAACCAGGCGCCGATCGCGGCGACGGCGAGGCCCAGCACCAGCAGCGCCAGGGTCTGCCACAGCGAGGTGTAGAGCGGCTGCAGCGCCTCGGAGGTCGGCTGCTCGACAAAGACCAGCCAGCCCAGGGCCGGGATCGCGGCAACCGAGGACAGCACTGCGGTGCCGTCGAGCGCGTGGCCGAAGCGGGCGCTGGCGTCGCTCTGCGGCTTGCCGTCGCGCAGATCGTCGAGGGCCGTGTGCACCTGCTCGAGCTTGCTCATGTTGGTGTTGCGCAGCACCAGGCTGATGTCGGGATGGGCGATCAGGCGGCCGTCGCGATCGACGACATAGGCGTAGCCCTTGTCGCCGGCCTTGATGGCGCTGACGACGTCCCAGATCAGCTTGAGGTTGACCTCGGCCGCGGTGGCGCCGGCTTGCCGCCCGGTGCGCGCCAGCGAGATCGACATGTAGGGCTCGGACTCCTTGCGCAGATAGACCGGGCTGTACCAGACGCGCTTGTTCTGAACTTCGGTGAAGCGCGGGTCCTTGGACAGATCGGTGTTGGAGCCGACGACGTCCATGGCCAGCCGCGACACCTTGAGTTGCTCGCGGCCCTGGCCGTCGATCTGGGTCAGCTCGGTGATGGCCGGCACCTGCCGCTGCAGGCGGATGAAGTCGAAGCGCCGCTGGTCGACCGGGGCAGCCGCCCATTGCGGGTGCGTCGTCCAGCCGATCTGGCGCTCGATCTCGGTGATGAACTGGCCAACCTTGTCGGCGGCGCCGTTGGCCTGTTCCTGCTGCAGCCGGCCCAGCGCCTGGCGCGCGGTGCCGTAGGCGAACCACATGTCGAACGCGCCGTTGATCAGCAGTACGAGGGTGACGATGCCGACCAGCGACAGGAAGTACTTGGCGAACAGGCCGCCGCGCCGCAGGAGAGACGGTGACTTCACTCGATCACCTCGTCGGCGCGAGCGAGGACGCTCGATGGGATCGACAGTCCAAGTCCGCGTGCAGTGCCGACATTCACTGCCAGCACGATGCGCGTTGGCTGCTCGATCGGCAGTTCGGCCGGCCGTGCGCCGCGCAGGATTCTGTTCACGAAGCTGGCGGCTTGGCGATACTGGTCTGCCTGCTCCGGCCCATAAGCAATCAGCCCACCGGCCCGCACATCGTCCGGAAAAACCCACATCACGGGTATTCGCCACCGTGCAGCTGCCTGCACGGATTCTGTCCGCAACAAGGAGACTGTCGAGTCCACCATACGCAGCGCGGCGTTGGCGCCGGCCTGCGCCGCCGCCGCAAATGCCGGCTCCAGATCGTGGTGCCTGCGCAGATGCAAGACCGGCCCAAGGGCGATGCCGATTTGATGGGCTGCCGCTTCTGCATGGCGTAACTGGAGCGACCAGTTGGGGTCATTGGGGTTCAGGAGGACCGCGATGCGCGATGCGGTGGGAATGAATTCCTTCAGCAACTCCAGCCGTTTTCCCGCGAGCTCGAGGGAGATGTTCGTCAACCCGGTGATGTTGCCACCAGGTCGGGCAAGAGTCGCCACCAGTCCCATGCCCACAGGATCACCCTGACCAACCATCACGATGGGGACCTGCGATGTCGCGGCCTTGGTGGCCAGCACGGCGGGCGTCGTCGAAACCAGCAACACGTCCGGCCTGAAAGCCAGCAACTCCTGCACCAGTGCCGGCAGCCGCTCGAACCGGGTGTCCGCCCCCCGCGACTCCAACAGGAAGGTCTTGCCTTCGACATGGCCCAGCGCCGCCATGCCCGCGCGGAACGCGTTCAGATAGTCGGCTCGCGCCGCCAGTCCGCCACCCGTGAGATAGCCGACACGTTGCAGCGCCGCTCCACTTTGGGCGTAAGCCGTGGACGCCAGTGGCGCCGCGGCAAGTGCGGTCAACATGATGTCCCGCCGCCTCACTCGATCACCTCATCGGCGCGGATCAGGATGGATTGCGGCACGGTGACGCCCAGCGTCTTGGCTGTTCTGAGGTTGATCGCCAACTCGAAATTCGTCGGTTGCAAGACCGGCAGATCGCCCGGCTTCTCACCCCTGAGAACCCGGCCTGCGTAGCCTCCTGCCAGGCGATAGGTATCGGAGCGATTCTCGCCGTAGCTCATCAGTCCTCCGGCCACCACGAACTCCCGATTGTTGAAGATTGTCGGAATCCCGTAGCGCTCCGCGAGAGCGGCGATCTGACGACGTCGCGTGTCGAAGAACTGATCGCTGTGAACCGACATCGCGGCAACAAGCCGGTCCTTCGCGGTCGCGAAAGCCACGTCAAGATCGCGATCGTCGCTGGCACTCAAGACGTGAATCTGCATGGCAAGCGCCCGGGCGGCGGCTTCCACGTGGTGCGTATCCGATTTCGTATTCGGATTGTTCGGATTTGTGAGAGCGGCGGCGACAGCGGCACCTGGAACCATCTCGCGCAGCAGTTCCAGACGCTTTGCCACCATTTCGCTGCTGAACGTCGTCACACCCGTCGCATTGCCCGCCGAACGATTGAGTCCGTCCACGAGGCCGAATGCCACCGGATCAACACCCACGATGAAGATGATCGGGATCGTGGAGGTCGCGGCCTTGACCGTAGCGGCCGCCAGGTTGCCGGCGGCGATGATTGCGGCCAGCGGGCGGCGTGCGAGATCGGCCGCCATGGCCTTCATGTTGTCGGGATGACCCTCTGTCCAGCGATACTCGACCGCCAGGTTCTGGCCCTCAACATAGCCGGCCTCCCGCAAACCCACGCGCCAGCTTGAGACGAAACCGGGCGCCGTGCCCGGCGATCTCGGGTCGAGGTATCCGATCGTAGGCTGTTGCGCGACCGCGGCGGCTGGCCATGCCATCGCGGCACCCCCCAGCAAGCCCGTGAATTCTCGCCGCCTCACTCGATCACCTCGTCGGCGCGCTGCACCAGGGCAGGCGGCAGGGAGAGGCCGAGCGCCTTGGCAGTGGCGAGGTTCAGGAACAGGTCGAACTGCGTCGGAAACATCACCGGGATGTCGCGCGGCGGCGTTCCCTTCAGCACCTGCGTCAGGCAGAACGCCACCAGACGATTTATTTCGGCGGTGTTGCCGCCGATCGCCATGAGGCCGCCGGAGGCGGCGTAGAATCGGCCCTGCGAGACCGATGGCAGCCGCATCGCGCGCAACCGCGCGGCGATGGCCGCGAGCGGCAGGCTGGGCTGCACGATGACGGTGTCGGCCTGGCGCGCCTGCAGCTCGGCAAAGGCCGGCTCGAGGTCGGCGACCATGGCCGCGATCGGCACGACCTCGACGACAAGCATTGCGGCGGAGGCCTGGATCTGCGTCAGGAACGGCTTGTTGAATGGGTCCACGGCATTGAGGAGGACGGCGAGGCGCCGCATCGACGGCACGATCTCGCGCAGGAGTTCGACCCGCTTGGCGCCGAGGGCGGAGCCGGCGCCGTCGACGCCGGTGATATTGCCGCCGGGGCGCGCCATGCTGTCGACGAGGCCCATGCCGACCGGGTCACCCGACCAGCTGACGATCGGGATGGTCTGTGTCGCGCGCTTGGCGGCAAGGGCCGCCGGAGTCTGCAACGCGAAAATCACATCGACGTTGGCCGCGACCAGCTCCGCGGCAAGCGCCGGCAGGCGGTCGATCGAGCCACCGCCCGAACGCACGAGCAGGGAATAGGAGCCATCGACCCAGCCGCGCTCCTGCATGCCGGCGCGCAGCAGGTCGGCGCTGTAGTGCTCGTCGCGCGCCATCAGCACGCCGATGACCGGCCGGCGCGGCGCCTGCGCGCGTCCAGGTGCTGCAGGAAGAGCCGCAAGTGCCGACAGGACCAGGCGCCGCCTCACTCGATCACCCCTCATTCGATCACCTCGTCGGCGCGGATCAGGATCGACTGCGGCACCGTGAGGTTGAGCGCGCGGGCGGTCTTGAGGTTGACGATCATCTCGATCTTCACCGGCCCCTGTACCGGCAGGTCGCCAGGTCTGGCACCCTTCAGTATCTTGTCGAGATAGACGGCGGAGTCTCGATAGATATGTTGGATATCGGCGGCATAGCTCAGCAGGCCGCCCGCATCGGTGAAGCGCCGCGACGCCGACGCCGACGGCAAGCGATGCTTGAGCGAGAGGTCGGCCGTAAGCTTGACCGAAAGGCTGGGCTGCACCACCACGGCATCGACGGCGCCGTCACCCAGCCGCGAGAAGGCGGGCTCGAGATCGGCCTCGCGCTCGATCATCACGCGCTCGATGGCGACGCCACCCTGGCTGCCGGCCTTCTCGAGCTGGTCGAGGAAAGGCTTGTGGAACGGATCGGGCGCGCTGGCGATGGCGGCGATGCGGCGTGCCGCGGGCAGGATTTCCTTCAGGAGTTCGACGCTCTTGCCGGCAAGCTCGGCGGTCGCGGTCGACACGCCCGTCAGGTTGGCATCAGGCCTTGCCAGGCTGGTGACCAGTCCAGTCGCCACCGCATCCCCCACGCCCGCCAGGATGATCGGGATGGTGCGTGTCGCCTTTTTGGCGGCGAGCGCCGACGGTGTCTGCACGGCGACGATTGCATCGACGCCGAGCGTGACCAGCTCGGCGGCCAGTGCGTCGAGCCGAGCCGGCACGAACTCGGCGGAGCGGAATTCGAACTGGATGTTGCCGCCCTCGGTGTAGCCAAGTTCCTTCAACGTGGTGCGGAAGATCGTCCAGAACGGCTCGGGCTGGCCGACGACCAGGACGCCGACGCGGAAGACCTTGCCGGCCTGCGCCCGGGCGACGACGGGAGTCGTCGCGGCGAGCGCGCCCACCGTCAGGAGGAGCCCGCGGAGAAACCGACGTCTCATTCGATGATCTCGTCGGCCTGGGCGAGCAGGGACGGCGGCAAGGCGAGGCCGAGGGCCGCGGCCGTCTTCTGGTTGATCACCAGCTCGAACACCGTGGGCTGCTCGACCGGCAGGGTCGCCGGTGCCGCGCCTCCCAGCACGCGGACGACATAGACCGCTAGGCGCTTATAAGCTTCCTGCAGGTTGGGGCCGTAGGTCAGGAGCGCTCCGGCGCGCGCGATCGTGGCCCAGCCGGAGACCAGCGGCACCTTGCGGGCGATGCAGTCGGCGGCAGCCGTCGGCGCGAGCTGCACCATGCTGGAGCTCGGAAGCATGACGATGGCCTGGGCGCCGCTGTCGAGCGCCTGCGCCAGCGCGGTGCGAATCTCGCCGGCGTTCTGGGCGCGATAGGGGGTGAGCTCGATGCCAAGCGGCTGGACGGCCGACTGGCAGGCGGCGATCTCCTTTTCTTCGCCGGCATGGCGCGCGTTCGACAGCAGCGCGATCTTGCGGCAGCCGGGCACGGCGGTGCGCAGGAAATCGATGCGCTTGGGGTTGAGCTCGATCGACATGAAGCTGAGGCCGGTCGCATTGCCGCCCGGCCGCGACAGCGAATGGGCGATCCCGGCGACGACGGGATCGCCGCTGTAGCCGAACACGACCGGGACCGACGGCTTGGCGGCAACCACCGGCACTGTGGCGGCGCCCTGGGCTACGATCAGACGGACGCCCTTCTGCTGCAACTCGGCGACCTGGGCGGCGGCCAGCGCCGGTGTGTTCACGTCGTAGCGCTCAAGAAAGCGGACCGGCTCGCCGCCCGCCGGCAGGGCGGCGTTGAGGCCGGCCTTCAGGGCGTTGAAGAAGGGCGCCGTGGCCTGCACCGATTCGGGCGAGATCCAGCCGACCATGCGCTCCGCGGCAAGGGCGCGGCCGGTGCCGAGGAACGGCGCCGCGAGACCGGCGGCGAGGATATGACGTCGGTTCATTCAAGGATCTCGTCGGCTTGGGTCAGCACGGCCTGTGGCACGGAAAGATTCATCGAGCGCGCCGCCTGGAGATTGACCACCAGCTCGAAAATCGCCGGCTGCTCGACGGGCAGGTCGGCCGGCCTGGCGCCCCTCAGCACCTTGGCGGTCATGGAAGCGGCGCGCTTGTAGATGTCCGCCGTGTTGGCCGACAGCGAGACGAGGCCGCCGGTGAGAACGGCCTGGCGGTCGAACCACATGGTCGGCAGTCGATGGCGGGCCACGAGTTCGAGGATGCGGGTGCGCTGCGTGTTGAACACGCCCTGGATGACGACCGCGCCGGCGCCGGTGGCGACCATGGCGGCGAAGGCGCGCTCGAAGTCGGCCGGCCCCTCGGCCATCGCCGGCTCGAGTCGCAGGCCGCCGCCCTTCGCCGCATCCTGCATGTAGGAGAGGAAGGGCTTGGTGAAGGGATCCTGCGTCGAGGCCAGAACGGCGACGCAGTCGAGGGCGGGCAGCATGTCCTTCAGGAGCTGCAGCCGCCGGCCGCCCAGTTCCGCGGCCATGTTGGTGACGCCGGTGACATTGCCGCCGGGCTTGCTGAGGCTCTTGACCAGGCCGGTTTCAACCGGGGCGCCGGCCGGCGCCATGATGATGGGAATGGTGCGGGTCGCCTCCATCGCCGCCCGCACGGCCGGCGTGAAGTGCGCGACGATGATGTCGGCACGGCCGCGGACCAGCTCCGCCGCCAGTTCGTTCGCCCGGTCGCGCTTGCCGTCGGCGTA
>JAUXWB010000011.1 GCA_030684475.1 Reyranella sp. | reverse complement strand
TCCTCCAGGAGACGCGGCCGGGCATCCTGGAGCTGTGGTGCAACGACGGACGCGTGAGCCAGGCGGATTCGCTCACCTGCATCCCGCTGATCGGCCAGGCAGTGTTCCCCGCGATCCGCGAGATCGCCAAGAGCCTCGATCTCAAGAGCCCGTTCGAGGCCAATGCGCCGGTACATCTCAAGTATTCGACAGACCTGAAACCCCGGAAGGCCGCCGCGGCGGAATGAGGACACCATGAAACTGGGTGCATCCCTGCCGGTCGGCGACATCGGCACTGGACCGGCTGTCCTGCGCGACTATGCCCAGGCGGCGGAGGGGCTGGGCTACGACTATCTCGTGGCGCCCGACCATGTCTTGGGCGGCAATCCCAACGTCGACCATGGCGGGCGCCGGGTCGGCACCACCGCCACGGCCTATCACGATCCCTTCGTGCTGTTCGCCTTCCTGGCCGGCGTCACCCGCAAGATCGGCTTTGCCGCCGGGGTGCTGATCCTGGCCCAGCGCCAGGCGGCGCTGGTGGCCAAGCAGGCGGCCTGCCTGGACGAGCTTTGCGAAGGCCGGTTCCGTCTCGGCGTCGGTGTCGGCTGGAACGAGATCGAGTTCCAGGGGCTGGGCGAGGACTTCAAGACGCGCGGCAAGCGCTCCGAGGAGCAGGTGCGCTTCATGCAGGCGCTGTGGAAGGAGCCGAGCGTCAAGTTCAAGGGCGAATTCCACCAGCTCGACGACGGCGGCATCAATCCGCGTCCGAAATCCGGTCGCGTGCCGATCTGGTTCGGCGGCCATGCCGAGGCGACGTTCCGGCGGACGGCACAATATGGCGACGGCTTCATGCCGCTCGCCTATCCGGCGGGGGACGAGGCGCTGAAAGCCTTCGACAAGCTGCGCACGATGGTCAAAGCGGCAGGGCGCGATCCCAAGTCGGTCGGGCTCGAAGTCTGGGTGTCGCCGGGCATCGGAAACGAGGACGATTGGCGAAAGGAATTCAGCTTCTGGAAGAAGGCGGGCGTCACACACGTCAATGCGCACACGACCTATGTCAGCGCGCATCACAAGCGCATCGCCGGAAAGACCTACGCCGAGCACCTCGATGCGATCACGCGTTACAAGAAAGCCGTTGCGGATCTGGTGTCATGAAATTTGCCCTGCATTTCGGCAACAACACCTTTCCCGACCTCGCCGGGGCGCATCGGCTGGTGCGACTGGCCGAGGCCGCCGGCTTCGATTCGGTCTTTGCCGTCGATCACGTCGTCCTGCCCGACACCTACAGCTCGACCTATCCCTATGCCGCCAGCGGCCGGCTGCCGGGTGACCGCTCGGCGTCTATTCCCGATCCCCTGATCTGGATGGCGTCGGTCGCGGCCGTCACGACCCGGCTGCGCTTCATGACCGGCGTCCTCATCCTGCCGCAGCGCAATCCGCTGGTCCTCGCCAAGCAGGTCGCGACGCTCGACCATCTGAGCAGCGGGCGCATCGAACTCGGCATCGGTGTCGGTTGGCTGAAAGAGGAGTTCGAGGCGCTCGGCGTGCCCTTCGAGAAGCGCGGCAAGCGGGCCGACGAATATATCGCGGCCATGCGCGCGCTGTGGGCGGCCGATGGCGCGAGTTACGCCGGCGAGTTCGTGAAATTCCATGAGGTGAGCTGCAACCCCAAGCCGGTGGCCGGCAGCGTTCCGATCATCATCGGCGGACACTCCGAAGCCGCGGCCCGGCGTGCCGGCCGGCTCGGCAACGGCTTCTTCCCGTCGATCGGCCGGCCCGCCGACACCATGCCGTTGATCGACACCGTTCGTCGTGCGGCGGAAGCGGCGGGCCGCGATCCCAAATCGATCGAAATGCTGGCCGGCTGTCCCGATCTCCTGCCCGGCTCGGGCAAGGATCCGGAGCCCGCCATCAAAGAGCGAATTGCCCAGGGCATCGGCCGCATTGTGCTGCCCTCCACGCCTTTCATGCACGATCTAGAGGAGAGCCTCGCGCGCTTCGGCGAAAGGGTCATTCGCCCCTTCAGCTAGGAAGCGGAATGCTAGCACTGCCAGCATTTGCTCACGCAGATGTGATGAGCAGGTTCAGCGGTTTTAGTGCTATGTTTCCGATAACATTGCACGAGGCCTGTCCGGAAGGAAGGACGGGCGCTGGCGCCAATAATAAAGACCATACCCCGCCCGGCGCCGCCGCCAGGTACGCTCCAATCGAGGAGGAGGGGGTCGTCCCGCGATCATCGTGTCGTGCGTAGCAAGCAAAGGCTGCCCCGCTGGAGACCGTCCAGAGGTGGGTGGACCGAGGCGCGAGAAAACGCGTCCCAGAAGGAACTATTGACGGTCTGCTGCGGCGCTCGGACCGCAGGATTCACGCGATGTCACAACTCGGTGTCACAACATTTGACACAAGTTGGTGTGACACATGGGTGTGACACACGAGGGGCGAAAGCCCTGAAACGATGGCTCTCTGGCGCGCGGAGAGCCCGATTTCGGTTGGACTGCTTCTAGGCGAAGGCCTTGGCGATGCGGGCCCAGTCGGCGAGGGCGGCTTCCTGGCCGGGCACGAGCTGGATCGTGAACTGGGTGTAGCCGGCACCGCGCAACGCCTCGATGCGCTGCTTGATCTCGCCCTCGGAGGCGGTGAACGAGGTGGCGCGGATCAGGTCGGCGGTGACGAACTGCTTTTCCGCGGGCTTCACGAACATCAGGTGGCCACGGTGGTTTTCCAGGTAGGGCGCATCCTTGGGCTCGTAGGTCCGCGCCAGCGCGACGTAGCCCTCCAGCTCCGGCCGTTTCGTGAGCAGGGCCTGGGTCGACTTCAGGTTCAGGATCGCCTCGTCGGCGGCGCGATGCAGCATCACGGCCGCGCGCGGTCCTGCCTGCGCCATGGCGCGCTCGGAGTCGGCCGGTTCGCCGTCCTGCAGCACGCAGCCCAGCGCAAAGGCGGTGGCCTGGAGATCGCCCAGCGCGTGCCCGGCCTTCTGCCAGTCCTCGCGCATTGCCTCGACTTCGCGGACACCGGTCTCGACGTTGCCGACGAAGTCGATCCAGCCGGCTTTCAGCCGGGCGGTGAGGGCGCGGGTGCGTGGACCGAAGGCGGAGAGGTGGAGCGCGATGGGATCGCGGGTGTTGAACAGATCCAACTCGGGATTGAGAAAGCGGATCTTGCGGTTCTGGCCTTCCATCTCGAACTCGAAGGTCTTGCCGCC
>JAUXWB010000549.1 GCA_030684475.1 Reyranella sp. | reverse complement strand
GATGACCTGGGCGAGCTCCGAAAGCGCGTGGAGACACTGGAAGCCCGGCTCGCCGACCTCGAAGCCAAGCTCAACCGTTCCTGAGGCCATCTCGGCCCTGCTGCCCGAGATCGCCGCCCTCGAAGCCCGGGACGGCGCGGGCAAATTCGAGAGCGCGCTCGGTCGCGAGATTGCGCGGCGCATGCATCGGCTGGCCGACGGCGTGCTCGCCTATCGTCAGCACGCGGTTCATCGCACCCTGGAGAATCCGCCGGTGGTGTGGAGCGAAGGCAATACGCGGCTGCTCGACTATGGCGCCACGCATCGCGCGGCCCGCGCGCGCGGCGCACGGGCGGTGCTGGTGGTGCCGTCGCTGATCAATCGCTGGGAGGTGCTCGACCTCACCGCCGAGAAGAGCCTGCTGCGCGGCATGGCGGCGCAAGGCCTCAGGCCCTACCTCGTCGACTGGGGATCGCTCAACGACGAAGAGCGCCGGTTCGACACCACGGCCTATGTCGCGCGCCTCGAGCGGGCACTCGCCTTCCTCGCCAAACGCGCCCGCCGCTCACCCGCGGTGATGGGCTACTGCATGGGCGGCACGCTCACCGTGGCGCTGGCCGCGCGCCAGCCGCGCCGCGTCGCCGGCCTCGCCCTGCTGGCCGCCCCCTGGGATTTCCACGCCGACCGGACCGGCCATGCCTTCCTGGTGTCGACCGGCCCGCTGCTGGCGCAGATCGCCGACAGGCTCGGCGAGCTGCCGGTCGACATCCTGCAGACGCTCTTCTGGTCGCTCGATCCCTGGCTCGCGATGAAGAAGTTCGGCCGCTTCCTCGGCATGGACCAGGCGGGCGCCGGCGCCCGCGAGTTCGTGCTGCTCGAGGACTGGCTGAACGACGGCGCGCCGCTCGCCGGCCCCGTGGCGCGCGAGTGCCTGGTCGGCTGGTACGGCGACAACGTGCCGGGCAGCGGCAAATGGGTCGTCGGCGGCCGCCGTATCGTGCCGGCCAAAATCAAGGTGCCGTCGCTGGTCATGATCCCCTCGGGCGACCGCATCGTGCCGCCGCTCTCGGCCGCTGCCCTTGCCGATCCTGAAAAGGGGCTGAAGAACGTGAAGCGGCTCGACCTGCCGCTGGGCCACATCGGCATGGTGGTGAGCAGCCGCGCCCGCGATCTCTGCTGGACGCCGTTGATCGAGTGGCTGCAGGCGATCCCCAGCAGGGCACGCGATGGCGGCTGACGGCAGGTCCACCGACTGGCGCGTGCCCGCGTTCTGGGCGGCGGCGCTTGCCCTCTCGATGGCGGCGCGCGTGCCCGTCGAGATCGCCGATGCCGGCCGGCGCGGCATCGACATGGATGTCGGACGCGCCATCGCCCT
>JAUXWB010000546.1 GCA_030684475.1 Reyranella sp. | reverse complement strand
GCGGCGAGCAGCAGCGGGTCGGCATCGCCCGCGCACTCGCCCAGCAGCCCAAGTTCATGCTGGCCGACGAGCCGGTGGCCAGCCTCGATCCCAAGACCTCGCGCACCGTGCTCACCTACCTGAAGAAGAGCTGCAAGGAATCCAACATCGCCGTGCTCTGCAACCTGCACCAGATCGACTATGCGCTGGAATTCGCCGAGCGCGTCGTCGGACTCTCGGCCGGCGAGGTCGTCTATGACGGCGCGCCCTCGGGCGTGAGCGGCGACGTCATCCGCAGCATCTATCCCGGCCTCGACGATCCCAACGTGCTCGACGCCGCCCAGCGCCTCACCGAGCGCCGGCGAACGGCGGCGGAAGCCGTCATCGCCGCCGCCGCAGTTGAAGAGAGGGCCTGAGCCATGTCCCTGCAATTCGTCGTCAACAAGCCGCGCGGCCCGCTCGGCTGGTGGATCCTGGCCCCCGTCCTCGGCATTTCGGCCGCCGTGCTGTGGTGGTCGGCGGTCGGCACCCGCCTCAGCATCTCCGGCTTCGTCGACGGCCTGCCGTGGATCGGCGATTTCATCGGCCGCATGCTGCCGCCCAACTTCGCCTTCATGCAAAAGCTGATCCAGCCCGCGATCGAGACGGTGCAGATCGCGCTCTGGGGCACGCTGCTCGGCATCGTGCTAGCGCTCCCGGTCTGCTTCTTCGCCGCGCGCAACCTCTCGCCCTACGCCTGGGTGTTCCATGGGCTCCGCCAGGTACTGAACGTGATGCGCGGCATCAACGAGATCATCCTGGCGCTGATCTTCGTCGCCGCCGTCGGCCTCGGCCCCTTCGCCGGCGTGCTCGCCATCGCACTGCACGGCGCCGGCATGCTGGGCAAGTTTTTCGCCGAAGCCATCGAGGAGATCGACGAGGGCCCGCTCGACGCCTTGCGTGCCGCCGGCGCCGGCACCCTGCAGCGCATCGTGTTCGGCGTGCTGCCGCAGGTCCTGCCGACCTGGATCGGCGTCGTGCTCTACCGCTTCGAGACCAACATCCGCGTCTCGACCGTGCTCGGCATGGTGGGCGCGGGCGGCATCGGCTTCGAGCTGATCAGCTCGATGAAGCTGTTCGCCTACGAGGACACGGCGGCCTGCGTGATCGTGATCCTGGCCCTCGTGCTCGCCACCGATCTGATCTCGTCCAAGCTCCGGGCCATGATCCGCTAGACCGCCGGGGCGACTTGGTGGACACGAGTGGACACGGTCCGCTGCGCCGGCGCGTGCCGACAAGACGAAAGCCGAAGCAATACAGGCACTTGGGCTCCGGAATGGGACACAGGATCTGTCACCTCTTCGTGTCTCCCAACCGTGCGCGCCACCGGCCACGAAAAAGGCCGCTCCGGGCAAGTGACCGGGCGGCCCGCGCGAGACAGGCTCGTGGCGACGATAGCAGAAATATAGCCCAAAACCTGCTGATCTTGCAAATCTAAAAAAATGACGATATCGTGAGGGGCCTGCCCCCTCCGCCCCGTAAGGCGGGGCGGAGGGTCAGCTGACCAGTTCGAACTTGTCGACGTCGACCAGGCCCTTGTCGGTGATGCGGAGGTGGGGGATCACCGGGAGCGGCAGGAAGGCCATCTGCAGGAAGGGCTCGTGCAGGGTGGTGCCGAGGCCGCGCACCGCCTCGCGCAGGCGGCGCAGCCCGTGCTCGACCTCCTCGAACGGCCGGTCGCTCATCAGGCCGGCGATGGGCAGCGCCAGCTCGGCCACCACCTTTCCGTCGACGGCGGCCACAAAGCCGCCCTTGAGCTCGATCAGCCGGTTCACGGCGACGGCCATGTCGGCATCGCTGCAGCCGATGACGCAGACATTGTGGCTGTCGTGGCCGATCGACGAGGCGATGGCGCCGCGGGTGATGCCGAAGCCTTTGACGAACCCGCGCCCGACCCTTCCCTCGGGCTTGTGCCGGCCGAGGACCGCCACCTTGAGCACGTCGGAGGCGACATCGGCCACCAGCGCGCCGCCCTCCCGCGCCACCGGCACCGAGAGCCGGTCCGTCAGGATCTGGCCCGGCCGCACGCCGATCACCGGCGGCGAGTCGGCGGCGTTCGCCGGAACGCGGAACGTCTCGGCCGTCACCGGCCGCAGCTTCACCGAATCGAGCCCGACCAGCGGGACATCAGGCCGTGTCCTGAAACGATCCGGCGTCACCAAACTCCCGCGGCAGATCACGCTCTTCACCGCGCAGGTCTCCAAATCTTCCAGCAGCACCAGATCGGCGCGCTGGCCCGGCGCGACGAGACCGCGGTCGAACAGGCCGAAATGCCGGGCCGCCGACCAGGTGGCGGCGCGATAGGCGTTGAGCGGCTTCACGCCCTTCTTGATGGCGGCGCGGATCAGGTAATCGACATGGCCCTCCTCGGCGATGTCGAGCGGGTTGCGGTCGTCGGTGCAGAAGGCCAGGAACGGCGCGCGCTCGGTGGTGATCAGCTCGGCCAGTGCCGCCAGGTCCTTGGAGACCGTGCCCTCGCGCACCAGGATCTGCATGCCCTTGCGCAGCTTCTCGCGCGCCTCCTCCGCGGACGTCGTCTCGTGGCAGTTGCGCACGCCCGCCGCGATATAGGCGTTGAGATCGTAGGAAGAGAGCAGCGGCGAATGGCCGTCGATCTGCACGTCGGAGAACGCCGCGAGCTTCTTCAGCACCTTGGGATCGCGCGCCAGCACGCCCGGCACGTTCATGAACTCGGCCAGCACCAGCACCTTGGGATGATGCTTGAACGGCAGCAGGTCCTCCGCCTCGAGCGTGGCGCCCG
>JAUXWB010000543.1 GCA_030684475.1 Reyranella sp. | reverse complement strand
CACGCGCCATCGGTGGGCGAGGCGGCTCGCCGCGGCAGTGGGCGCAAGCCTGGCCACGACCCTGATCGCCTCGGTCGCTACCGGTGCCTTCGCCGCCTATCATTTCAACCGGGTGCCGCTGCTTGGCGTCGTCGCCAACCTGCTGGGCGTGCCGCTCACCGGCTTCTGGATCATGCCCTGGGGCCTGCTCGCCATGCTCCTGATGCCCATGGGTCTCGAAGCCTTCGCCCTGGTGCCGATGGGCTGGGGTGTCGAGGGCCTGAACGCCATCGCCCACGAGGTCGCCGCCTGGCCCGACGCCGCGACCACAGTCCCGTCGCTGCCAGGTGCCAGCCTATGGCTGTTTACGGTGGGCGGCCTCTGGCTCTGCCTGTGGCGCCGCCGCTGGCGGCTGGCCGGCCTGCCGGTGGTGG
This sequence comes from Reyranella sp., assembly GCA_030684475.1. Classification (GTDB taxonomy): domain Bacteria; phylum Pseudomonadota; class Alphaproteobacteria; order Reyranellales; family Reyranellaceae; genus Reyranella. The sequence continues at coordinate 3,123 of JAUXWB010000543.1, read as the reverse complement.
CGCTCGGCCTGCTGCTAAGCCCGCCGCCGGCGCCGGACCTGCTGATGAGTGGGGACGGCCGCGTGCTGGGCCTCCGCGACGCGCATGGCCAGGTCCATGTCGCCTCTGCCCGCACCGACCGCTTCGTGAGCGACGCCTGGGCACGGCGCCAGGGACAGCAGGGCGCCAAGCGCTGGGCGGTGAGCGCCGACCAGCAGGCGGCCGGGATGGGCTGCGCTACCGGCCTCTGCCGCTGGCGCAAGGGGCCATGGCGGGTCGCGCTGGTGAGCGACGACCGCCGCCTCGCCGAGGCCTGCGGCACGGCCGACATCGTGCTCTCGACCGTCGATGCCCTGGGCAAATGCCGGGGCCCGCGCCTGGTCATCGACCGCCGTGACGCCTGGCGCGACGGGGCGCAGGCGCTGTGGCTGGACGATCTCGGCGTCCGCCGCGAGACCGCCAATGCCCGCCGCGGCGACCGGCCTTGGGTACCCAACAGCTCGATGCGCCAGACCGCACCGGTGAAGGCGCCGGGTGCCTGAAGTGGACCATTTCGTGCCCCGCCTGAACGCGGTGTCCGTGTCCACTGTCGGCTGTCCACTTGCGGGCCCAAGTCGTTGAGGACACAAGACAAACATGAGTGGACACGGCCCCGGCTTTTGCGCCGAGTGGACACGTGATGGAGTGTCGACCAATGACCGCTGGAATGGACCATTCGTGGACCATTCCCGGCCATAAAAAAACGCCCGGCAGATCTCCCCACGGACGTTTCCCATCATGGCAGAAATACTAGCAAAAACCTGCTGAACCTGAAAATCGGATTGTGCACGACAGCCATACCGGCCAGTCAGGTCGACCCATTCGTCCGCAACAGCCTAGGAGACGTGCTTCTGCAAATCGGCCTGACGGCCTAGTTGTAGCGGCGATAGAGCCCCGCCAGCCGGCCCTGGATCTTGACCCGGTCGGGTCCGAAGATCCGCGTCTCGTAGGCGGCGTTGGCGGGCTCGAGCGCAATCGAGGCGCCCTTCTTGCGCAGACGCTTCAGCGTCGCCTCGGTGTCGTCGATCAGCGCGACCACGATCTCGCCGGTTTCAGCGGTGTCGGCGCTCTTGATGATGGCGATGTCGCCGTTCTGGATGCCGGCCTCGACCATCGAGTCGCCCTGGACTTCGAGGCAATAGTGCGCGCCCGAGCCGAGCAGGGTGACGGGGACGTCGACTGTCGTGGAATTGTCGCGCAGCGCCTCGATCGGCGTACCGGCGGCGATCCGACCGTAGAGCGGCAGGCTGAGGGCCTGGGCCTCGGCGGCGATCAGGACGGCGCCCGCCAGCGGGAGCCGGTCGCCGCGGATGATCTGGGGCACGAAGCCCTCGCGTGCCTCTGCCATGCCGGCGCGCGCCAGCATGGGCATGACGTTGGGGGCGGGCATGGCCGCCGTGTCGGGCAGCTTGAGAACCTGCAGGGCTCGCGCACGATGGGGCAGGCGGCGCAGGAAGCCGCGCTCCTCCAGTCCCGTGATCAGGCGGTGGATACCGGACTTCGACTTGAGCCGCAGCGCCTCTTTCATCTCGTCGAACGACGGCGAAACGCCGTCGTCGTTGAGGCGCTTGTTGATGAACATCAGCAGTTCGTTTTGCTTGCGGGTTAACACCGTCTTCTCCCCGGAACGCCTACCAGATTTCGGAACAAATCCTGAAACCCGACGCATGTTCTAGTTTAGTTCCGTCTCCGGGTCAAGTTTTCCCGGGGAACACGGGGATCAATAGCCGCCAGGAAGGCCCACGAGATCAACCACTTGCACGGTTTCACCGGCCTTGCGGGCGGGATCGTGGGCCGGCCGGACAAGGAACGCATCCGACTGGGCCAGCACCGAGAGCATGGAACTGTCCTGCACCGGATTCGGTGTCACGGTGAGGCTGCCGTCGGCTGCACGGGCGAGCGCCGAGCGGACATAGTCCTCGCGCGTATCGTTCATCTTGACGTCGACAGCCAGCCGCGCCGGACGGGTGGCGGCGAGGTCGCCGGGCTGGCCCAGCATCCGGTCGATCGCCGGCTTCAGGAACAGGAGCGCGCAGACCATCGTCGAGACCGGGTTGCCTGGCAGGCCGAGGACGCGGGCGCGGTCCCTGGCGGCGAACATCAGCGGCTTGCCGGGGCGCATGGCGATCCGCCAGAAATCCATGGCGAAGCCCTGGGCCTTGAGCGCGCCCTGGACCAGATCGTGGTCGCCGACCGAGGCGCCGCCCAGGGTGATCAGGAGGTCGTGTTGCGCGCCGGCGGCGATATAGCTCTCGATCAGCTTGGCGTCGTCGCGCACGATGTCGAACAAGGTCGGCTCGCCGCCCCAGCCGCGCACCAGGGCGGCCACGGCGATGCCGGAGGAGGAGACGATCTGGTTGCGGCCCACCGGCTCACCCGGCATCACCAGTTCGTCGCCGGTCGAGAGGATCGCGATACGCGGCTTCCGGTGCACCGAGAGCCACGGCAGGTTCATCGCCGCCGCCAGCGCCACGTCGCGCGTGGTGAGCGTGCGGCCGACCGCCAGCGGCTGGTCGCCCGCGGCGAAGTCGAGGCCGGCCTTGCGGATGTGCCGGCCCAGCCGCGGCGCTTCCAGGATGGTGATCTTCTCGCCCTCGGCTTTGGTGTCTTCCTGGATCACGATCGCATCGGCGCCCATCGGCAGCGGGCCGCCGGTGAAGATGCGCACCGTCTCGCCGGGTTTTAGCGCACGATCGTAGGAGTCGCCGGCCGGCGCCTGGCCGACCAAGGTGAGCGTAGAGGGCGCCGCCGGAACGTCCTCGGCGCGCATCGCATAGCCATCCATCGCCGAGAGGTCGGACGGCGGTTGGGTCAGGCGGGCGGCGGGAGCGGTGGCCAGCACGCGACCGGCGGCATCGGCCACCGAGACCGTCTCGGCCGGCAGCGCCTCGAACGCCGCGATCACGCGGGCATGGGCTTCGCGGACGGTCAGCATGTGGGCGCACCGACGCTCATGAAGGCAAAGTTGTCATCCCGAGCGAAGCGAGGGTGTGGATTCACGTTCGAAGCGCAACAGTTTAGCAAGAAAGACTTCAGCCGGGGTCCTGAACTGCAGGCACTTTCGCGGCGTGTTGTTGTAGGCGGCGATCCAAGCGTCGAAGAGCT
>JAUXWB010000541.1 GCA_030684475.1 Reyranella sp. | reverse complement strand
GGAAGCCAAGAAGACCGGCAAGCCGGTGCTGATGAAAATCTATCGTGAGGGCATGACCCGCTTCGTCGCTATCTCTCCCCGGGCGGCGTAGCAAGGACCTCTCGACGAGCCGGCGGTGGCCCCACCATCGCCGGCTTTGTCACATCCGGAGATCATGGTCTGAGCATGGGCCCGAGCTGGGCCTGAGTTAAGGGAGGCGCGTCGTCACGGGCAGAACAACCTCGGACGGCGTGTCACGGAGGGGGAGCCCGCGGTCCGGGAGTATTCGGACCGCGGGTTTTTTTATTTGCGCGCGCTAGCGGAAGAGGAAGCCGACTTCGGAGAGATCCTCGTCGCCCAGCCAGCGCAGGCCGGGGGCCAGGGTGCCGGTGGCGGAGTGGGCCGGCCCCTCGTCGTCTTCGGGCATCAGCGCCGGCATGACCTCGCGCGCGAACAGGCGGACCGAACGCGCCGACTCCTCGAACGAGAGATCGCCGCAGGCGAAGCGGCAGATGCTGTAGTTGATGCCCGAGACGAACTGGTCGCGCAGCATGCGGTCGCGCACCGTGGCGGGCGAGCCGGCCACGATGTAGCCTTGGTCGACCGCTTCGTCGAAGTCGGGCGTGGAGACTTGGCGCGGCAACTCGACGCCGTTGGCGCGCCAGAGATGGACCATCGAATCGTACCAGACGTGGAAGGCGCGGCGGGCGGCGGAGATGGCGTCGCGGTCGCTGTCGAGGACCACCACGTTGCGCGTGTTGCCGATGAACGGCATGTCCTCGGGCGCCCGGCCGAGCGCCGCCCAGGCGGCGCGGTAGCGCGCGGTGAAGGCGCCGGCATCGTGGGTCGGCATGGCGAGCGCGATGTTGCAGCCGAGTGCCGCCAGCCGGTCGGCGCTGTCGAGCGAGCGGGTGACGTGCCACAGCGGCGGGTGTGGACGCTGCACCGGCTGCATCACCAGTGGCACGTTCCTGAAGGTGAAGAACTTGCCGGCATGGTCGAGCCGCTCGGCACCCAGGCCCTTGAGCACGATCTCGAGGATTTCATCGAAGCGCGCCTGGCTGGTGCTGGGCTCGACGCCGAAGAACTCGGCCTCATAGGGCGAGGCACCGCGGCCGACGCCGAGTTCGAGCCGCCCGCCGCTCATGATGTCGAGCATGCAGACCTCTTCCATCAGGCGCAACGGATGATAGAGGCCGAGCGGGTAGGCGAGCGGTCCGAGGCGAAGGGTGGTCGTGCGCTGGGCAACGGCAGCGAGGAACAGACCGGGCGAGGGCGCCGACCCCAGCGGCGTACCGTGATGCTCGGCCACATGATAGGCGTGGAAGCCGGCCCACTCGTAGAGCTCGATCAACCGCAGGCGGTCTTCATACTGGCGTCCCAGGTCCGGGCCGGACCGGTCCAGGTGATCGAATACGGCAAACTTCATATTATCTTTTTATGACAGAGGGTTGCCTGCCTATTTTACATGCAACCGTGAACAAAGTCGCCTGTCAAAACACGCATAGCTCGCCACGTCAGAGGGCGGGCATCACCTCGCGCGCGAAGAGGTCGACGGAACGCCTGGATTCCTCGATGGAGAGGTCGCCGAAGGCGAGGCGGCACAGGCAATAGTTGATGCCGGCGACGTCGTTGTCGCGCTTCAGCCGGTCGCGCACCGTGGCGGCAGAGCCCGCCACGACGTAGCCGCCAGCGAGGGCGCCATCGAACTCGGCCGGGATCATCTGACGCGGCAGGCCAACGCCATGGGCGCGCCACAGATGGATCAGGGCGTCGTACCAGAGCGCATAGGCACGCCGCGCTGCGCTTTGCGCTTCGCGGTCGGTATCGCCGACCACCACATGGCGGCTGAGGCCGATGAACGGCAGGTTGGCCTCGTCGTGGCCGAGCGCCCGCCAGGCGGCACGGTAGCGGGCGGCGAACGCACCGACTGCTTCCGCCTTCATGCCGACCACGGCATTCAGCCCTTGGCCGGCCAGTCGGTCGGCGCTTTCCAGCGAGTTGGCGCCGTACCAGAGCGGTGGGTGCGGCCGTTGGATTGGCTGCATCTCCATCGGCACGTCGTCGAAGGTGAAGTACTTGCCGGCGTGGCTGAGGCGCTTTGCCGTGAGGCCCTTCAGAACCACCGACAGCATCTCGGCGAAGCGCTCCGGACCGGTGGCGGGATCGACGCCGTAGTAGCCGACCTCGTAAGGCGAGATGCCGCGCCCGACTCCAAGCTCGAGGCGTCCGCCGCTCAGCTGGTCGAGCATGCAGATCTCGTCGATCAGGCGCAGCGGATGATAGAGGTTGAGGGTGTAGACCAGCGGCCCGAAGCGCAGCGTCTTCGTGCGCTGCGCCACGGCGGCGAGAAAAACGCTGGGCGAGGGCGCCATGCCGAGCGGCGTCGCGTGATGCTCGGCCAGGTGATAGGCGTGGAAGCCGGCGCGCTCGTAGAGTTCGATCAGCTTCAGGCGATCCTCGAACTGCCGGCCGAGATCGGGACCGGCGCGGTCCATGTGGTCGAAGACACCGAACTTCATGAATGTTTCCCCCGACTGCGGGGATGCTACAACGCCGCCATGAAGAAGTATCTCTGCCTCGGTTGCGGCTTCTCCTACGACGAAGCGCGCGGCCTGCCGGAGCACGGCATCGCCCCCGGCACGCGCTGGGCCGACATTCCCGAGACCTGGGTCTGTCCCGACTGCGGCACGCCCAAGTCGGGCTTCGAGATGGTCGAGATTCCCTACTGGAGCCAGGCATGACCGTCAGTTTCGTCCTGCGCGCCGGCGAGCGCGGCTTCTCGCGGCTGGTCTCGACCGGCGTCAACGCGACCTATGTCGCCGGCCATCCCGACGGCGTGATCACCCGTCACTCGAGCTTCAACTTCCACGAATACCAGTCGGGCATCGCGGGCTTCGGCCGCATCCGCGTGTTCGGCGACGAGGTTTTTGGCCCCAATGGCACGGGCTACAACATGCACCCGCATCACAACTTCATCATTGCCGCCTTCGTGCTGGATGGTGCGCTCACGCACGTCAACACGATCGGCAAGGTCGATGAACTGCGCGCGGGCGACTACTACGTCTTCTCCGCCGGTTCCGGTGGCAAGCATGCGGAGCTCAACATCGGTCAGGAGGACCTGAGGGTCATCTATCTCTGGGTGCTGCCAAGCCAGCTCCTGGCGCCACCGTCCTACCTGCGCGGCCGTTTCGATGCCAAAGCCAACGCAGATCGCATCGCCTGTCTTGTCGGAGACGAACCGGGGGCGCTACCGATCGGCCAGACGCTCAAGGTGTCGCGGCTGGTGACCAGGCGCAGCGGTACGCCAGTCTACCGGGCATCGCCTGCGCGCGGCGTCTATGTCTTCGTCATCGAAGGCGAGGCAAAGATCGCAGACGCCGCCCTGGAGCGAGGCGACAGCATGGCGCTCACCGGCGAGGATCGGATCGAGATTGCGGCCCGCTCGGGCGCCGACCTGCTGCTGGTCGAGACCGCGCTCTAACGCCGGTCGTCGAAGGCGAGTTTGACGGCGAGGCCTGCGAACACCGTCCCGAGGAGGAGCTGCGGCGCGCGGCGCCACCGGGTGCGGACCGAAAACGCCCTGCCGAGGCCACTCGCCGTCAGGATGACGGCGCCGTTGACCACGATGCCGATCAGGTTGAGCACGGTGGCGAGCAGCATGATCTGCAGGGCGACGGAGCCTGCGTTTGGATCGACGAACTGCGGAAACAGCGCCAGGACGAAGAGCGCCATCTTGGGATTGAGCAGGTTGGTGAGCAGGCCTTGGCGGAACACCACGCCGATCGGATATCGCAGCAATCCGGCGGTCGATGTCAGCGCCGTGCCGGTCGAGCGGAAGGCCTGCCACGCGAGATAAAGCAGGTAGGCCGCGCCCGCGTAGCGGACGACGTCATAGGCCAGCGGAACAACAAGGAACAGCTGCGAGAGGCCGAGGGCTGCCGCGAGCGCATGGCAGTAGGTGCCGACCTGGATGCCGGCCAAAGTCGCGAAACCCGAGGCACGTCCCTGGCTGACGCTGCGCGAGGCGATGAGCAGCATGTCGGGGCCCGGGGTGGCGCAGAGGGCCAGGGCAGCTGCCGCGAAGAGGGCAAGTGTGGCGAGGTCGGGCATGACTGCTGGTCCTACAATGCGCGTTTCTTGCTGGTGATGACACCGCTTGCGATGCCGTGCCATTCGATGGTGCCGGCGAGCCGCGAATGCTCGATCTTGGGACAGCGGTTCATGACGACTTTCAGGCCGGCATCCTCGGCCCGCTTGGCGGCGGCGGGGTTGGTCACGCCCAGCTGCATCCACACCACCTTGGCGCCGTGCTTGATCGCCTCGTCGGTGATCGGACCGGCGGCCTCGGAGTTGCGGAAGATGTCGACCATGTCGGCCTTCACCGGCAACTCATCCAGCGAGGCATGGACCTTCTGGCCCATGATTTCCTGGCCGGCGGCCGCGGGATTGACCGGAATGACCTTGTATCCCCGGTCGAGCAGATATTTCATGGCGAAATAGCTGGGGCGATTCCAGTTGGCGGAAGCGCCGACCATGGCGATGGTCTTGGTCTCGCGCAGGATCCGGCGCAAATACAGATCGTCGTAACGGTCGTGGTTCATGGTGGGGAAAGTATACATGGCGCAGCCAATGCTGTTCGAGCCGATTTCAATTCGCGACGTGACGCTCAAGAATCGCGTCGTCGTGGCGCCGATGCACCAGTATTCGGCGGAAAAGGGCTTTGCCACTGACTGGCACCTGATGAACGCCGGCCGCTATGCCGCGGGCGGCGCGGGCCTCGTCATCATGGAATCGACCAAGGTCGAGCGGCGCGGCTGCGGCACCGTGGGCGATCTCGGCATCTGGGACGATGCGCACATTCCCGGCCTCAAGCGCTGCGTCGACTTCATCCGCCTGCACAATTCAGTGCCCGGCCTCCAGCTCGGCCATTCTGGCCGCAAGGCGCGGCGCTTCCGGCCGTGGGAGGGCGGGGCGCCACTGAAACCGTTGCCGGATATCTGGGATTGGGAGGGCTGGGAGCTGGTCTCGTCGAGCGGCATCAACTCGCCCGAGACCGATCCGACGCCGCGTGCCCTCACGCGCGCCGAGATTCCGGAAGTCGTGGAACGCTGGGGCCAGGGAGCGCGGCGCGCCCACGAAGCAGGCTTCGACGTGCTCGATCTGCACATGGCGCACGGCTACCTGATCCACCAGTTCCTCTCGCCGTTCTCCAACGTGCGCAACGACGAGTACGGCGGCAGCGAGCTCAACCGCATGCGCTTCGCCATCGAGGTGGTGGAAAGCGTGCGGGCCCACTGGCCGGCCTCCAAGCCGCTGTTCGTGCGCTTCTCGGTCGAGGACGATTTTCCGGCTGGGGGCCGGACCAGAGCGTGGCCTTGGCCAAGATTTTGAAGCCCAAGGGTGTCGACGTGATCGACTGCAGCTCGGGCGGCATGCGTGGCTCGCCGGTGGTCAGCGCCGGACCCGTCACCTACGGCTATCAGGTGCCCTATGCCGAGCGCCTGCGGAAGGATGCCGACATCATGAGCATGGCGGTCGGGCTGATCGTCCATGCAGATCAAGCGGAGCAGATACTGCAAGAGGGCAGGGCAGACTTGATCGCGCTGGCGCGCGAGTTGCTCTACAATCCGAACTGGCCGATGGACGCTGCCCAGAAGCTCGGCGTCGACAAGCAATTCGGCTCGGTGCCGCCGCCGCAGGCCTATTGGCTCGCCAAGCGCGCGCAGTCGGTCAAGAGCGTGGTGCCCTCGACGTACATGAAAGGCATGAACGTCGGCTGAAGAATAAGGAGAGTGCGCGATGGATACCGTAGTGCAGTCCGACAAGCTCGAGATGACCGAGGCCGAGTGGCAGGCGCGCTGCGATCTCGCCGCCCTCTACCGCGTCACCGACCATTTCGGCTGGACCGACACGATCGACACCCACATGACGGTGCGCATCCCGGGCGAGCCCAAGTGCTTCCTGATCAACAATTACGGCGACCTGTTCCACGAGATCACCGCCTCGAGCCTGGTCAAGATGGATCTCGACGGCAATGTCTACGGCAAGGACGGCCGCTTCAACGCTGCCGGCTTCACCATCCATAGCGGCGTCTACAAGGCGCGGCCCGACGCCAACTGCGTGCTGCACACTCACACACGTGCCGGCACTGGCGTGTCGGTGCTGAAGAAGGGCCTGCGCCCGATCAGCCAGGACGTGCTCTCGGTGTGGGACGACCTCGTCTATCACGAGTACGGCATGCCGACGTCGCAGGAAGAGTGCGATTCGCTGGGTGTCACTTGCCAGAACGGCAACTCGGTGGTGCTGCGCAATCACGGCCTGCTCACGGTCGGCGCGTC
>JAUXWB010000540.1 GCA_030684475.1 Reyranella sp. | reverse complement strand
ACCTCGCCCGCACGACCGGCGGGCAGGACATCCTGCACGTGGCGCGCGACGGCCAGCGGCTGGAGCGGCTTCAGGACGGGCTGCGCTTCTTCGCCCCAGAACGTGAGGTGCTGGTCTTTCCCGCCTGGGATTGCCTGCCCTACGACCGGCTGTCGCCGCACCCCGACATCGTGGCCGAGCGGCTGACGACGTTGGCCAAACTCGCCGCGGCCAGGAAGCCCGGTGCGCCGGGCCGGATCATCCTGGCCTCGGTCGGCGCCGTCCTGCAGAAGACGCCGCCGCGCAGCCTCTACGCCGACGCCGCGGTCATTCTTCGCAAGGGCCAGACCGTCGATGTCACCTGGCTCGCGAAATTCCTGGGCGAGAACGGCTATGGCCGCGCCGAGACGGTGATGGAGCCCGGCGAATTCGCGATCCGCGGCGGCCTGATCGATCTCTTCCCGCCAGGCACCGCCGAACCGCTGCGCCTCGACCTGTTCGGCGATTCCGTGGAAGCGATCCGCTCCTTCGATGCCATGAGCCAGCGCTCGACCGGTACGTGCGACGAAGTCGTCCTGTTGCCAGTCAGCGAGGTGCCGCTCACCGCCGAGGGCATCGCGCGTTTCCGCGGCGGCTATCGCGAGCTGTTCGGCAATGTCAGCGGCGACGACTTGCTGTACGAGGCCGTGTCGGCCGGCCAGCGCCACGTCGGCATGGAGCACTGGCTGCCGCTGTTCCACGAGAAGATGGAGACGATCCTCGACTACTGTCCCGAGGCGACGGTGACGTCCGACCACCAGATCGCCGAAGCCTTTCAGGCGCGGCACGAGCTGATCGCCGATTACTACGATGCCCGCCGCAAGACCGGCGGCAAGGGCGGGATGAGCGGGGCGGCGGACTACAAGCCGATCGCGCCGGAACTGCTCTATCTCACTCCCAAGGAGTGGGACGGTTTGCTGGGCCGGCGCACCGTTGCCGCCTTCACGACGTTCGACGCCTCACCGTCGGCCACCAATACGATCGATCTCCACGGACGCCGCCACGAGGGCTTCGCCCAGGCGCGAACGGCGCAGGGTGTGAACCTGTTCGACAAAGTGGCCGAACATGTGAAGGCGGCCAACGGCGCTGGCCGCCGGGTGGTGGTCGCAGGCTACACCGAAGGCTCGGCCAGCCGCCTGCAACATCTCCTGCAGGAACATGGCGCCACGACGCCGGTTCCCGTGCCCGATCTCGCCACCGTCCTCGGTCTGCCGCCGGGCGTGGTCGGCGTCGCGATCTGGCCGCTCGAGCACGGCTTCGTGCTCGATGCCCTGGAAGTCATCGGCGAGGAGGACATCCTCGGCGATCGCCTGTCGCGGCCGGCCAAGAAGCGGCGCCCGTCCGAGCGCTTCATCGCCGAAGCCTCGGCGCTGAGCGAAGGCGACCTCGTCGTCCACCGCGAGCACGGTGTCGGCCGCTACGAGGGGCTGGTGACGCTGGAAATCCAGAATGCCCGCCACGATTGCCTGCGGCTGACCTACGAAGGCGGCGACAAGCTCTTCCTGCCGGTCGAGAACATCGACGTTCTGAGCCGGTACGGCGCGGCGGAGGAGGGCGCCGTCCTCGACCGCCTGGGCGGCGTCGCCTGGCAGTCGCGCAAGGCCCGGCTGAAGCAGCGCATCGCCGACATGGCGGACCGGCTGATCGCCATCGCGGCCGAGCGTGCCGTCCGGCGCGGCGAGACGATGGTGCCGCAGGACGGCCTGTACGAGGAATTCTGCGCCCGCTTCCCTTATGCCGAAACCGACGACCAGCTCCAGGCGATATCGGACGTTCTGGAGGACCTCTCCTCGGGCAAGCCGATGGACCGGCTGATCTGCGGCGACGTCGGCTTCGGCAAGACCGAGGTCGCTCTGCGCGCGGCGTTCGTCGCGGCGCTTTCGGGCAAGCAGGTGGCGGTGATCAGCCCGACGACCCTGCTGGCGCGGCAGCATCATCGGACTTTCGTCGAGCGATTCCAGGGACTGCCGGTGCGGATCGGACGCCTGTCGCGGCTGGTGCCGGCGAAAGAGGCGAAGGAAACCAAAGCTGCGCTCAAGGAGGGCACGGTCGACATCGTCATCGGCACCCATGCGCTGCTGGCCAAGAGCATCGACTTCAAGGATCTCGGCCTCCTGATCGTCGACGAGGAGCAGCATTTCGGCGTGGCTCACAAGGAGCGGCTGAAGGAACTTCGGGCCGACGTCCATGTGTTGACGCTGACGGCGACGCCGATCCCGCGGACGCTGCAGCTCGCCCTGACGGGCGTGCGTGACATGAGCCTGATCGCCACGCCGCCGGTCGATCGCCTGGTCGTGCGCACCTTCGTCACGCCGTTCGACGGCGTCGCCATCCGCGAGGCCTTGCTGCGTGAACAGTATCGCGGCGGCCAGAGTTTCTATGTCTGTCCTCGTATCGAAGATCTGGCGACAGTCGCGGCCGAGCTGCGCGAGTTGGTGCCCGAGATGCGCATGGCCATGGCGCACGGCCGCCTGGCGCCGACCCAGATCGAGAACACGATGCAGGATTTCGTCGACGGCAAATTCGATGTCCTGCTCTCGACCAACATCGTCGAAAGCGGCCTCGATATTCACAATGCCAACACCATGATCATCCACCGCGCCGACATGTTCGGCCTGGCCCAGCTCTACCAGCTCCGCGGTCGCATCGGTCGCGGCAAGACCCGGGCCTACGCCTATCTCACGGTGCCGCCGGGCCGGGCCCTCAACGAGGCCGCCTCGAAGCGCCTCGACGTGATGCAGACTCTCGACACGCTGGGCGCCGGCTTCCAGCTCGCCAGCTACGACCTCGACATCCGCGGCGCCGGCAACCTGCTGGGCGAGGAACAGTCGGGCCATATCCGCGAGGTCGGCATCGAACTCTACCAGCAGCTCCTCGACGAGGCCGTGGCCTCGGCACGGGGCAGGGCGGAGGAGGCCGAGAAGGCCGACTGGTCGCCACAGATCAATCTCGGGATTCCGGTGCTCATTCCGGAGGAATACGTCGGCGAGCTCAGCGTGCGGATGGGACTCTACCGCCGCATCGGCGCGCTAGAGAGCCAGGCGGAGGTCGATTCCTTCGCCGCCGAAATGGTCGACCGCTTCGGTAAGATGCCGGTGGAGGCCGAGTTCCTGCTGAACACGGTGGCCCTGAAAATGCTCTGCCGCGCCGCCAGCGTCGACCGGATCGATGCCGGCGAGAAGGCGCTGGTGCTGTCATTCCACGACAACAAATTCGCCAGGCCCGACAAGTTGATCGCCTGGATTCAGAAGAACGCGCCGCTGGTCAAGCTCAGGCCCGATCACCGTGTGGTCGTGCAGCGCGTTTGGGCCGACGAGCGGCAGCGGATTTCCGGAGTGACGTCGATTTTGGCCGGGCTCGCGAAACTGGCGGCTTGAGAAGGGCCTTCGTCGTCCGCCGGGCGCAGCGCAGCAGCCAGTCGCCGAGCCGCCTGTCGCCGGAGGCTCGGGCAAGAATGACGGCGCCAATTGCCAGGATTGCCGCCGCCGTGGCATCTGCATCGAGTTTGCGGCGCCGGCCGCGCGCCAGTTCGCCGATCGCGATGTGAAGCTGGTTGGCGTAGGCGAGCTGGGCCGCCAGAGGACCGCGCGCGACGTCACCAGGAAGGGCGGCCAACGCGCAGGCGAGGGCGTTTGCGGCCAGTGACTCCTTGTCGAGATACTCGTCCAGGACGGCCTCGGCCGCACCGGCCCGCAGTCGGCTGGTCAGACCGTGCCCGGCCCGGATCGTCTCGGCGAACAGATCGTCCTTCGACGTAAAATGTGCATAGAAAGCACCCCGGGTGAGGCCGGCAGCCAGCATGATGTCGTCGATGCTGGTGCCGGCATGGCCGCGCAGGCGGAACAGCCGGGCGGCATGATCGAGGATTTCGGCGCGGGTTCGGGCCGTCCGGGCGAGGTTGGCGGGCATTCTTGCCTCAAAGTATGTCTCTCAACATATCATATGTTGAGCGACATGCCATATGCTCAAGCCGTCGATTGTGCCGCGCTGGTGGCGGCGTCGCGCTCGGCGAGATTGAAGACCTCGACGAAGGCTGACGGCGGCTGGGCGCCGGAGACCGCGTACTTTCGGTTCACGATGAAGCAGGGAACCCCGTTTATGCCGAGCCGCCGGGCATAGACATCGGAGGCCACGACCTCCTGCCGACCCTCGTCACTCATGAGATAGCGCCGCGCCCTGATCTCGTCGATCCCGGCGCGGGCGGCGCAGGCGACGAGCGTGTCGAGGTCGCCGATGTCGAGACCTTCCTCGAAATAGGCCTTGAAGAGTTCGGCCACGACTTCGTCCTGGGCCTGGTTCTTCGCGCTCCAATGGACCAGCCGGTGCGACAGCACGGTATTGGGGGTGCGCTTGATACGAGAAAACTGGAATTCGATCCCGGCCTCGCGGCCGCTCTCGGCGATCGCCTGGTAGATCTGGCGGGGCCGGTCGCCGCCGCCGAACTTGGCGCGGACATAATCGTCGCGCGTCATGCCTTCGACGGGCATGTCGGGATTGAGCTGGAAGGGCCGCCAGGAAATCGCCACGTCGTTGCGGCCGCTGAGGGCGAGCGCGCGCTCGAAGCGGCGCTTGCCGATGTAGCACCAGGGGCAGATCGTGTCCGAGACGATGTCGACGTAGATCATGACGCTGTTCCTTGCGGCGCTCCGGGCATCGTACGCTTTTCGCGCCAATGCAGGAAGAGACCGGCCCCCGCCGCCACCCAGAGGGCGATGGTCGTGAGCCAGGCGGCGCTCGGCCAGCCGGCCGCGGCGACCAGCGCGCCGGTGATCGGCGGCCCCAACAGGCTGCCGATGTTAGAACCCTGCATCAACAGGCCGGTGGCGGCGCCGGCGAGCTGCGGCCGCGGGGCATGGACCGGAATCGCGGTGAACAGGGAACCGGGAATGACGCCGATCACGGCCGAATAGATACCCGCGAGCACCAATCGCAGCACATCCGGCACACCGTCGACGAAAATGCCTGCCGCGCAGAACGACATCGCGATGCCGGCGCCAACGATCACGACGACACGCGGCACGCCATGATGCAGCAACCAGCCCGCCGACAGATTGCCGGTGACGTTCACCATGGCGACCAGCGCGGTGACGATGGCCGCGGTCGAGGTCGAGAAGCCGAGGCGATCGATCTGCAGCGTCGGAAGGAAGCCGACGACGGCGAACCAGCAGCAGGAATAGGCGCCAAAGCAGAGAGCGATGGCGAGCGGACCGCCGCTAGTCGCCACTTCCTTCATTTCTCCCAGCACCGGGCGGTGGCTGGCCGGGAGGCGATCGAGTTCGCGCCGGGGCAGGGCGCCCAGAAGCAGGGCGGCGAGCATGAGAGCTGACGCGGCCGCCGCCACCAGCCAGACGGCCCGCCATGAGGTGTCGGGCAGGATCATCGCGGCGATCAGCATCATCGTGCCGGCCCCGGCCGGCATGTAGGTGGTCCACACTGCCATCGTGAGCCGCTGATCGGCGGTGACGGCGATGCGCAGCAGCAGGGTGGGCACCGCCACCGCGACGGCAATGAACCCGAGGCCCTCGACCACGCGCCACACCAGCAGGAGATCGACGCTGCCGGCGAAGGCGCCGAACAGGCTCGCCAGGGCGCAGAGTCCGGTTCCCAGCAGCACCAGACGGCGATGTCCGAGGCGGTCGGCGGTGAGCGCGATCGCCATGCCGCCCAGAGCGGTGATGAGGTTGACGGTCGACAGCAACCAGCCGGCCTGGCGCAGGCTCGCGCCCAGGTCCTCGCGGATCGACGGAATGGCCGGCGGCACCTTGCCGACGTGGAACGCGGCAACGACGCCGGCCGCGACCAGCAGGCCGATCAGCGGCCAGGGCGTGCGCGATGCTGGGCTCAGTACTGCACCCGCGAGGTGAGTGCGCCGTCGACCACGAAGTTGACGCCGCTTACGAACGATGCCGGTTTGCCGGCGAGAAAAACGACGGCGGCAGCAACTTCTTGCGGCGTGCCCATGCGGCCCATGGGGTTGCGCGCCAGGGTGCGCTTGTAGCGTGCAGCGCCAGCATCGCGCTGGCGACCCCAGGTGTTGCCGTCCTCGAGGATCGAGCCGGGCGACACCATGTTCACGCGCACGCCCTTGGGCGCGAGGTCGATCGACAGCGACTTCACGTAGGGAACCAGCGCCGCCTTGACCGAGCGGTAAGGTATGGTCGGCCCCGAGACCTCGACCAGCGACACGGTGCCGATGATCGTGGCACTGGCGCCCAGGCCACTCGCTATGAGGTGAGGCAAGGCGTGACGCACCGATTCCACGGTCGAGACGATATCGACGTCGATGCTCTTGCGCCAACCCTCGGGCGTGTCCTCGGTGCCCATGGCGCTGACATTGGCGACGAAATGGTCGATGCCGCCGTCGGCCGCGAATCCGTCGATCCACTTCTTCAGGGCAGGGTCGTCGGTGACGTCGAGCGCCGCGCCGGAGACACGACCTTGCTTGCCTTGCCAATCCTTCTCGCGCTCCTTCACCAGCTTGGCGTCGCGCGCGCAGAAACCCACGACCGCTCCCTCGACCAGAAAGGCATCGACGATGGCTCGGCCGATACTCTTGGTGCCGCCGGTGACCAGAACGCGCTTGCCCTTGAGACCGAGGTCCATGTTTCCTCCGGATGCGGCTGTCGCCTATAAGGCGGGCATGAAACAAGGGAGCCGCGGCGATGTCCAAGCTATTCGACCTTAGCGGCAAGGTAGCGTTGGTCACCGGCGCTTCGTCGGGTCTCGGCGTTCATTTCGCGCACTGTCTCGGCGCCGCGGGCGCATCGGTCGTGCTGGCCGCGCGCCGCGCCGAGCGCCTCGCGTCTCTTCAGGCGGAACTCGGGAAGAAGGGCGTGAAGGCCACCGCGGTCGATCTCGACGTGCAGTCCGGCACGTCGATCGCCGCGGCACTCGATGCGGCGGGACCACTCGACATCGTCGTCAACAATGCCGGCATCTCGATCGTGAAGCCCGCGCTCGACATGCCGGAGGAGGACTGGGACGCCGTCGTCGACACCAACCTGCGTGGCGCATGGCTGATGGCACAAGCGGCGGCCAGGCGCTGGACGGCGGCCAAACAGCCGGGCGTCATCGTCAACATCGCCTCGATCCTCGGCCTGCGCACCATCGGCCAAGTGGCGCCCTATAACGCCTCGAAGGCCGGACTCATTCATCTCACGCGCGTGCTGGCCATGGAATGGGCGCGCCACGACATCCGGGTCAATGCGATCTGCCCCGGCTACATCGAGACGGAAATGAACAGCGACTTCTGGAAGACGCCGGGCGGCCAGCGCCTGATCGAGCGCATTCCCCAGCGGCGGATCGGCCAGCCCGCGAATCTCGACGGCGCCTTGTTGTTGCTGGCCTCGGAGGCCGGGGCTTTCATGACCGGCAGCATCCTCACCGTCGACGGCGGGCACACGGTCAGCTCGCTGTAGTCGTCACCAGCCGTTGATGCGGTCGTAGACGTCGACCACCGACCGACCACCGTCGAGGTCGCTGTCGACGACATAGTAGCGGTCGTAGGCGGCCGCCGTGATGCAGGCGTGGTTGGGCAGGACACGGACCCGCGCGCCGACCGGCAGCTTGGCATAGGGCAGGGGACTGTCGGCGCCGACGAAGCCGTGTTCCTGCGAGCACTCCACCACCGCCATGCCGCTCGCGAGTACGCCAGCCAGCGTGCCGAAGCCGACCTTGGGCTGGAATTCCTGGGCGCTGATGTCCTTGGACAAGGCCAGCGCGCCGGCATCGATCAGGAGCTGGTTGCGGTGCGGGTAATGACCGATCACCGAGGCCAGCACCGAAAGCGCGAGGTCGCCGGAGCCGCAGGAGCCGATGAACTCCTGGTCGAGATCGTTGAAGACATAGACGCCGGGCCGCATCTCGGTGATGCCGGTGAAGTCGCGGGCGTGCACGGCCGTAGGCGTGGAGCCGGCGGAGACGATGGAGCAGGGGATGCCGGCGGCGCGCAGCTTCTCGGCGGCACCCACGATCGCCCGCCGTTCCTGCTCGGCCACGGCCGCAATGCCGTCGGGCGTGCTCTGATGATACGAATGTCCGGCATGGGTCATGACACCGGCCAGCTCGACGCCGGGTGCCGCATGCAAAGTCTGGGCGATCTCGAGGAGACCGGGCAATGCGGGGAAGGGCAAGCCGGCTCGACCGGCGCCGCTGTCAATCTCGATCAAGACAGAGAACATGTCGCCCGAAGAAGCAGCGGCAGCGATGGCATTCGCAACGGCAAGATTGTCGGTCACCACCCGCAAGTTGACGCCCTGACGGCGTAGCGCCGTGACGGCCGGCAGCTTCGCCGGCACGATGCCCACGCCGTAGAGAATGTCCTTGAAGCCGCCGTCGGCGAAGTAGCGCGCTTCCGCCAGGGTCGACACCGTGATGCGGCCATCGTGGCCCTCGACGGCCATGCGGCCGATCTGGACGGATTTCGCGGTCTTGAGGTGCGGACGCAGCGTCACTCCCGCATTGGCAAGACGTTCGCTCATGCGCTTGAGGTTGCGCCGCAGGATCGCCCGGTCGAGAATGAGCGAGGGCGTCGGCAGGTCGTCGATGGTCTGAATGGACATAGTGGCAATTCTAGCATGCCGATCGAAAACGAGCGCAAATTTGTCCTCGACAAGGACGGCGAGCTGGAAGCCAGGCTGGCGAAGATGCCCGGCGTGACGCGCAACTTCCTGCAGCAGGCCTATCTCGACGCATCGGGCCTGCGCATTCGCTCCGTTGAGGCGGACGGCAAGACCGACCACGTCTTCACATACAAGCGCACGATTGAAGGTCAGGTGGTGGAGATCGAGACTGGCCTCAGCGCCATCGATTTCAAACGGCTGTGGACGCAACGCAGAGAGACCCTGCAGAAAGTCCGCTACTCGTGGAACGAGGGCCATTTTCATTGGGATGTCGACTTCTTCAAGCGTGACGACGGCTCGACCTACTTCGCCATGGCGGAGGTCGAGATGCCCGAGGAAGACATAGAACCGCCGCCACTTCCGGCACACCTGTCGGCTCATCTGCTCGGGGCTGCACCCGCCGGCGACGAGAGATTCACCTCCAAGCGGCTTGCCGACCAGGCTCACGCCACGGCGCTGCTAGCTGACATAGGCCGCAAGGGACGCATCGAATGAAAATCGCTCGAGTTGACACCCATTCGATCAAGGTGCCGTTCAAGTTCGGCGGCAATCCAACAGGTTTTGGCGGACGCACTTGGACGACCAACAACATCCTGCTTGTCCGGGTCGAGACCGACACCGGCCTGGTCGGCTGGGGCGAGGCTTTCTGCTACGGCTGCACGGACGCCGTGCGGGCGGCTCTCGATCACATGATCGCCCCCATCGTCGTCGGCCGCGACGCCGGAGACATCGGCCGCCTGTCGCGGGACCTGCAGCAACTGCTGCATCTGTTCGGCCGCTACGGCATCACCACCTTCGCCTTGTCGGGACTCGACATCGCGCTGTGGGACATCGCCGGCAAGGCGGCGAACCTGCCGCTGCACCGCCTGCTGGGCGGCGCCGGCCGCGACAGTCTACCGGCCTACGCCAGCCTGCTGAAGTACCGCGATCCCGAGCGCGTGGCCGCGCGGGTCAAGCAGGCGCTCGACCAAGGCTATGGCCACATCAAGTTGCACGAAACGGAGGAAGCGGAAGTGAAGGCGGCGCGCGAGGCGGCGGGCGACGGCGTGGCGATCATGGTCGACACGAATTGCCCGTGGACGCCCGAGGAGGCGCGCCACATGACCTTGAAGTTGCGTCAGTACGATCTTTTCTGGCTCGAGGAGCCGATCTTTCCGCCGGAGGACTTCACCGCCATAGCGCGGCTGCGCGCCGGCACCGGCGTCGCCATGGCAGCGGGCGAGAACAACTGCACGTCGTTTCAGTTCCGCGAGATGTTCTCCGCAGGCGCGGTCGACTATGCCCAACCAAGCGTCACCAAGGTGGGCGGCGTGACCGAGTTCCAAAAGGTGGCGGTACTCGCCGATGCCGCCGGCGTAACGCTGATGCCGCATTCGCCCTATTTCGGTCCGGGCTTCCTTGCGACCTTGCAGCTGATGGCCGCGCGCGGCCAGTCGGGTGGCATGATCGAGCGCTACCACATGGATCTGGAGGCGAGCCTCTACGGCGAGCTGGTGACGCCGGTGAAAGGACACTTCATCGTGCCGACGGGGCCTGGACTTGGATGCGATCCCGACCCCGACGTGATCAAGACGTACGCGGCCTGATCCGCGGCACCTGGACCAGCGGCCATGGATCGGGAAGCTGGCCGACCGGGCAGTCGATCAGCATCGGGCCGCCCCTGGCGATGCCGCGCGAGATCGCGGCGCCCAGTTCCTCCGGCGACTTCACCCGCACGGCATCGAGGCCGAAGCTCTCTGCCAGCTTGACGAAATCGGGATTGCGCAGGTCGCTGGCAATGGTGCGGTTGTTGAACGATTGCTGCTGGATGCGGCGGACGTTGCCGTAGGCGCCGTCGCTGAAGACGACGGCTACGACGCCGATGCCGTGCTGGGCGGCCGTCGCCATTTCCATCGCCGTGAACAGGAAGCCGCCGTCGCCACTGATCGACACGACCGGCGTGTCGGGCCTAGCGCTCTTGGCGCCGAGCGACGTGGCATAGCCCCAGCCCAATGTGCCTTGATAGCCGGGGGAGAGGAACGTGCGGGGCCGATAGGTCGGATAGGCGAGGCGGGCGGCGTAGCCCATCTGAGTCAGTTCATCGACCAGGATGCCGTCTTCCGGCAGCGCCTTGCGGATGGCGTCGAGATAGGCGACCTGCGGCGCCAGCGTCTCCCGGATCCGCTTCGAAGCGGCGGTCCTCGTCTCGGCCACCGCTTCGGCGCGACCGCTGCGCTTGGTGTTGTATTTGGCCAATCGGTTCGCCATGGCCTTCAGCGTCGCCGCAGAGTCGCCGACGATGCCGATCTCCGGTCGCCGCTGACGGTCCAGCTCTTCGCTGTCGACATCGATGCGGATGACCTTGAGTGAATCGTCGAGACCCCAGTTCTGTTGCTGCGGCTGCAGCCGCGTGCCGACGGCCAGAACGACATCGGCCTCGCCCCAGAAGTGATAGCCGGCGGGCATGGTGACCGACAATTCATGCCGGCCATCCAGCACGCCCTGGCCCATTCGTCCGGTCATGACCGGCGCCTCGAGCATCTCGGCAATCAGGCGGACCCACTCGCCGGCCTCCTGCGCGCCACCGCCGACCACGATCAGTGGTCGGGCCGCCGCCCCCAGAAGTTTGGCCGCGCGCTCTACGGCGTCTTCGTCGACAGGGCAGGGATCAGGCCGGGCCGGTTCTGCGATCAGTTCGACGGGCGCCCGTCGCGCCCAAGTGTCCATGGCGCACTCAAGACCGACAGGACGCCGCCGGCCGGAGAGTAGGCGGCGGAACGCCTCGTTGACCGTGCCGGGCGCTTCCGCGGGCGAACGAAGGCGATCGGCCCATTTGGTGAGGCCGCGCATGATCGAGAGTTGATCCGGCAATTCGTGCAGCAGGCCGACGTTGCGGCCGATCATCGCCTGCTGGATCTGGCCGGTGAGCGCCAACACCGGCGCATTGACCGCATAGGCGGTCGACAGCGCCGCGGTCGTGTTCAGGAAGCCCGGCCCCGGGACGACGGCGTAGGCTGAAGGCTTGCCGGTCGCCATGGCATGGCCAAGCGCCATGTAGGCACAGGCTTGCTCGTGCCGCGCATGAATCGGCCGGATGGCGTTGGTCCGATCGTACAGGGCGTCGAAAAAGGGATCGTTCTGCACGCCGGGCAGGCAATAGAGGGTGTCGATGCCGTTCAACTCCAACATCGCCACCACGGCTTGGGCAGTCGTGAGAGCTTTCATCACCGGCGCCCGATGGTCTGCTCGAAGTCATTCATTTCGTACTTTCCCGCTATCGACATGTGCCGGCGCCTTCATCGTACGCTTTCCTGGTGCTTGAAAAGTCAGAAAATACTGTCACTTATGAGGCCGTACCGCAGGTCGGCTTTGGGGGCCACCGGCGGCGCCAAGAGGTACATCATGGTGAGTCACGTGGGTCGCATTGCGCTTGGCATGGCTGCCTGTGCCGCAAGCGCCAGCCTGCTGGGGTGGAATGTCTCCCCGGCTCATGGTCAGGCGCCGGCCAAGCCGGCGCAGCAGGCCAAACCCAGTCCGGTGGATATCTGCAACGGGCTGACGGGTGCCGATGCGGCAGAAAAGGTGATCGCCTGTACGGAGGCGATCAAGAACGGCTCCCTCGTCGGCGGCCCGCTGGCGCTCGCCTATCTCAATCGCGGCCTGTCGGAGAGCGGGGCTGGCAGCCCGGCGCGTTCCAAGGCGGACTTCAGGGAAGCCATTCGGATCTTCAACGACGCGATCAACGCCGCGCCGACAAATCCCTACCTCTATACCCAGCGCGGCGTCGTCTATCAGACCATCGGCGAGGCCGACCGCGCGATCATCGACTACAGCGACGCCATCCGCCTAGCGCCGCGGCAAACCTATCCGCTGATCAACCGCGCCGTCGTCCTCTATACCAGAAAGGACAATAACGAAGGCGCGATCGCCGACCTTACCGCGGCATTGAAGATCAATCCCCGGGAGATCAGCGCCTACACCAACCGCGGGATCGTCTACAGGAAAAAGGGCGACTTGGACAAGGCCATCGCCGATTTCACCGCCGCGATCAAGCTCCTGCCGCCGAAGATCGAGCCGGTGCGCGCCAAGCTTCTTCCGGACGCCGT
Source organism: Reyranella sp. (assembly GCA_030684475.1). Classification (GTDB taxonomy): domain Bacteria; phylum Pseudomonadota; class Alphaproteobacteria; order Reyranellales; family Reyranellaceae; genus Reyranella. The sequence goes on along the minus strand of JAUXWB010000540.1, from coordinate 9,348 downwards.
GACGAGCCAGCTGGCGCCGCAGACCAAGGACCAGAACACAATCGCCCTCCAGGCTGCATTCGCCTACTTCCAGCGCGGCCTGTCGTACTACGACAAGAATCTCTATGATCAGGCCATCTCCGACTTCAGCGAGGCGATCCACCTCAATCCCAACGACGGTTCGTCGTGGGTCGGCCGTGGCGCGTCCTACATGTACAAAAACGAGCTGAAGCAGGCGATCGCCGACTTCGACGAGGCGATCAAGCTGTCTCCGGGGCAGGCCTTCACCCACATGCAGCGGGGGATTGCCTACCACCGGATCGGCGATTCCGACCGGGCGATCGAGGATTACAGCACCGCCAACGCCCTCACGCCGAAGGACCCCACGCCGCTCGTCAATCGCGGCATCGTTCTCTTTACAAAAAAGGGGAAATTCGATGAGGCGATCACCGACTTCGATGCGGCGCTGAAACTGAATCCCAAGGAGGTGAATGCGCTCGTCAATCGGGGCGTCACCTACCGTCAGAAGAACAACCCCGATCGTGCCATCGTCGATTTCACCGAGGCCTTGAAGCTGGGCATGCAAACCGCCGAAATCCTCCGGCTCCGCAAGGAAGGTCCGGGTGCCATGGCCCAGGAAAAGGCGCAGGTGGAGGACCAGTTGGCGAATGCCTACTATCAGCGCGGCATGGCGCTGGTCGACAAGCAGGAATACGACGTGGCCCTCAAGGACTTCGAAGCGGCCATGCAGATCAATCCTAAGGAACCGCGCCCCTTCCTGGGACGCGGCGCCGCTTATCTGAAGAAAGGGGAGACGGAGCAGGCGGTCAAGGATCTCGACGAGGCGATCCGGCTGGCGCCGGGCATGGCCTTTGCCTATTTCGAGCGCGGCACCGCTTACCATCGCATCGACGACTACGACCGTGCGATCGCCGACTACACCGAGTCGATCAAGATCGATCCCAAAGAGCCGCTGACCTTCATCAATCGCGGCATGGCGTACATCTTCCAGAACAAGGTCGATTCCGCCATCGCCGACTTCGATGCGGCACTCAAGCTCAGTCCCGACAACTTCAGCGCACTCACGCAGCGCGGCTATGCCTACGCCCTGAAACGCGATTTCCCGAAGGCGATCGACGACGTCGAGAAGGCACTGAAGCAGAGTCCGAACGACCCGACCGCCCACTATTACCTGGGCCTCGTCTATGCACTTCGCGGCGATACCGCCCGTGCGATCGACGAAATCACCGAAGCGGTGCGCGCCGACCCGACGAACGCGCGGTTTTATGCCAGCCGGGCCAACATCTACAGCGGGCTCGGCGATCATGACAGCGCAATCGAGGATCTCGAAAGGGTGATCAAGCTTCGTCCCAGGGACCCCAACAACTACCTCAACCGCGGCATCGCCTATTTCAGCAAGGGCGACTACGAAAAGGCGATCGCCGACTACACCGAGGCGCTTCGCCTCGATGCCAGGATGGTTCCGGCCCTGAACAACCGATGCATGGCCCATGCCGTCATAGGCAGGGACCTGGCGCAGGCTCGTAGCGACTGCGATGAAGCGAAGAGTCTCGCTCCCGAGGATCCTTTCGTGCATCTGAACTTCGGGCTCATCGAGCTGAAACGGGGCCAGTACGCCAAGGCGATCGCCGAATATGACGCCGCCCTGGCGATCGACCCGACGCGGGCCCGCGCCTACTACGGACGCGGCCTGGCGAAGCTCAAGACCGGCGACAAGGCGGGCGGCGAGGCCGATATCCTGACCGCCAAGAGCAAGCTGCCGAACGTCGCCGAGGAGTTCAGCCGGTACGGTGTGAAGTAGGGCTCGACAGCGCTGCACTTGGCGGAGGGGGTGGGATTCGAACCCACGGTGCGCTTGCACGCACGCCGGTTTTCAAGACCGGTGCCTTAAACCGCTCGGCCACCCCTCCGGGACCCGCTTGTTACCCCGTCCGGTGCAAGCGGTACATATGCCGATTTGCGCCATGAATATTGAAAGATTTGCAGATGCTTAGGTATTCTTCCTCATCTGCCACACCCTCAAACCTCGGCGGCCCACCATGATAAGTCGACGTATGCTGTGTGCGATGGCAGCGAGCGGGCCCCTGCCGGCCCTGGCTCAGACGGGCGATCCCAAGTTTGCCGCATGGCTGCGGGGCGTGCGGGCCGAGGCGGCGCGCGCCGGCGTGGACGAAGGCACTCTCGCTGCCGCTCTCGATGGAATCGAGGAAATTCCGCGGGTTCTCGAACTCGCGCGCAACCAACCCGAATTCAAGATGACCTTCGAGCGCTATCAGGAACTCGTCGTTTCCGCCGATCGGGTGAGCCGCGGCCGGACACTTCTGGCGGAGAACCGGAGCGCCATCGACCGCTTTGCCGTGCCCGCGGGTATTCCGGCGTCGATCGTCGTCGCCTTGTGGGGGATCGAAAGCAACTACGGCACCCGACTCGGCGATTTCGACGTCGTGCCGGCGCTAGCGACACTCGTCTACAACAACTTTCGCGCCCAGTTCTTCCGAGCCCAGCTGATTGCAGCACTCAAGATCCTTTCGCAGGGGCATGTCGGCTTGGCCGCGATGAAGGGCTCATGGGCCGGCGCAATGGGCCAATGCCAGTTCATTCCGACCAGCTTCATTGCCTATGCCGCCGACGGCGACGGCGACGGCCGGATGGACATCTGGACGAACAAGCTCGACGTCTTCGCCTCGATCGTGAACTACCTGCGGCGGGTCGGCTGGAGACCGGGCGTCCACTGGGGCGAGGAAGTGCCGGCGGGAACGGCGGCGGGGCAAGGCGGCCGGATCGTCCGGCCGGCCGGTGCGGGAGGGCCGACATTCCGCACCACCGAGAATTTCCGTGCCATCCTGCGCTGGAACCAGTCGGATTTTTTCGCCCTTGCCGTCGGCCTGCTGTCGGATCGTATCGCAGCCTGATGGTCCAAGACGAGGTGGCTCCACCCGCCGCCCAAGATGATGTATGATACAATCAACATGCGGCTACCCCTAGTAAGCTTAAGCTTTGATTTGACGGCATTTGTGCGCATCTGCAGTGCCATGCTGATCATCGTTTGCTTGGGGGCTTGCGGCTCGACCTCGGGCGGCAAGAGCAGTGCCGTCACCCAGCGCGGCACCTACAAGGTCGGCTCCCCCTACAAGATCTCCGGTGTCTGGTACACGCCGAAGGAGGAATTCACCCTTGTCGAGACCGGCGTGGCCTCATGGTACGGACCGGGCTTCCATGGGAAATCCACGGCCAACGGCGAGCGCTACGACCAGACCGCCCGCACGGCGGCCCACCGCACCTTGCAGATGCCTTCGATTGTCAGGGTCACCAACCTCTCCAACGGCCAGTCGACCGTGGTGCGGATCAACGACCGCGGCCCGTTTGCCAGCAGCCGGGTGATTGACCTGTCGCGAACGGCGGCGCAGGAGCTCGACATCATCCGCAAGGGAACGGCCCGGGTCAGGATCGAGCAGCTCCAGGCCGAAAGCCTGGCGGTGAAGGACGTGGCGATCAACGGCGGGGGACCGGCGGAACAGTATGATGCGCTGGCTCAGCTCGCCTCCGGCAGACAGGCGCCACCGCAGCAGCAGGTGATGGCGACGGCTCAGCCGGCTGCTGCGCCGCCGGCCGCCCAGGTTCAGGCGGGATGGCCCGCCAATCCCCGCAGCTCCGCGGTCGTACCGGTCCAGGCATTGGCATTACCGGGAAGCGGCGCTCCTACCATGGCGAGCCTCGCGACGACCGCCCCGTTTTCCGGGGGTAGCTTCTACGTCCAAACCGGGTCATTTTCGACCGCCGAGAACGCCGAGCGCCAGCGTGGTGCGGTACGCAGCTATGGATCTTCGGAGATCTCCCAGGCCTCGGCCGCCGGACGCGACGTTTATCGAGTGAGGTTGGGGCCTTATACGACCTCGGATGCCGCCGGCATTGTCGCCGATCGGCTGAAGCGGTCAGGTTATGGTGATGCCCGTGTTGTTGGGGATTGATCGGTTGCGCCCGGTGATGGCGATTTTCGCAGCGGCCTGTATCGCCGGTGCCGCCATGCCTGCCTACACCCAACAGCAGGACCAACCGCGCCGGCAGCAGATGCAACCGCAGAAGCCCGCCACCAAGGCCAGGCCGCCGGCTGGTTCAACCAGGCCCGCGACGACGCCCCCGGCCGCCGCCAGGGCCGAAGCCTTGCCGCCCTCCCAAGTCGGCATTGGCACCCTTGCCCTTCAGGCTTTCATGGTCGACCCGCAGACATCGACGGTGATGCTGTTCAAGGACGCCGAACAGCCGATGGCGCCGTCGTCGATGTCGAAGATGATGACGATCTACATCATCTTTGAAGAGTTGGCCGCTGGCCGCCTCAAGCTCGATTCGCGGTTCCGGGTGAGCGAGCGCGCGCGGGCGATGGGCGGCTCGCGCATGTTCGTCGAACTCGGCAGCGAGGTGACGGTCGAGGACCTGATCAGGGGCATCATCGTCCTGTCGGGCAACGACGCCTGCGTCGTCATCGCCGAAGGACTGTCGGGCAGCGAGGAGAGCTTCGCGGAGCGCATGACCGAGCGCGGCCGCGAACTCGGCATGACCAAGACGGTGTTCAAGAATTCGTCGGGCTGGCCGGCCGAGGGGCAGTACACCACGGCACGCGATCTCGCCGTTCTGGCGTGGCGCACCATCGACGATTACCCGAAGCTCTACCTCTACTATGCGGAGACCGACTGGACCTACAACAAGATCCGCCAGGCAAACCGCAATCGCCTGCTGAAAATCACGCCCGGCACTGATGGCCTGAAGACCGGGCACACCGAAGAAGGTGGCTACGGCCAAGTGACTTCGGCTCTGCGCGATGACCGCCGCCTCATTCTGGTGGTCAACGGCCTCACCTCCATGGCCGAGCGGGCGCAGGAGACGTCGCGACTGATGGAGTGGGGCTTCCGTGAATTCACCAACACCACGATCTTCCGTGCCGGCGACACGGTGGCCGAGGCACCGGTCTGGCTTGGCGCGCAAGACAAGGTGCCGCTGGTCGTCGCGCACCCCATCCGGATTACGGCACCGACAGGTCAAGCCGTATCACCGCGTGTGGTCGCGCGCTTCGAGGGACCCTTAGCCGCGCCCCTCTCGAAGGGCACCAAGGTCGGCACCGTCGCGGTCACCATCCCGGACGGCAGGATCATCGAATATCCCCTGGAAACCGGCGCCGACGTCGCGCGCCTGGGTGTAATCGGCCGCGTAACCACGATGATCCAGCATTATCTGTTGGGCTGGCTGTCGTGACTGACCCCGCGGCGGGGCGTTTCATTACGTTGGAAGGCGGCGAGGGGGCGGGGAAGTCGACGCAGATTTCGCACCTTGGAGAGTGGCTGGAGCGGCGCGGCCATGCGATCGTGATGACCCGTGAGCCCGGCGGCGCCCCGGGCGCGGAGATGGTACGCAAGCTGCTGGTGGAAGGGCCCGCCGAGCGCTGGGACGGCACGACCGAGGCGTTGCTGCATTTCGCCGCCCGGCGCGATCATCTGCGATCGACGGTGTGGCCGGCGTTGAAGCGCGGCGCCTGGGTGATCAGCGACCGCTTTGCCGATTCGACCGTCGCCTACCAAGGATACGGATACGGCCTCGATCGGTCGATGCTGCGCAAGCTGTACGGCATCGCCGTCGGTGACTTCCGCCCCGACCTCACCTTGATTCTCGACCTTCCCGTGGAAATCGGCCTCGGCCGTGCGGCAGCAAGGCGTGGCAGCGAAACGCGCTACGAGGGGCTGCCGAAGGATTTCCACGAACGCGTCCGCGCCGGATTTCTTGAAATTGCAGCGGCTGACCCCGGCCGCTGCCTCGTGATCGACGCCACGCGCGACATCGAAGCCATCGCAGCGGCGATCGCCGAGGCCGTGGTCGGACGGCTGGGAGCCTGAGGCGTGGCCAGGGGCAAGACGAGCGCCGATCCGGCCGAGCTCGAGAAGCTGGAGTGGCCCTATGACTGGCCACCGCCGTGGCGCAGCCCGCGGCTCGTCGGCCACGACGATGCGGAGAAGACCATGCTGGCCGCCCAGCAAAGCGGGCGCCTGCATCATGCCTGGCTGTTGACCGGTCCGCGCGGCATCGGCAAGGCCACGCTCGCCTGGCGTTTCACACGATTCCTCCTGTGCGGGCAGCACGAAGGCGGCCTGTTCGGCGATGGCCCGGAGAGCCTCGAGGTTGCGCCGGATGCGCCGGGACGCGCGCTGGTGGACGCGCGCTCGCATCCCGATCTGTTCCATCTCCGGCGTTCCCTCAATCCCGACACCGGCCGCATGCGCGCCGAGATCGCCGTCGACGACGTGCGTGGGCTCGGGGCCTTCATGCATATGACACCGGCGATGGGGAAATGGCGTGTCGCCATCGTCGATTCGGCCGATGAGATGAATCGCAACAGCGCGAATGCGGTGCTGAAGATCCTTGAGGAACCGCCACCCAACGCCGTCTTGCTGATTGTGGCGCACGCGCCGGGCCGCCTGTTGCCGACGATCCGGTCACGCTGTCGGCGGTTGGCCCTGCAGCCGCTGGCCGACGAGACCGTCGTGCACCTGATCGGTGACCATGTGCCGGACACCAAGCCCGAAGAGAGGCTCGCCTTGGCGCGGCTGGCCGAAGGCAGCATCGGCCGCGCCTTGGAACTCGCCGGGGCAGGGAGTCTCGACCTCTATCGCGAGATGGTCGAGGTGCTGGCGACGCTGCCCGAACTCGACATGTCGCGTCTGCACGCCTTCGCCGAGCGGTTCGCCAAGCGCGGCGAGGAGGCCAACGCCGACTGGCGCTCGCTCAACTATCTGTTCGACGGCTGGCTGAAGGGGTTGGCGCGGCATTGGGCTCTGGGCACGGAAGCTGCAGCCATCGTGCCGTCGGAAAGCGGCCTGAACGGCCGTTTGCTCGCCGCCGCCAGCCTTGATCGCTGGATGGAGGCATGGGAAAAGGTCGCCCACCTCTTGTCCCGTGCCGATGCCGTCAATCTCGACCGCAAGCAGACGGTGCTCGGCAGTTTCCTGGCTCTGCAAACGGCGATGCGCTGAAGCGCTGAACCCGACGCTCCCGGAGGAGCGTCACGGGAGGGGCGACAGTTCGGAGTTCAGTCATCATGTCGGGCCGCAGTACTTTTTACGTCACTACACCAATCTACTACGTGAACGACGTGCCCCATATCGGGCACGCCTACGCGACGCTGGCGTGCGACGTGATGGCCCGCTTCAAGCGCCTCGACGGTTACGACGTGCACTTTCTCACCGGGACCGACGAGCACGGCCAGAAGGTCGAGAAAGCCGCCGAGGCAGCCGGCCTGTCGCCGCAGGCCTTCACCGACAAGGTCAGCCAGTCGTTCCGAGACCTCATCGGCGTGATGAATTTCAGCCCTGACGGCTTCATCCGCACCACCGAGAAGCGCCACTACGCCGCCTGCCAGGCGCTGTGGGAAAAGCTCGTCGCCGCGGGCGACATCTACCTCGGCAAGTACGCCGGCTGGTATTCGGTGCGCGACGAAGCTTTTTACGCCGAGAGCGAGACCGAAGTCGGCACCGACGGCAAGCGCCGGGCCGGGCCGGTTGGGAACGAAGTCGAGTGGGTCGAGGAGCCGTCGTATTTCTTCAAGCTCTCGGCCTGGGGCGACCGGCTGCTCGAGTTCTACGACAAGAACCCGCGCTTCATCGCGCCGGAAAGCCGGCGCAACGAGGTCATCAGCTTCGTGAAGGGCGGCCTGCAGGATCTTTCGGTGTCGCGAACCAGCTTCAACTGGGGCGTGCCCGTGCCCGGCGATCCCAAGCACATCATATACGTCTGGCTGGATGCGCTCACCAACTACATCACGGAGTGCGGCTATCCCGACGAGAGCAACCCGCTGTGGCGGTTCTGGCCGGCCGACCTGCATGTCGTCGGCAAGGACATCATTCGTTTCCATTGCGTGTTCTGGCCGGCCTTCCTGATGGCCGCCGGCGTGGCGATGCCGCAGCGGGTCTTCGCTTCGGGCTGGTGGACGACGGAGGGCCAGAAGATTTCTAAGTCACTGGGCAATGCCATCGATCCGGTCACCGTGACGGCGGAATTCGGGGTCGATCCCCTGCGGTACTTCCTGCTGCGCGAGGTGCCTTTCGGGAACGATGGCGATTTCCAGCGGCGCGCGCTGATTGGCCGTCTCAATGCCGATCTTGCCAACGCCTACGGCAATCTGTGCCAGCGTGTGCTTTCGATCGTCGCCAAGAACTGCGACGGCAAGGTGCCGGCCAAAGGTGCGCTGGTCGACGCCGACAAGGCGTTGCTCGATCGCGCCAAGGGGCTGCTTGCCGTCGTACGGACCGACCTCGACGAACAGGCATTCCATCGCGCGCTCACCTCGATCTGGGAGGTGATTGCCGACGCCAACCGCTACGTCGACGCGCAGGCGCCCTGGGCGCTCGCCAAGACCGACCCGGTGCGCCGCGACACGGTGCTGTGGGTCCTGGCCGAGACCATCCGGCGGGTGACGTTCCTGGCGCAGCCCTTCATGCCCGACTCGACGGGAAAGATCCTCGACCAGCTCGCCGTACCGGCCGACGCACGGGCCTTCGCCGCCTTCGACCGCGAACTCGCGCCGGGAACGCAGTTGCCCAAGCCGCAGGGCGTGTTCCCACGATTCGTCGAACCGGCGGCCGCGGCGACCTGACATGCTGATCGACAGCCACTGCCATCTCGACTTTCCCGAGCTTGCCGGCGACGAGGCGGGGGTGCTTGCCCGCGCCCGGACGGCGGGCGTCGGCGGCATGCTCACGATCGGCACAAGGCTCGACCAGTTCGAGCGCGTGCGTGCCATTGCCGAGCGCCACGACCATGTCTGGTGCTCGGTCGGCGTTCACCCGCACGAGGCGAAGGAGGAGGGCCAGCGTACGCCCGACCGGCTGATCGAGGCCGCGCGCCATCCCAAGGTCGTCGGTATCGGCGAGACCGGGCTCGATTTCTACTACGAGCACAGTCCGCGCGACGAGCAGGTCGAAAGCTTTCGCGCCCACATCGCGGCGTCGCGGCAAACCGGCCTGCCGTTGATCGTCCATACAAGGGACGCCGACCGCGAGACCATCGATGTTCTCGAGGAGGAGGCGGGCAAGGGGCCCTTTCCGGGCCTGATCCACTGCTTCAGCTCAGGGCCCGAGGTCGCGCACCATGCGCTGGCCCTGGGTTTCTATATTTCGATTTCGGGGATCGTCACCTTCAAGGCGGCCGAGGCCCTGCGCGGCATCGTGCGTGACATTCCCCTGGACCGGCTGCTGGTCGAGACGGACTCACCCTACCTCGCGCCCGTGCCGAAGCGCGGCAAAACCAACGAACCGGCCTACGTCGCCCATACGGCGGCCAAGGTCGCCGAGTTGAAGGGTGTGAGCG
>JAUXWB010000538.1 GCA_030684475.1 Reyranella sp. | reverse complement strand
AGCTTCTCGTCGCGGCGCTCGGCGATCTCGGTCGCTGAGCGCACGTCGTCGAGCTGGGTCGCCATCAGGAACAGGTCGGCATAGAAGGCGGCGCGCACCGCCTGCTGGCGGCGCTCGATGGCGGCGCTCATCTGGTCGAGCGGCGGGTTGATCTGGTAGGCCGGCTTGAAGCCCGCGCCTTGCGTGTCCGCCACATAGGTGATCGCGGCCGGCAGGCCCGAGGCGGTGCTGCCGCGCAGGCTGGGCGACGCCACCATCGGCGGATTGATCATCTTCTCCAGCGCCTGGGCGAAACTCATCTGCATGAGCTGCAGGCTCTTGGCGTCGGGCAGCGCGTCCATGCCGGGCGAGCGGCCCCACACGTCGTTGCCGATCAGGTGCCAGCGGGGACAGAGCGCCGGGAACTCCTCGAAGCCGCCGACGGAAAGAACTGCGTCGCCGGCGCCGCTCTTCTCGAACCAGACGGAGCGGAAGGGCATGTTGCGGTTGTCGAGGCGGCCGACCTCCCTGCCTTCGTTGGGCTCGATGGCGTGGACCACCTCGACCTCGCGGTCCCACTCGCCGCGATCGTAGCGCTCGCGCACCTGCAGGGAGACGGCACCCCGGCCAAAGCGCTCGACGAGCTGGAAGGTGGTCATGGAAAGCGCGCGATAGAGGGTGTTGACGGTGAGCCGCTCCGACTGCGCCAGCCAGTATTCGCCCGCCGTCAGCGGATAGGCGCGCACGACGTCCTTCACGTCTTCCACCACCACCATGGCGGCGGTGCCGAACACGCCCAGCTCCTCGTAGACGACGGCGAGCGCGTTGTAGAGGTTGGAGCGCGCGAAGACGCGCAGCATGCGTTGCGTCACGTCATCGAGCCACAGGCGCACCTCGGGAATCTCCGAGAGCTGCGGGCTGCCGATGCCGAGACGGAACCACGGCCGCGCCGGCGACGAGAGGCCGCTCATCAGTCCCGACGCCAGCGTGCGCGCCGCCAGCATGGCGGTGGAGTCGAGCAGCTTCGCATTGCGCTTGTCGCCGCGGCCGGGGTGGTGGGCCGGGCCGAGGAAGGAGCCGCGGCGCGGCAGGATGTTGTCGGCGAGGT
>JAUXWB010000537.1 GCA_030684475.1 Reyranella sp. | reverse complement strand
TGGGCGGCAAGCCGACGACGACGAGCTGGAAGCAGCGCATCGCGGCATTGCCCGACCTGCTGCCACCGCTGATCATCTTCCTCGCCGTGATCGGCTCGATCTATGCCGGCTGGGCCACCGCCACCGAATCAGCGGCGCTCGGCGTGATCGCCGCCGTCGGCATCGCCGCCTGGAGCCGCCGGCTGACGCTGCGCACGATGCTCAACGCCTTCGAAGGCACGATGCGCACCACTGCCATGATCATGGCGATCCTGCTCGCAGCCTACTTCCTCAACTTCGTCATCACGTCGATCGGCCTTACCGGACAGGTGAACCGGTTCATCACCAGCCTTGGCCTTTCGAAGCTCCAACTCCTGATCGCCGTGGTAGCCTTCTACTTCGTCCTCGGCGCGTTCATGGAGACGCTGTCGATGATGGTGGCGACCGTGCCGATCATCGCGCCCATCATGATCAACGCCGGCTACGATCCGATCTGGTTCGGCATCATGATCATCATCCTGATGGAATTGGCGATGATCACGCCGCCGGTGGGCATCAACCTCTATGTCGTGCAGGGCCTGCGCAAGCGCGGCCGGATCGACGACGTCATCATCGGCACCTCGCCGTTCGTCGTCTCCATGCTGCTGATGCTGCTGATCCTGTCGATCTGGCCCCAGATCGCCCTCTGGCTGCCGCAAATGGCAGCAACCTAGGATTCGCCGAGCGTAATCACGATGTTGCCGGCGCCATCGCGTTCGGCGCGCGCGCCGGGCGGGACGACGCAGGTGGTGTCGTATTCCTCGACGATCAGCGGGCCGGTGCGGCCTGAGGCGAGATCGGCCCGGCTCAGCACCGGTGTTTCCAGCCAGCCATGTTCGTCGCCGAACCAGGCCTTGCGCGATGCCTGCGCGGTGGGCTCGGCCCTGCTCGACCTGACGTTCTGGGGCACGCCGCCGCCGGCGCGCAGACCCGCGCCTACGAGCTGGATCGCGACCAGCTCGACCGGTTCATCGGGGCCGGCGCGATGGCCGTAGGTGCGCTCATGTTCCTGGCCAAAAGCTTCCTCGAGATGTGCGACCATGCGGGCGTCGATCGGGCCATCCGGCACCGGCACGGTGAGTTCGTAGCTCTGCCCTTTGTAGTGCAGCGCGGCTGATCGCTTCAGCCGGGCGCTGTCGCCGGTGAAGCCCTCGACGGCGAGCTGATCGCTTGCCTGCTTCGCCATGGCATCCCAAGCCGCTCCGATCTCACCGAGATCGGCGTGACGCAGCAGGCGGCGAAAGGTGCGGGCATAGTGATGCTCGACGTCGGCGTAGAGCAGTCCGAACGAGGAAAAAAGCCCGGCCGACGGCGGCACGACGATGCGGGCGATGCCGAGTGCTGCCGCCATGCCCGCGGCGAACAGCGGGCCGTTACCGCCGAAGGCAAACAGCGCGAACTCGCGCGGATCGCGGCCGCGCTCGGTCGAAACCGCCTTGATGGCGCGGATCATGTTGGAGGCCGCAATCAGGTGCGCGCCATAGGCCGCCCGCTCGACCGGCATGCCGAGTGGCTTGGCGATCTTTTCGGCGAAGGCTACCCGCGCCTTGTCGGCATTGAGCTTCAGCGCACCGCCCACGAGATGGCCGGGATTGATGTAGCCCAGCAGGACGTTGGCGTCGGTGATAGTGGGCGTCTCGCCGCCCATGTCGTAGCAGACCGGTCCGGGCGCGGCGCCGGCGCTCTCGGGACCCGCCTGCAACGCGCCACCGGGATCGATCCAGACGTGGCTGCCGCCACCGGCCCCCACTTCGGCGAGGTCGATCGCCGGAACTTTGAGCGTATAGCCGGCGCCGGTCAGCAGGCGCGAACCGATCATGATGCCGGCACCGACGGCATATTCGTGGGCGCGGGCGATTTCGCCGTCCTCGACCATGGAAGCCTTGGCGGTCGTGCCGCCCATGTCGAAGGTGATGATCTTATCGAGCGATTTGGCGCGGGCCAGCGCCTGGGCGCCGACCACGCCGCCGGCCGGACCCGACTCGATGATGTTCATCGGCCGCTCGGCGGCGGCGGCATCGGTCGTCAACCCACCGTTCGATTGCATCAGCAGCAGGCGGGCCGGGATGCCGGCGCCATCGAGCCCCTGACGCAGCGCCCTGAGATAGGTGGCGACGATCGGCATCACATAGGCGTTGATGACGGTGGTCGAGGTGCGCTCGTATTCCTTGATCTCGGGCAGGACCTCGAACGAGACGCTGAGCGGCAGTCGCGGTGCCTTGCGGGCGACGATGTCGCGCAACATCATCTCATGGACCGGGTTGGCAAACGAATTGAGCAGGCAGATCGCCACCGCCTCGACCTTCTCGGCCAGCAGCGCATCGACGGCGCGCTCGGCATCGGCCGGATCGAGCGGCCGGTCGACATGGCCGCGATGGTCGATGCGCTCGTCGACCACCTTACGCAGATAGCGCTCGACCAGCGGCGGCGGCTTGGTCCAGGTGAGGTCGTAGAGCTTGGGCATGCGCAAGGTACGGATTTCAAGCACGTCGCGGAAGCCCTTGGTGGTGATCAGCCCGACCCGAGCGCCCTTGTGCTCGAGGATGGCGTTGGAGGCGACCGTGGTGCCGTGGCGGATCTCCTCGATGGCACCGCCGGCGAGGCCGGTCTCGCCAAAGACCTCGGTCAGGCCGTCGACGATGGCCTGGGCGTAGTTGCCGACACTCGAAGAGATCTTCTTGGTGTGGATGGTGCCATCGGATCCGAGTAGCACGATATCGGTGAAGGTGCCGCCGATGTCGACACCGACGCGGTAGGTAACGGTCATGGTGCGCTATTCCGCGGCGCGCGCGAGAAGCACCGGATCGTGCCGTTGGACTTTCGGAACCTCGGTCCAGCCGCGTGCCTTGGCGATGTCGGCACGGCAGCGGGCCGTCGCAGCCACGTCGACTTTCCACGCCTTGACGTCGATCACGACACCGTAGTCGGCCAGGGCCTTGTCGAGTGACAGCAGCTCGTTCCGAACATCGCGCATCACGGCCACGGGATCGCGCTCCAGCGGATCGCCCCAGCCGCCGGCGCCGGCCAGCACGTGGCGGAAGATGTCGCCTTCCTTCACCGTCATGGTGAGCTTCGACTGCAGCAGTCGGTTCTCGCCATCCGGGTTGAGGTAGTTCTCCGACGGTCCGCCGGGGCTGCCGCCATAGAGGCCGAACGGCCTGTGATCGCGCCGGTCGGAGCGGACCTGCAGCATGCCTTCGCTTTCGAGAAACTTGTAGTCGCGCAGGAACGGCACGCCGCCGCGATATTTGCCCGCGCCCGCCTTGTCGGCCACGAACTCGTAGGCCAGCAACTGGATCGGCTGCTCCGCTTCGGTGACCTCGATCGAATGCGAGGCCATGTTGGCGAACATGTGCGAGTTACCGTCGAGCCCGTCGGCAAAGGGCCTCGCACCCCAGGCGCCGCAGGTGAAGTCGACATAGACGAAAGGCTTGCGGGCGGCGTCATAGCCGCCGATCGAGATGCCGGTATTGCCGCCGTCGCCTGCCGCCTTCACGCGGTCGGGCAGCATCATGGCGAGCGCGCCGAACATGCAGTCGGTCATGCGAAAGCCCGTCAGGCCACGCGCCGCGCAGGCCGCCGGCAGCACGCCGTTGCCGACCGTGCCGGGCGGGCAGATCACTTCTATGGCGCGGAAAACGCCCTCGTTGTTGGGAATGCCTTGCGGCAACACCGAGCGTACGCCGGTGTAGGAGGCCGCCTTGGTGAAGGAGAGGGTATTGTTGATCGCGCCCTTGACCTGCGGATTGGTACCCGTCCAGTCGACCACCATGTGGCCGCCCTTCTTGGTGATGGTGACAAAGAGTCGGATCGGCTTTCCATAGTCGACGCCGTCGTCGTCGATCCAGTCCTCGAAACTCCATTGGCCATCGGGAAGCTCCTGGAGCGCGGCGCGCGTCAGGCGTTCGGCATAGTCGATGACTTCCTTGAGATAGGCCCTGGTCTGCTGCGGTCCATACTTCGCGACGAGCTCGGCGAATTGCTTCTCGCCGATGTGACATGCCGCGAGCTGGGCGCGCAGGTCGCCGAACAGCTGGACCGGCAAGCGGACGTTCTTTTCGATGAACGTCATGATGGTCTTGTTGAGGACGCCCTTGTCGTAGAGCTTCATCGGCGCAATGCGCAGGCCCTCGGCGTAGATCTCCGTCGAGTCCGAGGCGTTCGATCCCGCCACCCGGCCACCGACGTCGATGTGGTGGCAGACGGTGCAGGCGAAGGCCAGCCGGTCGCCCTCATGGTAGAGAGGCTTGATGACGAAGATGTCGGGCAGGTGCATGCCGCCGTCGAACGGGTCGTTCATGATGAAGACGTCGCCCGGCGCCATGTCGTCGCCGAAGTGGTGCATGATCGATTCCATCGCGGTCGGCACGGAGCCGAGATGGCCCGGCAGGGTCAGACCCTGGGCCGCGAGCTTGCCGTCGGCGTCGGCGAAGCCCGTCGAATAGTCCATGTTGTCCTTGAGCACACCCGAGTAGGTCGTCCGGAAGACAGTGAGGGCCATCTCGTCGGCGATCGAGAAAATCGCGTTCTTGAACAGCTCCAACTCGATCGGGTCGTGAGTCTCCGCCACCTTCGCAATCCTCCGGTCAGTCAGGCTCGAATTTCGACGCACGTTCCGTGCCGAACGCGCCGGCCTTCACGCCGCAGCGACCCGCTTGCGGGGCGGGGTCAGGATGATCGGCACGAGGTCGGCGGCGACCAAGGACGCCGCGCGGCGCTCCTCCGGGACGGGACGATAGAGCGTGTCGCGCTGCTGCGGGATGCGGCCGATCGAGCGGATCAGCGTCTCCATGGCATCGGGCGGGAATTCCTGGCCGTGTTGCGTGCCGGCGGCGCGCGAGATGCTCTCGTTCATCAAGGTGCCGCCGAGGTCGTTGGCGCCCGCCCCCAGGCAGATCGCGGCTCCCGCCGGGCCCATCTTGACCCACGAGGTCTGGATGTTGGGGATCACCGGATGCAGCACCAGACGCGCGACCGCATGCATGATCACCGCCTCGCGGAAGGTTGGCCCGCGGCGGGCACGGCCCTGGCGGTACATCGGCGCTTCCATGTGCACGAACGGCAGCGGCACGAATTCGGTAAAACCGCCGGTCTCGACCTGCAGGTCGCGCAGCGCCAGGAGATGCCGCGTCCAGGAAAGCGGCGTCTCGACATGGCCGTACATGATGGTCGAGGTCGTGCGCAGGCCGAGCTTGTGCGCAGCGCGCTGCACGCCCAGCCACTCGGCGGTGTTGATCTTGTCGGGGCAGATGATGGCGCGAACCTCGTCGTCGAGGATTTCCGCCGCGGTCCCCGGCAGGGTGCCGAGGCCGGCCTGCTGCAGGCTGGCCAGGAAATCGGGGATCGGCTGCTTCAGAGTCGCCGCGCCCTGGGTCACCTCCAGCGCCGAGAAGGCGTGGATGTGCATGCCCGGCACCGCTTCCTTGATCGCCTTGCAGATCGCGACATAGGTCTCGCCTGTGTAGTCGGGATGGATGCCGCCCTGCATGCAGACTTCGGTGGCGCCGCGCTCCCAGGCCTCGACGGCCCGCCGCTTCACCTCGTCGAGCGCCAGATCGTAGGGCGCGCCGCGCAGATCCTCGTGGGTGCGGCCCTTGGAGAAAGCGCAGAAGCGGCAGCGGAAATAGCAGATGTTGGTGTAGTTGATGTTGCGGTTGACGACGTAGCGTATGACGTCGCCGCTGACGGCCTGGCGGAGCGCATTGGCCGCGCCCGTAACGTGGCGATAGTCGGCGTCGCGGGCCGCGAACAGGCGCAGGATTTCGGGCAGATCGAGGCGTTGGCCTGACGTCGCGCGGTCGACGGCGCGGACGATCGCAGGATCGACCTCGCTCACGAGAACTCGCGGCGCGGGCGGCGGCGTGGTCTCGCCGGGCGACCAGTCGTCGTCACGGGCGAAGCCCTCGGCATCGCTCATGCGCCGCACCTGCGCGGCGACTTCGGGTGCGAGCCAAGTGTCGGGATCGCGCGCATAGGCGGGATAGAGCGGCAGGCGATTGACCAGCACCTTGCCGAGCTCGGCGCTGCGCCGCGCCAGCTCGTCGATGGCAGGCCACGGCGCTTCGGGATTCACATGGTCGGGCGTCACCGGCGAAATGCCACCCCAGTCGTTCAGTCCCGCCGCGATCAGGCGCGGATAGACACCCGGCGACAGGTTGGGCGGCGCCTGGAGGTTCATGTCGGGCCCAAGGATCTTACGGGCCATGGCGATGGTCCACAGCAGGTCCTGCAGATCGGGCTCGTCGGCGTCGGCCCGCTTGGTGTCGGGCTTGGCGCGGAAATTCTGGACGATCACTTCTTGAATATGGCCATGCTCGGCATGCAGGTCGCGGATGGCTTCAAGCGCCTCGATGCGTTCGTCACGCGTCTCGCCGATACCGATCAGGATGCCGGTGGTGAACGGCACCTTCAGTTCGCCGGCGAGACGGATCGTCTCAAGCCGCACCGCCGGATGCTTGTCCGGTGAGCCGAAATGCACGCCGCCTCTTTCGCAGAGCCGCTCGCTGGTCGATTCCAGCATGATGCCCTGGCTCGCCGTCACGGCGCGCAGGCCCGCAATCTCCTCGCGGGTCATGATTCCGGGATTGGCATGCGGAAGCAATCCGGTCTCGCGCAGCACCCGGCCGCACATTTCCGTCAGGTAGCCGATCGTGGTCTCGTGACCCAGCGCCGCCAGCGCCTCGCGCGCCGCGCTGTAACGCAGCTCCGGCTTGTCGCCCAAGGTGAACAGCACCTCGGTGCAGCCTGCCGCCGCGCCGGCGCGGGCGATGGCGAGGACCTGGTCGGGCGACAGATAGGCCGGCTGGCCGGCGCGCGGCCGCTCGGCGAAGGTGCAGTAGTGGCAGACGTCGCGACAAAGGTGAGTGAGCGGAATGAACACCTTGCGTGAATCCGAGATCAAGCGGCCGTGGCCGCGATCACGCAGCTCACCCGCCTCGGCCATCAATGCGGCCAACGAAACGCCCGTCTTCATCATGACCAAAACATAGCGTCAAACGCCTCCGGCCGCATCGTGTAGTATGGCCGCCACAATTGGGAGGATGACACGATGCTGATCGGCTTCAATGCGCCGACCGCCGGACCGCTGGCGGCACCCGAGCACCTGACGCGACTGGTGGTAGCCGGCGAGGCCCTAGGCTTCGATTACGCCACCCTCAGCGACCATGTGGTGATCCCGGTCGATATCCAGGCCAAATATCCCTACAGCGCCACTGGTGAATTCCCCGCCGGCTCCCGCGTCGAGCGCCATGAGCAGCTGATCGAGGT
>JAUXWB010000531.1 GCA_030684475.1 Reyranella sp. | reverse complement strand
GCCGCGCACGGGATGATAGACTGTCTTGTCGTATTCGACTTGGCTGCCGTCGGGCATGTGGTTCTCCGTCGGATCCTAGAATTGGCTGCCGGCAAAGCGCCGGCGCAAGCGGTTGCGGAAGTAGATCGCTGCCGCGTTCATGACGACGATCAGCAGAATGAGAAGCAGGGTCGTGACGAACACCATCGGCTTGCCGGCCTCGGAATTCCGCGACTGGAAGCCCACGTCGTAGATGTGGAAACCCAGGTGCATGAAGCTGCGCTCAAGGTGGATGAAGGGGAAATAGCCGTCGATCGGCAGCTCCGGCGCCAGCTTGACGACGCCGACCAGCATCAACGGTGCCACCTCACCGGCGCCGCGCGCCATGGCGAGAATAATTCCTGTCATGATACCGGGCATCGCGCGAGGAAGGACGATGCGTCGGATCGTCTGCCACTTCGACGCCCCGCAGGCCAGCGAGCCCTCGCGCATGGAGCGCGGCACTGCGGCGAGCGCCTCCTCCGTGGCGACGATCACCACCGGCACCGTGAGCAACGCCAGGGTCAGCGCCGCCCAGAACAGGCCGCCGGTGCCGAATGTCGGACTCGGCAGCCGTTCGGGAAAGAACACCTGGTCGATCGAGCCACCCACGATATAGGCGAAGAAGCCCAAGCCGAACACGCCGTAGACGATCGACGGCACGCCGGCCAGATTGTTGACCGAAATGCGCACGACCGCCACCAGACGGCCCTGCCGGGCATACTCGCGCAGATAGAGCGCGGTAATGACGCCGAACGGCGCCACGAAGATCACCAGCAACAGGGTCATCGCCACCGTCCCGAAGATCGCCGGCAGAATGCCGCCTTCGGTGTTGGCTTCGCGTGGTTCCGTCGACAGGAATTCCCACCAGCGACCGAGATAGACACCGATCTTGCCGAAGACGGTGAGTTCGTTCGGCCGGAAGAACCGCACCACGGCGGACAGGGGCACCGACTTCTCCTTGCCGCCGATCTCGGCGAAGGTGACCGTGTCCTTGGCATCCTCGGCGCGCAACGCCTGCGCTTGCTTGGCAAGCACCTGGAACCGCTCCTGGAGCTTGACGTCCTCGTCATTGAAACGCTGCTGGGCCGCCTTGTAGGCCGGACTGTCGACGCCGGCGGAGAGTCCGACGCTGCGCACTCGCAGTCGGGCCTTCTCGATCGTATGATTGACGTCGCCGATCAAATCGCGCTCGATGTGTTGGATCTGCGCCCACCGAGCACGGGCCGCATCGTGTGCGGCGGCGAGGCCCGCCGGAGACAGGCGGTCGGCCGGAACCGCGACCCCGTTGACGACCGCGCTCTTGATGCGCCCGATCAGGGGACCCCATTCGAGGCGTTCGACATAGACCATATCGGCGGGCCGCTCCACGGAAGCCACGTCGTAGTCAGGCACCCAGCGGAAGTCGTCGTTGTAGATGTCGTAGTTGCCGATGCGGTAGAGCGTGCGGTTGGCGAAACCGTCGTTGTTGGCGATGGCGGCGCGTCTGTCGGCTGGCACCTTGGCGAGCTGATCTGCCGTGACGCGAAAGCTCTCGCTGCGGAACGGCTCGCCGGCCACCATCGCCCCGTCGGTCAGGCGGACGACCTCGATCGGCTTCGGCCAGAAGGTGACGAGCCCGTTCCAGAAGACCAGCAGGAGAAGTCCCGCAATCAAGATGCAACCCAGCGCCAAAGCACCGCCCAGCACCCACTGGAACGGCTCGCCGACGGCGCTCAAGTCGGAGGCATGGGCTCGGCGGTAGACCGACGATTTTGCCTTGGCGGCCGGGGCGGCGGTATCGATATTGACGGCAGTCATCTGTGTTCCCCCCCGATCGATCACAATGAGACCGCGCGCTTGCGGAAGCGCTGGCGAATGACCTCGGCCACCGTGTTGACCACGAAGGTGATGACGAACAGCGTCAGCGCGGCGAGGAACAGCATGCGATAGAGCGAGTCGTCGCGCACCGCTTCGGGCAGTTCGACCGCGATGTTCGCCGACAACGCGCGCAGCCCGTTGAAGATGTTCATGTCCAAAATCGGCGTGTTGCCCGCCGCCATGACCACGATCATGGTTTCGCCGACGGCGCGACCCATGCCGATCATCACCGCCGCGAACACGCCACTCGCCGCCGTCGGAAGGATGACCCTGGTCGCCGTCTGCCACTGGGTGGCGCCACAGGCGAGCGAGGCGCCGCGCAGATGCTCCGGTACGGAGTTCAGCGCGTCTTCGGCGATGGTGTAGATGATCGGAATGACGGCAAAGCCCATGGCGAAGCCGACGACCAGCGTATTGCGCTGCACGTAGGTGTCGATCATGCCGCCACGCGGATCGTAGCCGACACCGGCGAGCAGTGAAGAAACGACATAGGACAGCATCAGGGCGGCAACAATGAGGGCGAGCCAGCGCCCGCCGTCGAGTGCCGCCGCCTGCGAGCCACTCGCGCGACGCAGCAAGCCATCGATGCGCGGGCCGGGGCCGAACCGACGCAGCGCGTACGATGCCGTGAGGAATGCCGCAGGCAGCAGGATCACCGTCATGAACGGGACCGGCGAGCCGCGGTCACGATTGACCCAAGCCTTGAAGTCGCCGGCGAACATCAGCCACTCCAGCGGACCGCCGAGAACGCTGGCGAGCCACAGGCCGACAGCCAACGCCACGAACATCAGAATGAAACGAGGCACGCCACTCAACCGGATAGCCTGGGTCTGTGGCATGAACTGCCACAGGTAGGCGGCGGCGATCAGCGTCAGCGGCACGAAGACGAAGGCGAGCAGCACACTGGTGATGTGCTGCTCGACGATGGGTGCCACGATCAGCGCGGCGATGAAACCCAGCACGACGGATGGCAGAGAGGCCATCATCTCCATCGCCGGCTTGACGACGGAGCGAACGGTGGGGTGCAGGAATTCGGACGTGAAGATGGCTGCGGCCAGGGCCAGCGGCACCGCCATGAGCAGCGCGTAGAAGGTCGATTTCAGGGTGCCGAAGATCAGAGGTACGAGCGAGAACTTGGGTTCGAATGAATCGGTGCCGGAGGAAGACTGCCACGTGTAGTCCGGCGCCTTGTAGCCCTCGTACCAGACCTTGCCGAAGATCGACGACCACGTCGTCTCCGGGTGGGGAATGGACACATTCCATTCGACATAGCGTCCGCCGCCGGCAATCGCCAGCACGGCATCGTCGCGCGGCGCGAAAGCCACGGCCTTGTAGTCCACCGCACCGAAATCCGCCGGCGGGCGCAGGCGCAGGAGCGTCTGCTCCGTCGTGCTGTGGCGGATCCAGGCCTCGCCCTTGGCATCGGCGGTCACGAACATCTTGCTGCGCTTGGAAACATCCATGGCCACGATGGCTGCGCCCTGCCTCTCGAGCCGGTGCGCACGCACCAGCGTATAGCCGTCGGTCGAGCGCGCGCCCGCTTGCTGGAGGCGGAAATAGACGTCGACCGAGCCATCCGACGTGCCAACCACAAGCGATTGTTCACCGATCAGGAAACTGAAGACCGTCAGCTCGACGCCCTGCGGCAGGAGGTCGATCGTCTCGGCAAGCTTGGGAGCGTTCATGTCGCGCGTGTCGTAGCGATGCACGCGGCCGGACTTCTCGGCGATGTAGACCTGATCCGCCTTCTCGGTCATCAGGACCGCCTTGACCACCACGCCGGCCGGCAATGCCGGCAGGGTCGAGGTGGTGATGTCCGTGGTCTCCTTGCGGGTCAGGAGATTGACCTTGGTCTCGGCGAGGCTGAGTCGCGCGATTCCCTTGTCATCCACGGTGACGAAGGCGCGGGTCGGCCGCTCGACCGTGCCGCCGACGCGATAGTCGATGCCGACGATGGCGGCGCCCGGAGCGATCTCCTGCGGCTCCGCCATGGTGGCGGAAATCGAGATCTGGCGTGCCTGGTTGCCCGGCAATGTCGTGAAAATCTGCCGACCGTCGGTACGGTCGTCCCGATCGAGTGCCGTGGCGCCGGCCGGCACGTCGGCCGCCGGGATCACCTTGACCTCAAAGCCGGTCTTGCCGAAGCGGACGTTGCCGTCGGCGAAACCGAAGGCGATATCCCCCGTGGCGATGGTGCGCGCGAAGGCGGTCGCGGTCATGCCGCCGAAGTCGAAAGTCGGCGCTTCGATGGCCTTGCCGGTCGCGACATGGAAGGCGCTCAGGTCGCCGCGCGTCGTGACGGCAACCGAGAGGGTCCGGTACTCGTCGACCCGGTCCATGACGACCGTGCCGGGCTTGTCGGGCGCCCTGCCGCTGACGATCGCGACGGTCGAGCCGCCGATGAACAGCGGCACTACGACCTGGAGCAGGAAGAGCATGATGCCGAAGACGGCGAGGATGACGCCGAGACCGCCGACCGTGATGATCCAGTCGGCCGCCTTGTCGGCGAAGATCACCGATTTCTTGGTCGTCTTGTCGCGTTTGCCGACGAGAGCCGAAG
>JAUXWB010000517.1 GCA_030684475.1 Reyranella sp. | reverse complement strand
TGATCGGTCCCGAGGGGCAGGCCTTCAAGACCTGCATGCGCATCCTCGATCTCAATCGGCCGACCATCGGCGCGATCTCGGTCGGGCTGGCGCAGGGCGCGATCGATGCCGCCGTGGGCTACGGCCGCGAACGCAAGCAATTCGGCCAACCGATCGCCGAGTTCCAGGGCATCCAGTTCATGCTGGCCGACATGCAGATGCAGACCGAGGCGGCGCGCTGCCTGCTCTACGACTGCACGCGCATGGCCGACCGCGGGGAATGGGCCAGCTTCTCGGCCAAGTCCTCGATGGTGAAATGCTTCTGCAGCGACACCGCCATGAAGGTCACGACCGACGCGGTCCAGATCTTCGGCGGCGCCGGCTACATGCGCGACTTCCCCGTCGAGCGCTTCATGCGCGACGCCAAGATCAACCAGATCTTCGAGGGCACCAACCAGATCCAGCGTCTGGTGATCGCCCGCGACATGCTGCGGAGGTAAACCCATGGTCGCCTCCAAGAAACTCGTCGACCTCGACACCGCGCTCTCCGTCGTCAGGGACGGCATGACCTTGGGCATCGGTGGCTGGATCTTCCACGGCCAGCCGATGGCGCTGGTGCGCGGCCTGATCGCCAAGGGCGTACGCGACCTCACGCTGGTGCCGGCGCCCGGCAGCGTGGCGCCCGACATGCTGATCGGCGCGGGCTGCGTCAGGGAAACGGCCTGCGTCTTCATCAGCTTCGAGCATCTGGGGCTCGCGCCCAACTTCCGGCGCGCCGCGCAGTCCGGCGCGATAAAGGTGCTGGAGATGGACGGGCCCGGCATCGCCGGCGGCCTGCGCGCCGCCGCCTGCGACCTGCCCTACGGGCTGATCCCCGATCTCGGCACCGACCTGCCGAAGGTCAATCCCGAGGGCTATCACAAGGCGCGCATCCAGGAAGGCGGCCGGCCGCTGCTCGAAGTGCCGGCGATCAAGCCCGATGTCGTGTTCCTGCACGGCCAGCAGGCCGACGAGGAAGGCAACGTGCAGTATTTCGGCGCCGGCTACTTCGACCTGCTGATGGCGCAGGCGGCGAAGCACGTGATCTGCTCGGTCGACCGCATCGTGCCATCGAGCACGGTGCGTCAGCAGGCGCGCCTCACCAAGATTCCCTCAGCCTTCGTCGATGCCATTGTCGTGGCACCGTTCGGTGCCCATCCCGGCGGCAGCCCCGGCCTCTACGGCCAGGACGAGCAGCACCTGAAAGCCTACGTCGTCGCAAGCCGCGACCAGGCCGCCTTCGACGCCTACCTCGGCGAGCACGCGCGCGGCGGCGAGGA
>JAUXWB010000514.1 GCA_030684475.1 Reyranella sp. | reverse complement strand
AGGGCCTGCTGGGCGTCGTCACCGAAGTGACGGTGCGGCTGCTGCGCAAGCCCACCACCGCGCGCGCGGTGCTGCTGGGCTTTCCGACCGAGGCCGGCGCCGCCGATTGCGTCGCCGCCGTCATCGCCTCGGGCATCATCCCCGGCGGCATGGAGATGATGGACAGGGACGCGGTGAAATGCGCCGAGGCCTATGTCGGCGCGGGCTACCCGATGGACGCCGAGGGCCTCCTGATCGTCGAACTCGACGGCCCGCCGGTCGAGGTCGACTACCTGGTCGAGCGCGTGGCCGAGATCGCGCGCGGCCGCGGCGCCACCACGGTGCGGGTCAGCAACGACGAGCGCGAGCGCGAGCTGTTCTGGGCCGGCCGCAAGGCCGCGTTCCCCGCCGTCGGCCAGATCACACCCGACTACATGTGCCTCGACGGCTCGGTGCCGCGCGGCCGGCTGGTCGAGGTGCTGGCCGAGATGCGCGAGATGTCGAAGAAGCACCGCCTGCGCGTGGTCAATGTCTTCCACGCCGGCGACGGCAACCTCCATCCGCTGATCCTGTTCGACGCCAACGACGCCGACGAGTTGCACCGCGCCGAGGAATTCGGCGCCGATATCCTCAGGCTCTGCGTGCGCGTCGGTGGCGTGCTGACCGGCGAGCACGGCGTCGGCATCGAGAAGCGCGACCTGATGGGCGTGCAGTTCACCGAGATCGACTTGGACCAGCAGATGCGCGTGAAGTGCGCCTTCGACCCCGACCACCTGCTCAATCCCGGCAAGGTCTTCCCCCAGCTCCGCCGCTGCGCCGAGCTCGGCCGCGTCGTGGTCCACCACAACAAGCTGCCCTTCCCCGACATCCCGCGGTTCTGATGTGGGATGCCGTTTGTCGAGCTCGCATCTCATCGTCCTCTCCGCCACGAAGTGGGGGAGAGGAAGGGGCCCATTGCGGAGCAATGGGAAGGTGAGGTGGCGTCTCCATGGGACGGGGTGCATGTGTTGAATCGCCGACTGACCACCTCACCCTCCCCGTGCTTCGCACGGGTCCCCTCCCTCTCCCCCCACGCTGCGCGCGGGCGGAGAGGGCTCATGACGGCAGCATGAGTTACCCATGACCTCAACAATCAAGCCGCGGTCGGCCGAGGAACTGCGGCAGGCGGTGGAATGGGCGCTGGCTGAGGGCACGACGCTCGACGTGCGCGGGCAGGGCAGCAAGACCACCCTCGGCAAGCCGATGGCGTGCGCCCAGGTGCTCGATCTTTCGGGAATAAGCGGCATCGTCGATTACGCGCCCGAGGAGCTGGTCGTCACCTTGCGCGCCGGTACGCCGATCGGCGACGTCGAGGCGCTGCTGGCGCAGCGCAACCAGATGCTGGCCTTCGAACCGCCCGACCTCGGCCCGCTGCTCGGCCGCGAAGCCGGGCAGGGGACGCTGGTTGGCGCCGTGATGGGCAATCTCGCGGGGCCACGGCGGCTTTCCGCCGGCGCCGCGCGCGATCACCTGCTGGGCTTCAGCGGCGTCAACGGCCGCGGCGAGATCTTCAAGTCGGGCGGCAGGGTGATGAAGAACGTCACCGGCTACGATCTTTCCAAATTGCTCGCGGGCTCCTGGGGCACGCTCGCCGTGCTCGACCAGGTGTCGGTGAAAGTGCTGCCGGCACCCGACCAGACGCGCACCCTGTTGCTTCTCGGCCTCGACGATGCGGCGGCGGTGACAGCGATGTGTGCCGCCCTCGGCAGCCCGCACGACATCTCGGGCGCGGCGCATCTGCCGGGCAGGACGGCGCTCCGCATCGAAGGCGTGGCGCCTTCGGTCGAGGCGCGGCTGAAGGCATTGCGGGAGCTGTTGGCCGGCAGCGGCGCCAAAATGGGCGAACTCGGCACGCTCGAAAGCCGCGTCTTCTGGCGCGAGGTCCGCGACGTGGCGCCGCTCGAGGCGGCACCCGACGCCGTCGTCTGGAAGATCTCCTGCCCACCCACCGAGGGACCCGCCATCGTGGCGCGCATCAAGGCGCAGCGCCCGTCGGCCGAAGTCTTTTACGACTGGTCGGGCGGCCTCGTCTGGCTCGCCCTGCCGGCGAGCGCCGATGCCGATCATGCCATCGTGCGCGGAAGCATCGGTGTGAGGGGCGGGCATGCGACGCTCATGCGCGCGCCCGAAGCCGTGCGCGCGGCAGTGCCCGTCTTCCACCCACAGCCGCCAGCCCTTGCGGCCCTCGCATCGCGCGTCAAAGAGAGCTTCGACCCCAAGCGCCTCTTCAACCCGGGACGGATGGGCTGATGCTTCCCGTCGTCCCGACCGGAGCGAAGCGAAGTGGAGGGACCTTCTATATGCAGGCAAGGCCCCTCCACTGCGTCTCGCTTCGCTCGACTTCGGTCGGGACGACGGGAAGTCGTCGCCGACAGGATTGATTGATCGCTCATGCAAACCACCTTCACCCTGGCCCAGCTCGCCGATCCCGAGACCGCGCGCAGCAACGACATCCTGCGCAAGTGCGTGCATTGCGGCTTCTGCACCGCGACCTGCCCGACCTACGTGCTGCTGGGCGACGAGCGCGACAGCCCGCGCGGGCGCATCTATCTCGTCAAGTCGATGATCGAGGACGATCGCGCGCCGACGGCCCAGGAGGTGCGTCACATCGACCGCTGCCTGTCGTGCCTCTCCTGCATGACGACCTGCCCCTCGGGCGTGAACTACATGCATCTGGTCGATCATGGTCGGCATCACATCGAGGAAACTTTTGCGCGTTCGCTGCCCGACCGTTTCATGCGCGGGCTGCTGGCCTGGCTCATGCCGCGCCCCGCGGCCTTCCGCTGGGCCATGGTGCTGGGCCGCCTCGCCAAGCCGCTGGCGCCGCTCCTGCCCGCGACCAGTTCCGATCCCGGCGGCGCCACCTTTCTGCGCCGCCTGCGTGCCATGCTCGAGGCCGTGCCCGACCGGGTGCTCCCGCCGTCGCCGGTCGATCGCCCTCAGGTCTTTCCGGCGCTCGGCCTGCAGCGCAAGCGCGTGGCGCTGATGCCGGGCTGCGGCCAGCAGGTGCTGGCACCGGAGGTCAACGAGGCCACCGTGCGGCTGCTGACGCGCCACGACATCGAGGTCGTGAACGTCGCGGGCTCGGGCTGCTGCGGCTCCTCGGTGCTGCATGTCGGGCGCAACCAGCAGGCGATCGCGCTCGCCAAGGCCAACATCACTGCGTGGCTGGGGGAGATCGACGGCGCCGGGCTCGACGCCATCGTGGTCAACGCCTCGGGCTGCGGCACGACAGTGAAGGACTACGGCAACATGCTGGCTGCCGAGCCGGAGTGGCATGAGAAGGCACTGCGGGTGGCGAAGCTCGCCAAGGACGTGAGCGAGGTCATGGTCGATATCGGTCTGGTCAATGTCGAGCCCAAGGGCCTCACCGTCGCCTACCATTCGGCCTGCTCGATGCAGCACGGCCAGAAAGTGATCGAGCAGCCCAAGAAGCTGCTGCGCGATGCCGGCTTCGTCGTGAAGGACGTGCCCGAGGGCCATCTCTGCTGCGGCTGGGCCGGCACCTACCAGGTCCTGCAGCCCGACCTGTCGCGCCGGCTCCGCGACCGCAAGGTCGCCAACATCGAAAGCGTGAAGCCCGATGTGATCGCCGCCGGCAACTTCGGCTGCATCGGCAACATCGCCTCCGGCACCGGCATGCCGATCGCTCATACGGTTGAGCTGCTCGACTGGGCTACGGGCGGTCCGAAGCCGGCAGCGCTCAACTAGTCGCGCTGCTCGATATCGCCCAGCAATCGGGCGAGCAGTGTTGCCAGCTGCCGCCGCTCGGCATCGCCGAGCACGCGGAGCAGTTCGTTTTCGATGGCCATGTCCTCGACGAACGCGGCGTTAGTCGTCTTCAATCCAGTCGCGGTCAGTTGCACCAATGCGCTGCGCCGGTCTGTCTCGGACACGATCCGCTCGATGAACCCTTTCTTCTCCAGCCGGTTGAGGCGATCGGTCAGACCGCCTGAGGTGATCATCAGCGAATGATAAAGTTCGGTCGGCCGCTGGCAGTAGGGGGCACCCGACCGGCGCAGCGTCGCAAGGACATCGAATTCACCTGTATCCAGGCCGTGCCGCGTGAATACGGGCTCAATCCATTTCCGGCTGAGCCGAACGAGGCGGTTCGCTCGCGACAATATCTCCATACCGTCGAGCGGGATGCCCGGCGTTTCGCGCCGGCGCTGAGCGATGAGCTGGCCGGTCCGATCTGTCTGCGTAGGGAAATCCGTCATCGTCAGAACCTATGGGGCATTTGTCTTGACATCAAGATATTGGATATTATCTTGACGTTAAGATAAAGGAGAGTTTAGCCATGACTGCTGCCAACATCACTGAGTCTCCGATCCGGACGACAGAACTGCCGTGGATGCCGCTGGGGGAAGGGGTATCGGCACGACCACTTCACTTCCGCGGCAGTGAACGCACGCTGCAGCTGAGAGTGGAGCCGGGCATCAGGATCCCGCTTCATCGCCACGATGGCCATGTTCACGCACTGGGCCTTTCCGGTCGCCGCCGGCTCGGCGACGGCAGCATCGCGGGGCCGGGCGACTATGTGTTCGAGCCTGCCGGCAATGTCGACAGCTGGGGATGCGAGGGTGGCGAGCCGTGCATCGTCCAGATCACCATGACTGGCCGCCTTACCTATCTCAATGCCGATGGTGGTGACGGCGCCTGGACCGATACGCCGAAGCTTCGCCAGCTCTATCTCCAGTGGTGCCACGATAGCGGCATCACGCCCTGGGCCAGCGGAGCGGACTGACCTACGCGCCTCCGGTATACCGATTGCCCGGCCCAGCGCGCTGCTCGATCATGTCATCTCAAGCACAGCGACGGCGTCCTTAAGCGGCGTCGCGAAAAGTCCCTCACTTCGTTCGGGATGACACCGGTGGTTTATCGATGACCCTCATTCGCTCTTGCCTTGCCGCCCTGCTGGGCCTGATGCTGGGCGCCAACGTCATGGCGCAGAGCGCCGGGAGCGGCACCGTGCTCGACACGCTTTTCACCAAGCTGCAGACCGCCACCGATCCGGTCGCCATCCAGTCACTGGAGGCCGCGATCTGGGAGCAGTGGACGATGGTGCCCGATCCGAAGCAGCGCGAAATGATGCTGCGGGGAATGGCCGAGATGCAGCAGCAGCAATTCACGGCCTCGGTCGAGACCTACACCCACCTCATCGAGACGGCACCCGAGCTGTCGGAGGCCTGGAACAAGCGCGCCACGGTCCATTGGCTGATGGGCAACTTCCCGGCCTCGCTCGCCGACATCTGCGAAACGGTGAAGCGCGAGCCGCGCCACTTCGGCGCCTACTCCGGCCTCGGCATGATCCGCGCCGAGATGGGCGAGAACGCCCGCGCGGTCGCGGCCTTCGAGCTGGCGCGCAAATGGAACCCGCACATCGCGGGCATCGACGCCGAGATCGAGCGGTTGAAGGCAATGGGCGGCGATGCGCCGGCCGATCCCCTGGGTTGCAACCAGCGCATTTCTTAGAGTTGCAGGTTCAGCAGGATTATGGTAAGAAAAAGCCTATAGTGGGGATTGCTGCCCCGCTTCCAAGCGGGCAAAGTGCCGCCAGTATCAGTGTCGGGGGTTGAGTCATGGCCACGTTGTATGTCGGCGGTCGTCTGTTCGACGGCGAGAAGGTCCTGGACGGGCAGGCGGTCCTGGAAGAAGCCGGCAAGATCGAGCGCGTGGCGCCCGCGGCCGAGTTCGCGGGCTTCGCCGGCGAGCGGGTCGATACCTCCGGCGGCACGCTCATTCCCGGCATCATCGACTGCCACGTCCATTCGCTGTCCGGCGCCGAGGGCAATCCCGGGGCGGCGCAGGATCGCCTGAGCGCCGCCCAGATCGCGGTGCGCGGCATGGAGTTCATGCGCCAGACGCTCGAAGGCGGCACCACCGCGGTGCGAGACTGCGGCGGCAAGGATTATATCGAGTTCGCGCTGCGCGACGCCTTCAATGCCGGCAGATTCCTGGGCCCGACCATGCGCTGCGCCGGCCGCATGATCTGCATGACCGGCGGCCACGGCAACCGCACCGGCCGCATCGCCGACGGCATCGACGAGGTCGTCAAAGCCGTGCGCGAACAGGTCCATGCCGGCTCCGACCTGGTCAAGATCATGGCGACCGGCGGCGTCATGACGCCGGGCGTCAATCCCGAGGACGCGCATTATTCGGCCGAGGAGATGAAGGCCGGCATCAGCGAAGCCCATCGCTTCCACAAATGTTGCGCCAGCCACGCCCAGGGCGCGCTCGGCATCCTGAACGCGGTGCGCGGCGGCATCGATTCGATCGAGCACGGCATCTTCATGGACGAGGAGTGCTGCGCCGAGATGAAGGCGCGCGGCGTCTGGCTGGTGCCGACCCTGGCGGCCGTGAAGAACATCCTGAAGGGCCACGACGACGGCGACCGCTCGATCCCCGACTATGTGATCGACAAGGCCCGCCGCGTGTTCGACCGCCACATCGAGGCGACCCAGATGTACTACAAGGCCGGCGGCCGCATCGCCATGGGCACCGACGCCGGCACGCCGCACAACCGCCACGGCGAGAACGCGCGCGAGCTCGAATACATGTGCGACATCGGCATTTCTAGCCGCGACTCGCTGTTCTTTGCGACCGCCAGCGCCGCCGACCTGATGCGCCTCGCCGACCAGGGCCGCATCAGGGAAGGCAACAGCGCCGACCTGGTGCTGTGCGACGGCGATGCGCTCGCCGACATCAAGCGCGCCGCCCGCAAGGAGAATCACCGCATGGTGGTGAAGCGCGGCCACGTCGCCCGCGACAACCGCGATGCCTTTATGCGCCAACCGACCCGCGTCGCGGCGGAGTAGGGATTGTCGCCGATGGCAATGTGCGCTCCCGCGCACCTTGAGCAACCGGGACGAAGGGTAACACTATGGACCGGGAGGATGGGTGACAGATTGAGTTGGGGTACCGGCTTCACGGCGCCCCGGCCGGGGCGCCGTGAAGCGGCGCAGTTTTCGGGTCGTGCGGTCGATGATGCCGAGA
>JAUXWB010000513.1 GCA_030684475.1 Reyranella sp. | reverse complement strand
ACCCGGGGGGTGGTGTTGGTGGGGGGGGGGGGGCACAACTGGATCTGGTTCCACGTTCCGGCCGGTTACCTCTTCGCGATCGGCAATCCGCGCGCCGACTGGATGTTCCAGACCGAGAAGGAACCCGGGCTCAACGGCCGCGCGCTCAACTACCCGCGCGGCAAGGTGATCGGCGGCTGCTCGGCGATCAACGGCATGATCTCGATGCGCGGCCAGGCTGGCGACTACGACCATTGGCGCCAGCTCGGCCTCACGGGCTGGGGCTGGGACGACGTGCTGCCGGTGTTCAGGAAGCTCGACGGGCACTTCCTCGGCGACACCGAGCATCACGGCGGCGGGGGCGAGTGGCGCGTCGAGGAGATGCGCGTGAAGTGGGACGTGCTCGATGCCGTGATCGCGGCGGCGGCCGAGATGGGCATCCCCAGGACGTCCGACTTCAACACCGGCGACAACAACGGCGTGGGCTACTTCCACGTCAACCAGAAGCGCGGGCTCCGCATGTCCGCGGCGAAGGCATTCCTGAAGCCGGTGCTCGCCCGGCCCAACCTGCGGCTCGAGACCGGCGTGCTGGTCGAGAAAGTGCTGTTCGAGGGCAAGCGTGCCACAAGTGTGCGCTTCCGCCAGAACGGCCAGATCGTCGAGGCGCGGGCGAGGGGCGAGATCATCCTCGCGGCCGGTGCCGTGGGCTCGCCGCAGATCCTGCAGCTCTCCGGCGTCGGCCCGGCCGAGTGGCTCGGCGAGCACGGCATCGCGCCGGTGCTCGACCGCCAAGGCGTCGGCCGCAACCTGCAGGACCATCTGCAGCAGCGCGCCATCTTCAAGGTGGCGGGCGTGAAGACCCTCAATACGACCTACCATTCGCTGCTGGGCCGCGCGCTGATGGGGGTGCAATACGCGCTGTTCCAGACCGGCCCGCTCACCATGGCGCCCTCGCAGCTCGGCATCTTCACCATGTCCTCGTCCGAGCACGAGCGGGCCAACATCGAGTTCCACGTCCAGCCGCTCTCCCTCGACAGGTTCGGCGAACCGCTGCATCGCTTCCCCGCCATCACGGTGAGCGCCTGCAACCTGCGCCCGACCTCGCGCGGCACGATCCGGCTGCGCTCGGCCGATCCCGCCGACAAGCCCGTGATCGCGCCCAACTATCTCTCGACACAAGAGGACCGCCGCGTGGCGGCCGATGCGATCCGCGTCACGCGCCGCCTGATGAAGCAGGCTGCGCTAAGTCCCTTCCGGCCCGAGGAATACCTGCCCGGCCCCAGCGTCGGCGACGACGAGGCCTCGCTCGCCAAGGCCGCCGGCGACATCGGCACCACCATCTTCCACCCGATCGGCACGGCCAAGATGGGCCTGCCCTCCGATCCGACGGCGGTGGTCGACGCGCGGCTCCGCGTCTTCGGCCTGGAGGGCCTGCGGGTTGTCGACGCGTCCGTGATGCCCACCATCACCTCGGGCAACACCAACACCCCCACCATCATGATCGCCGACAAGGCGGCGGCGATGATGATCGAGGACGTCCGTTCCTAAGTCGGCGGCGGAATGCGGCAGCCGTCGACCCAGGTCGGTTCGGGATCGGCCTCGGTGCGGCCGTTCGGCACCATCAGCGCATAGTCGCCCGGCGGCACGTCGAACACCGACACCATGATCCACGATTGCCCGGCCGGCAGGATCGCGCCCTCGTCGGGTGTCTGCTGGTCGGTCTGGATGCCGCCGACCCCCACCTTCTCGTTGAACAGCTGGCCCTGGGCGTTGGTCACCGTGAGGCGGCGTGGCGTCACGATGATGTCCGTGTTGCTGCGGTTGGTGATCTCGTAGTCGACCATGACCAGGCCCTGGCCCGACGACGGCGCGAGGCGGCGGCCGTCGGCGGATTCGTAGAAGGCGAACCAGGCCGTGTCGCGCACCAGCGTGACGGCGCGGCCGTTCTGCACGCCGTGGCTCATGCTGGAACAGGGTGGCGCCCGCTCGTAGGCTGCCCGAGCATCGCGCTTGAACTTGTCCTCGCTGAAGAAGGTGTTCATGGCGTAGTGGGTGCTGGCCGACGTCGCCATCGAGGCGGCAATGCCGAGCGGCGTGATTGCCGCGCAGGCGCCACACAGCGCGACGGCGACCGTTGCCGCGAGCGCCGTGCCGAGCCTGGGGAGGGCGGGTTTCAGTTGCGCGCCTTGAAGGCGAACTCGGCGCCCGAGCGGATGCCGGTCGGCCAGCGCGCGGTGATCGTCTTCAGCCTGGTGTAGAAACGCACGCCTTCCATGCCATAGATGCCATGATCGCCGAAGATCGAGGCCTTCCAGCCGCCGAAGCTGTGGTAGGCGACCGGCACCGGGATCGGCACGTTGATGCCGACCATGCCGATCTGAACGCCGCTGGCGAAGGCCCGCGCGGCGTCGCCGTCGCGGGTGAAGATCGCCGTGCCGTTGCCGTAGGCGTGGTCGTTCACCATCTTTATGGCCTCGTCGAAGCCCTTGGCGCGCACCACCGAGAGCACCGGCCCGAAGATCTCGTCCTTGTAGATCGTCATGCCGGTGGTGACGTTGTCGAACAGGCAGCCGCCCATGAAGTTGCCGTTCTCGTAGCCCTGCAGCTTGAGCCCGCGGCCGTCGACCACCAGCTTGGCGCCTTCCTTCACGCCCAGGTCGACGTAGCCCATCACCTTGTCGCGGTGCTGGCGCGTCACCAGCGGTCCCATCTCCGACTGCGGATCGAGTCCCGGCCCGACTTTGAGCGCGGCGACACGCGGCGCCAGCTTCGCCATCAACCTGTCGCCGACGTCGCCCACCGCGACCGCGACCGAGATCGCCATGCAGCGCTCGCCGGCGGCGCCATAGCCCGCGCCGATCAGCGCGTCGGTCACCTGGTCGAGGTCGGCGTCGGGCATGATCACCATGTGGTTCTTGGCGCCGCACAGCGCCTGCACGCGCTTATTCTGCTGCGTGCCGGTGTGATAGACGTATTGCCCGATCGCGGTCGAGCCCACGAAGGAGGTCGCCGGAACGTCGGGGTGCATGAGCAGCGCATCGACCGCCGCCTTGTCGCCGTTCACCACCTGGAAGATGCCGGCCGGCGCGCCGGCCTCGGCGAACAGCTCGGCCAGCAGCATCGGCGCGGAAGGGTCCTTCTCCGACGGCTTCAGGATGAAGGCGTTGCCGCAGGCCACCGCCATGGCGCCCATCCAGCACGGGATCATGATCGGGAAGTTGAACGGCGTGATGCCCGCCACCACGCCCAACGGCTGGCGGATCGACCAGCTGTCCATGTCGGAGGCGACCTGCTCGGTGAAATCGCCCTTCATGTGATGGGCGATGCCGCAGGAGAATTCGATCACTTCCAGGCCGCGGCCGGCCTCGCCCTTGGCATCGTCGAAGGTCTTGCCGTGCTCGAGCGACATCAGGCGGGCGAGATCGTCGGTGCGCTTCTCGACCAGGCTCTTGAGGTTGAACATCACGCGCTGGCGGCGAAGCGGCGGCGTCGCGGCCCAGGCCACCTGCGCCTTCCTGGCGATCGCCACGGCCGCGTCGACCTCGGCTGCGGTCGCGAAGGCCACCTTGGCCGTCAGCTCGCCGGTCGCCGGATTGGTGACGTCGCCGGTGCGGCCGCTCTTGCCTGGCGTGAGCTTGTTGCCGATGAAATGCCCGATGCTGGCGACCATAAACTTCCTCCAACCGATTTGACGCGTTCTAGCATAGTCCCTCTGAATTCTTCTCCTCCCCGGCTTCGACCCCCTCCGTCCGCTTCGCGGCCACCTCCCCCGCGCTACGCGCGAGGGAGGAGTTTGATTGAGCAACCGGGACGAAGGGTAACACTATGGACCGGGAGGATGGGTGACAGATTGAGTTGGGGTACCGGCTTCACGGCGCCCCGGCCGGGGCGCCGTGAAGCGGCGCAGTTTTCGGGTCGTGCGGTCGATGATGCCGAGA
>JAUXWB010000507.1 GCA_030684475.1 Reyranella sp. | reverse complement strand
CGGGCTCGGGCATCCAGGAGAACCTCGCCGACAAGGCCAGGAAGCTCGGCATTCCGGTCTGGCGGTTCGGGACGGGCGGCGCGTGAGCGCCGCCCCCAATCCGCCATTCGACGATCGACGACGCCGGCAGCGCTACAGCATCTGCGGCCTGAACTTGGCGCGCCGGCTGATGATCTTGCCCGACACCATGAACACGCCGTCGCCCGTATAGTGTAGCGTCTCGGGGTGCTTCGGCGAGGGCGCGGCATGCGCCTTCACGACCTCGAAGATGAAGAAGTTGTACTTGTCGATCAGGCTGCCGTCCGCGAGCTTACATTCGAAGTTGGCGTGGCACTCGGCGATCAGCGGCGCGGTCACGCGCTGCGCCTTTGCCGGTGTCAACTTGAACTTTTTGAACTTGTCGATTTCTGCGCCGGACGAATTGCCGATACCGACGACTTGGTCGGTGAGTGCCGTCGTCGGCAGATTGATCACGCATTCCCCACTGCGCCGGACTAGCTCGAAACTGTGATTGCCACCCGCGATCACACATCCGACGAGGGATGGCGTAAACTCCATCACCGTATGCCAGCCCATGGTCATGATGTTGCGGGCGTCACCGAACGCCGAGGTCACCAGCACGATCGGACCGGGCTCGAGATAGCGTCGGACTTGCGACACAAGGAGGTCGGTCTTGCGGTCGCGTCGTTTCATCCGATCATCCTTTATCTCTTGTGCGGCCCGTCGTCGTCGTTCTGTCATTGCGACCTTGGCATCTGAAACCGTCAAGCGTCTCGGCGAATTCCACTCCCCGCGCCGCTGATTCTTGGCTATAGTTCAGGTGCGCCAGGGTGGTGGTGGACGGCGCAACCGTTTGACCCTTCGTCACGGAGATCCACCATGCTTATCGCCGGCCTTGTTCTCGGCGCCTTCGGTCTCGGATTTTTCTGCTGGCTGCTGTTCACACTCGCTATCTATGCGCTTCCTTTCCTGGCCGGACTGACCGCGGGCCTCGCCGCCTTTCACAGCGGCTCGGGCTTTATCGGCGCGCTCATCGTCGGCTTCCTCGTCGGCGGCGCGACCTTGGCGCTCGGCCGGATTGCCTTCGCCACCGTCCGCACGCCGCTGATCCGCGTCTTCATCGGGCTCCTCTATGCCGTGCCGGCAACCATCGCCGGCTACCAGGTATCGTTCGGATTGGCGGGGATCGGCGTGCCCACCGGAGGTTGGCACGAGGCTTTCGCCGTCGGCGGCGCCGTTCTCGCTGGCATCACCGCCTTCGCGCGCATGGCACTGTATATCCCGCCGTCGGCCGGGCAGCGCACCGTGGAAGGTCCGACCTACTCGCCGGCTGGCTTGCGACCGCATGACCAGAGACGGTGACGGTCTCACCATCCTCTCTGTCGAAGAGGCTGGCAAAGATCGGCGCGTTGAGTGCGCGCTATGATGCGGCGATATGTACGCGGCGGTCGCTTAGCGCTTTGACCAAGAGCCCCCAGCATGGCGCGGCTGACACTGCATCCCATGGAGAGTCACTGTCGGCGCCCGGTTGGCCTCGGGGACGATGCGGACGCCGTCCTTTTTCTGCGCCACGGCTTCTTTCTCTCCGCCTGGGGCGCCGGACCTCTTGCGCGGAACCTTCAAGGTCAGCCACGTCTCCTCCTCAGGATGCTGTTCGGCGCGCAGACCCACGGCCTCTCCTTGGCTTGATCTAGCCGTAGGACGGCTGCGCCTCGATCGCCTGAGCCGCAACGGTGTCGGAGCGACTTTCTTCCCCTGGGCTTCGCCCATTCCTCGCGAGGCAAGAAAGTCGCTCCGCCGCCATCCTCCGCTGTGCTCCGGCCCGCGAGCGGGTGCAGCGTCGATCGCCTCCGGCAAACGATCGCCATCGAGGCCGCG
>JAUXWB010000502.1 GCA_030684475.1 Reyranella sp. | reverse complement strand
CTCCGCCCGCTTCGCCTGTCCGGTCTCCGGCTTCACCATCGAGGAGATCGAGCCCAGGCTGTTCTCTTTCAACGCCCCGCAGGGCGCCTGCCCGGCGTGCGACGGTCTCGGCGTAAAAATGTTCTTCGATCCCGAGATGGTGGCGCCGGACGATCGGCTGTCGCTCGGCGAAGGCGCGATCGCACCGTGGGCCGATTCCTCGGGCCAGTATTACATGCAGACGCTCGAGAGCATCGCCAAGCACTTCAAGGTCAAGATGTCGACGCCGTGGCGCGACCTGCCCAAGAAGGTGCGCGACACGATCCTCAACGGCAGCGGCGGTGAATCCATCGCCATGCGCTACGACGACGGCATTCGCCAGTACCAGACCACCAAGCCGTTCGAGGGCGTGATCCCCAATCTCGACCGCCGCTGGAAGGAGACCGACTCTTCCTGGGTGCGCGAGGAACTGGAGCGCTTCCAGCACGAGAGCAAGTGCGAGGTCTGCGGCGGCGCGCGACTGAAGCCCGAGGCGCTGGCCGTGAAGATCGGCGGGCTGCACATCAGCCAGGTCACCGAATTCTCGATCGGCGATGCCGTGAAGTGGTTCCTCGACCTGCCGCCCAAGCTCACCGCCAAGCAGCGCGAGATCGCCGAGCGCATTTTGAAGGAGATCAACGAGCGGCTGGGCTTCCTAGACAATGTCGGCCTGAGCTACCTCACGCTCGACCGCGGCTCGGGCACGCTGTCGGGCGGCGAAAGCCAGCGCATCCGGCTCGCGTCCCAGATCGGTTCGGGCCTCACCGGCGTCCTTTATGTGCTGGACGAGCCGTCGATCGGCCTGCACCAGCGCGACAACGACCGCCTGCTGAAGACGCTGACCCGCCTGCGTGACCTCGGCAACACGGTGCTGGTCGTCGAGCATGACGAGGACGCGATCCGCTCTGCCGACCATCTGGTCGACATGGGACCGGGCGCCGGGGCGCACGGCGGCCACGTCATTGCCCAGGGCACGCCCGAGGAGGTGATGCGCAACAGCGCCAGCCTCACCGGCCAGTACCTCTCCGGTTTCCGTCAGATCCCCATTCCCAAAGTGCGGCGCGAGCCGCCCCCTCAGGGCAAGGGCGGTCGCTGGCTAACGGTCAAGGGCGCCAAGGAGAACAATCTCCAGAACGTCACCGCCAGCATCCCACTCGGCACCTTCACCTGCGTCACCGGCGTGTCGGGCAGCGGCAAGAGCACGTTGATCGTCGAGACGCTCTACAAGGCGCTGGCCAAGCGGCTCAACAACGCCCGCGAGCATGCCGGCGTGCACAGCGGCCTCGACGGCGTCGGCCATCTCGACAAGATCGTCGACATCGACCAGTCGCCGATCGGCCGCACGCCGCGCTCCAATCCCGCTACCTACACCGGCGCCTTCTCGCCGATCCGCGACTGGTTCTCGCAGCTGCCCGAGTCGACGGAGCGCGGCTACACGCCCGGGCGCTTCTCGTTCAACGTCACGGGCGGACGCTGCGAGGCCTGCCAGGGCGACGGTGTCATAAAAATCGAGATGCACTTC
>JAUXWB010000492.1 GCA_030684475.1 Reyranella sp. | reverse complement strand
ATCCGCGACGAGATCCGGCCGAAGGTGCTGAAGGCCAATGCGCGGAAGCTGCTGGGGATCTGACGCGATCTGGCTCCAGCAACGATCCACGCGCCACCTGGAGGTCACATTGATTCAGCAAGAGAGCGTGCCCTCTGTCCTCGAGACAGCAGCCACCGGCGAAATTGCCGACATCTACTCCGACATTCGCACGACCCTCAACACGAGTGTGGTCAACCTGATCTGGCGCAATCTCGCGACCATGCCGGGCGCCTTGCCGTGGGCGTGGTCGACGGTGCGACCGCTCTATCTGGGAGCGGCCGCCGCGCACGCCGAAGCGGCTCGCCGCACCCTGGCGCTGCCGGACGCACCTGCGTTTTCCACCGCCTTGCTGTCCGCGGCCGGAATTGAACCAGGTGCACTGACGAATATCCTGAAAGTGCTGGACAGCTATCACCACACCAATGCGCTGGCGCTGGTCACACTCTCGGCATTGCTGGAACACTACGATCCAACGAACGCCGAACCCGTTCAGCCCTGGGGAACTGCGCCCGGCGCGGCTCAAACCGAACTGCCTCCACTGCCGCCGATGGCGAATCTGTCACCCGAAGTGCAACGGCTGATCGAGGAACTGAATGGATTCGGGGAGGACACGGATCCTTACCTCATTGCCAGCATGTACAGGCATCTGGCCTATTGGCCGCCATATCTGGCTCTCGTACGGACGATGCTTGCTCCGGTGCAGGCGGACGGCAGCCTGAACGCGCTGACGCGTTCCGCGCGCGCCCTCGGACGGGCGCATGGCCGCGTCCTTTCACGTCAGCTCGCCCCGGCCCGTTCGCCGGACTCGCTGCAGCAAGCGCTTGCCGCATGCCGCTTGTTTGTCGAACATCCTATCGCCCGGATGACCGGAATCTGCGCCATCATTCGTCGCGCCACACCCCCGCACCCCGGTGACGCATGACCATCAAGGCCATCGTGTTCGACGCCTACGGTACGTTGTACGATATCCAGTCGGTGGCCGCCGTCACCGAAGCGGCGTATCCCGGCCATGGCGAGATGATCACCCAGATCTGGCGTATCAAGCAGCTCGAATACACCTGGCTGCGGTCGCTGATGCGGCGCTATGAGGACTTCTCGATCATCACAAGGGATTCGCTCGCCTACACCCTCCGGGTGCTCGGACTGCGATACGACGAGGGCGCCTTCGAGCACATCATGGAA
Source organism: Reyranella sp. (assembly GCA_030684475.1). GTDB lineage: Bacteria > Pseudomonadota > Alphaproteobacteria > Reyranellales > Reyranellaceae > Reyranella. Next base: position 29,544 of record JAUXWB010000492.1, on the reverse strand, counting down.
AAGTATCTGCACCTTGATATGTACCCGGACGCGAACGCGGCCCTCGCGGCCATGAAGGATCGCAAGCTCGCCATTCTTTCCAACGGCAGCACCGACATGCTCGCCGCGCTGGTCCGCAACAGCGGGCTCGACCACGTGCTCGATGCCACCATCAGCATCGACACCAAGCGAATTTTCAAGCCGAGCCCGGAAGCCTACAGCCTGATTGAAGACCGGCTCGGAATGAGGCCCGCCGAAGTGCTGTTCGTGTCCTCGAACCCCTGGGATGCCTGCGGCGCCAAGGCATTCGGCCTCAACGTCGCCTGGATCGAACGGGTGACGCCGGAGGCCATGGCGCTGGCGTGTGTCAAGAACGATCTCGTGCCGCCGTCGACCATGTTCAAGGCGATCCGGACGCAAATGGATGAACTCGGTCTGCAGCCCGACATCCGCATCAAGGCATTGTCCGAATTGCCCGGACTTCTGAAGTCGTTTACCTGAACACAGACGGGAGAGAGCCGCGGACATCACGAGGGCGTCATCAGCGCCGGCGAGTCATCAACCAATCGTCACAGCGGTGTGGCGCCCAGACTGGTACCATGCACGCGGGGTCGCGCCGTTCGCGCTTCCGTTGCAGATGCGGAGGATTATCGACATGATTTTACGGACTGCGGCTATTGCAGGAATTCTGTTCGCGACGACGCTCTCGCAGGCATTCGCCGACAGCGGCCTGATTACCAAACCAAGCAAATACTCCGTTCTGGAAACCGCCGAGAAATTCGAAGCCGCCGTCAAGTCGAAGGCGCCGGGCGGATGGGTCGTCTTCAGCCGGATCGATCACGCCGCCGCGGCCAAGGAAGCCGGACTGGATATGCGGGCGCGAGTGGTGATCATCTTCGGCAACCCGAAGGGTGGCACGCCATTGATGGCCAAGAGCGCGACGCTGGCGATCGATCTCCCGATGAAAGCGCTGATCTGGCAGGACGAACAGGACAAGGTCTGGCTGACCTATAATGCAGGCGCGTACGCTGCGAAGCAGATTTATCCCCGTCATGGCCTGACGATGCCGGACGGCGCGGCAAACACGCTTGAAGCTTTCCTTGCCGATGCCAGCGATCGAAGCACGCAATAGCTGCCGGGCTTCGCGGCCTGTCGCGCAAGGCAGCGTTGTCCCCGGCGGCGTTCGGCCGGGACGAGAACTGTTCACGAACAGGCCAATCGAAGCATTCCGCCTTGCAAATCTCTTCACTTTTGCATGCTTTTGCGGAATGTACTGGCCGCGGACGAAGTCCGCGCCGCCTAACCCCGCAGAAGCAGCCGTTGCATGAGTCTCGAATCCGTCCGCGCGTTCTTCGCCGAAAATGCCCCCGATATCGCCGTGATCGAATCGCCTGACAGTTCGGCGACGGTGGCGCTGGCGGCCGAAGCCTATGGCGTCGAGCCGGGCCGAATCGCGAAAACGCTGTCCTTGCGGATCGGCGATCGCGTGGTGCTGATCGTCGCCGCCGGCACCGCGCGGATGGACAACAGGAAGGTCAAGGCGCGTTTCGGGGGCAAGCCGAAGATGCTCGGCGTCGAGGAAGTCGCCGACATCACTGGGCACGAAGTCGGCGGCGTCTGTCCGTTCGGTCTGAAGGCGCCGTTGCCGATCTATTGCGACGTCTCGCTGCAGGCGTTCGACGAGGTGGTGCCGGCCGCGGGCTCGACCCACAGCGCGGTACGCATCGCACCGATGCGGATGGCGGCGTTGACCGGCGCGCAATGGATCGATGTCTGTCAGGCGCCGGGTTGAGGCGCGGCCTCCCCTACTCCACCTTGCCGATCTTCTTCACCGCCGCGATCAGCCGCGCGGAATCCTCCGCGACGAATTTTGAAAATTCCGGCGCGTCGAGGTAGGCGACCGGGCTGCCGGCGGTCTCGAAGGTTTTCGTCACCTCCGGCGCCTTCACGGCCTGCGCCATCGCTTCGCGCAGCCGCGTCAGCACCGGCGCCGGGAGCGCGCTTGGCGCGAACAGCCCGGCCCAGATGTAGAACTCGACGTCCTTGTAGCCGAGTTCGCGGAAGGTCGGCAGATCGGGGAAACTCGCGATCCGCTGCGCGCCCCAGTTCGCCAGCACGCGCATCTTGCCGTCGTCGACCTGCTGCTTCAGTGTGCCCGGCGCCGACGCCATCGCCTGCACCGTGCCGCTCAGCAGCGCCGTCAACGCGGGGGCGGCGCCGCGGAACGGCACATGCAGCAGCTTGATGCCGGCGGAAGCCGCGAACATTTCCATCGCCACATGCAGCGTGCCGTAGGGGCCCGAGGAGCCGTAGGGAATTGCGCCGGGGCGTTTTTTGGCGTCGTCGACGAAATCCTGCAGCGTCTTCCATGGCGCCGACGCCGGCACCGCGAGCAGCGTGGGATCGGCGAGCACGCGCGCGACCGGCGCGAATTGCGAGACCTCGTAGGCCACCGGACGGTCGAACAGCCGGTCGGCCTCCGGCAGCACCGCCAGCGACGACAGCGTCATCAGCAGGGTGTAGCCGTCGGGCTCCGCCCGCGCCGCGGCCGCGTTGCCGACCGAACCGCCGCCACCGCCGGCACGGTTGTCGACCAGCACGGGCTTGCCGAGAATTTTCTCCAGCGCCATGGCCACCGGGCGTGCGGCGAGATCGGCCTGGCCGCCGGCCGGGAAAGGCACGATCATGGTGATATTGCGCGACGGCCACGGGGCTTGTGCGAAAGCGGTATTCGACAGCGCGGTTTGCGCCAGCGGCAGGATGGCAGCGGCTTTCAGGAGTTCGCGGCGGTTCATGACGGTTTCTCCCCGGTGATTTTGTTTTGGTTGGTTGGAGGCAGCGTAACCCGAAACCGCCATCGTTGCGATAGTCGCACTTCCTTCACCCTCCCCTGCAGCGTGAGAGTGAAGTCAGCGCTTCTTCCCCATCGCCAGGCGCTTCGCCAGAAACTCCGCCAGCACTTCGACGCGGGCGGGGCGCGGGCCGCCGGGGGGCGTTACCAGATGCACCGCGCCTTCGGGCTGCTTCCAGCCTTGCAGGATCACCTCGACCTCGCCTGACGCGATGGCGTCGCCGACGATGAAATCCGGCAGATCGGCAATGCCGAGCCCGGCGAGCAGCGCCGGCATCACCGCTTCGCCGTTGTTGACGCGCAGCTGTCCCGCCGGGCGCACGCTGGCCTGTTCGCCCGACGCATTGGTGTAGCGCCAGACGCCTGGCGTCGAGAGATAGGCGTAGCCGAAACATTTATGCTCAGCGAGATGCATCGGATGCGTTGGCCGGCCGTGGCGCCTGAGATAGGCCGGCGTCGCCACGGTGTAGCGCGGCATCGCGCATAGCCGGCGCGCGATCAGCGAGGAATCCGGCAGCCGCGCGATGCGCAGGCCGGCATCAAAACCCTCGCCGATCAGATCGACGGTGGCGTCGCTGAGATGCAGGTCGATCGAGACCTCCGGATAGAGGCTCAGGAATTCCGGCAACAGGGGCGCCACGGTGCGCACGCCGAAGGTCATGGGGACCGCAAGCCGCACCAGCCCGCGCGGCGTAGCCGATTGCGCCAGCGCCTCGTTCTCCGCCGCCTCGCCATCCGACAACAGCCGCGCCGCGCGCTCGGCCAGTTTCTGTCCGGCATCGGTCAAGGCGAGCCGCCGCGAGGTGCGGTTGAACAGCCGGGCGCCGAGCCGGACTTCCAGCCGGGTCACCGCCTTGGACACCGTCGCCTTGGACAGCGCCAGTTCGGTCGCGGCAGCCGCAAACGACCGTAATTCCACGACTTTTGCGAATATAGCGAAGCCTTCGAAGTCCGGCAGTTTCGCCATCGGCGCGACCCTATTGGAGCGATTATAGAAGCAATGTGTTTCGATAGTTTCTATTTATATCATACCAACGGAGGCCTATCCACAGTGTCAACGGAAATCGGACGGCAGTTCTGTCACCGGCGATTTCCCAAGTTCAAACCAAAGGGAATATCCCATGATCGAACTCAGACCTTTCGAAAAACTCGGCGGCGCCGATCACGGCTGGCTGAAAGCCAAGCATCACTTCTCGTTCGGCAGCCATTATGACCCCAACAATATGGGCCATGGCTCCTTGCGGGTGTGGAACGACGACGAGATCGCACCGAACAGCGGCTTTCCCGCGCATCCCCACGCCAATATGGAGATCATCACCTATGTTCGCGAAGGCGCGATCACGCATCAGGACAGCCTCGGCAACGAGGGCCGCACTGAAGCGGGCGACGTGCAGGTGATGAGTGCCGGAAGCGGCGTGCGTCACTCCGAGTACAATCTGGAACCGACCCGGACGAAGATCTTCCAGATCTGGATCGAGCCGACCACGCAGGGCGGCGCACCGACCTGGGGCGCCAAGCCGTTTCCGAAGTCGGATCGATCCGGAAAGTTCGTCACCATCGCCAGCGGCTTTGCGGCCGACAACGACGCGCTGCCGATCCGTGCCGATGCGCGGGTGCTCGCCACCACGCTGAAGGCCGGCGAGAGCGCGGAGTATACGTCCGACAAGGCCCGCAACCTCTATCTGGTGCCGGCGGTGGGCAGCGTCGAAGTCAACGGCGTGTTCGTCAACGCCCGCGACGGCGCCGCGATCTCAAACGAAGCGCGGCTGACCATCACCGCGCTGGAAGATTCGGAGCTGGTGCTGGTCGACGCGGCGTAAGTCTCACCTACGAAACTCGTCATGCGCGGGCTTGACCCGCGCATCCATCCGCTTCAAGAAATCTTGCGAAGGTTGATGGATTGCCGGGTCAAGCCCGGCAATGACGGGATCTTTTTGCTTCTCACAAACTCAACTCTACGGATTCCACCATGACCAAGGTTCTTGTTCTCTATCATTCCACCTACGGCCACATCGAGACCATGGCCAACGCCATCGCCGACGGTGCGCGCGAGGCCGGCGCCACGGTCGACATCAAGCGCGTGCCGGAACTGGTGCCCGAAGCCGTCGCCAAAGCCTCGCATTACAAGCTCGATCAGGCGGCCCCTGTAGCCAAGATCGAAGACCTCGCCGATTACGACGCCATCATCGTCGGCACCGGCACCCGCTTCGGCCGGATGGCGTCGCAGATGGCGAATTTCCTCGATCAGGCCGGCGGCCTGTGGGCCAAGGGCGCGCTGCACGGCAAGGTCGGCGGCGCCTTCACCTCGACCGCGACCCAGCATGGCGGCCAGGAGACCACGCTGTTCTCCGTGATCACAAACCTGCTGCATTTCGGCATGACCATCGTCGGGCTGAATTACGGCTTTGCCGGCCAGATGAAGCTCGACGGGGTCACCGGCGGTTCGCCCTATGGCGCCACCACCATTACCGGCGGGGACGGCAGCCGCCAGCCGAGCGAGAACGAACTGGCGGGCGCACGCTATCAAGGACGTGTGATCGCGGAGACCGCCAAAAAACTGCATGGTTGATGCGAGGAAGCACGTCATTCCGGGATGGTCCGGCGGACCAGACCCGGAATCTCGAGATTCTCAGATGTGCAATTGCACATCGTAGTTCGATGCTGGCGCATCGCCCCGGAATGACTGCGACGAATTTTTGACAGTGAGTGACCTTCATGAGCAACGCCCCGCAGGCCTATTGGCCGGAACTGCCCACGTCGGCCTGGCGCGACACCTGTGCGACGCTGCATCTATGGACGCAGGTGATCGGCAAGATCCGCCTGGTGCGCGCGCACTGGCTGAACCATTCCTGGCACGTCGCGCTTTACGTCACCGCGCGCGGGCTGACGACGTCGCCGATACCCGACGGCAACGGGACGTTCCAGATCGACCTCGACTTCATCGATCACGCCTTGCGCATCACCACCAGCGACGGCGCGCAGCGGCAGTTTGCGCTGGCCGGGCATTCGGTCGCGAGTTTTTATGCCGCCGTCATGGCCGCGCTCGCCGAACTCGGCATCGAGGTCACCATCGACGAGATGCCCAACGAGCTGCCGGATCCAATTCGGTTCTCGCAAGACAGCCAACATGCTTCCTACGATCCGGATGCCGCGGGACGCTTCTTCCAGATCCTGGTCAACGTCGACCGGGTGTTCAAGCAGTTCCGCACCGGCTTCCTCGGCAAGGCCAGCCCGGTACACTTCTTCTGGGGAAGCTTCGATCTCGCGGTGACGCGATTTTCCGGCCGACGTGCGCCGCGCCATCCCGGCGGCGTGCCGCATTTGTCGGATGACGTCGCCACCGAGGCCTATTCGCACGAAGTCAGCAGCGCCGGTTTCTGGCCGGGCTCGGGTGCGATCGATTACCCCGCGTTCTATTGCTACGCCTATCCCGAACCGGCGGGCTTTCGCACGGCCAAAGTTCGCCCCGAGGCGGCGTTCTTCAGCGAGGCGCTCGGCGAATTCATTCTGCCCTATGACGCCGTGCGGACGGCCGCGGATCCGGACCGGGCCCTGCTCGAGTTCCTGCACAGCAGCTACGAGGCCGCGGCCAATGCGGCGCAGTGGGACCGCGACGCGCTGGAATGCGCGCCGGGAAAGCCGGGCGTGGTGCGGCAGATCTGACGCTGTTCCAGCGAGCTGCGCCTGCCAAGATCCGTGCTTTATCTCGCGGCGTTAACGATGCGTTAACCGTTCGGGAATTCCCGCGGATATCCTCGTCAAGCGCGCAGCTTCTTTCGAAAAATTTCCCGCTCATTCCTTTACGTTAACGGCAGCAACACCGTCGCGGCAGAACGCCCGATCTACCGGAATTGGCGCATTGGGTCTAAGACATACGCTGGACGCAGCGGCGTCATATTTTCGATCGATCAGTGCATTCCCATCATGAAACTTCGCCCCATCGACGATTGCGATTTCGGTAATGCCCTCGCCGTTCTCACGCGGGGCTTTCCGGAGAAGAGCGAATCGTTCTGGGCCGAGGGCCTCCAGAAGATCCTGGCCTCGCCGAGCCGGCGCGACGCCGCGCCGATCGGATTCCTGATGGCGATGGGCGGCGAGGATGTCGGCATCGTCCTGACCATTCCGGGCAAACGATCAAGTCCCGGCGGCACGCAGGACGTGTTCAACCTCGCGGCATGGTACGTCGATGAAAAGCATCGCTGGCTGGCGCCGCGCATGCTGCAAAAAGTCGTCGCACGGGAGGCGGTGTTCACGGATTTGACGCCGAGTCTGGCCGCACAAGCGATCAACCAGCGCCTGGGCTTCGAAATTCTCAACGAAGGGTTTCAGGTCTTCCCGCTGCCATGGACCGCACTGCGCCCGCGCAAGCAGGCGCGCGTGATATCGGTTGACGAGGCGAAACTACCCAACGATATCCGCGCGACGCTCGACCAGCACGCCAGGCTCGGCTGTGTCGTGGCCGTGCTGCAGGACGGCGCGGATCACCATCCGCTGATCTTTTCCAGAATGACCCGCAGGCACCTTCCCGGCGCGCGTATGATCCTCACCGACAGCAAGAAGCTGATCGTCGACAACCTCGCGGTCATCTCGCGATTTCTGCTGCGAAACGGCATGTTCTTCCTGCTGATGGACGCCAATCGCGCCGACGCGGCAGCCACCGGCAGCATCGCGCGGTGGTCGGCGCCGACCTATGTCAAGGGTGCCGCCGATCGCAACCGGATCGACCACACTTACTCGGAATTGATCTTTCTCGGATAGGACATCCTTCCAGCCCCTGATCCAATGGAGCCTGACGTGAACAATACTGTGATCCTGGAGAAGACCGACATTCTGCGCACCATCCGCGGCTATTTGCGCGACCGGTTTCCGGCGCTGGCCGAGGTCGATGCGACGACTCCCCTGCTGCAGAGCGGCGCGATCGATTCCCTCGGGTTTCTGGAACTGATGACCTTCCTCAGCGAAGAGTTCGGCATCGAGCTGGAAGACGAGGATTTCGACGCTTCCAACCTGGAAACCGCCGGCAAGCTGGCCGATTTTGTCGAGCGCAAACTGTGACCACGACGCCTTACCTGGTTCACCACCTGCTCGACGCTCGCGAGGGCGACGCGGACAGGATCGCGCTTGTCGATGGCGAGCGCTCGGTCAGCTACGCCGCCTTCGCGCAGTTGGTCGCGCGCTGCGCCGCAGCGCTACGCGCCAACGGCCTGTCGAACGGCGACCGCGTCGCCATCGTGCTGCCGAAATGTATCGAGGAATGCTGGGCCATCTTCGGCACCAGTCAGGCGTCCGGCGTGTTCGTCCCGGTCAACAGCGTGCTGCGCGCCCAGCAGATCCGCCACATCGTTGAGGATTCCGGCGCGCGGATCGTGATCTGTTCGCGCGCGCTGCTCGAGACGGTATCGGCGGCATTGGCGGGCCTCGATCACCTGACAATCCTGTGCGCCGAGGCGATCGCCGACGGTAGCGCGGTTACCACGGAATCCACCGGGAGCGACAAGGCGATCGGCGAGGACCTCGCCGCCATTCTGTACACGTCCGGCTCCACTGGGAAGCCAAAGGGCGTGATGCTGAGCCACCGCAACCTGCTGGCGGGCTCGCGGATCGTCATCAAGTATCTCGAGATCACGGAACGGGACCGGATCCTGTCGATCCTGCCGTTCAGCTTCGACTACGGCCTCAATCAATTGCTGACCGCGGTTCAACAGCGCGCCTTGACGGTGTTGTTCACGTTCCAGCTCGGTGACGAAATCGTCCGCGCCATTCGCGATCACGCGATTACCGGTCTCGCGGGCGTTCCGACGATATGGGCGATTCTGACCAAGACGTCGCCCCTGCTGCGCAAGACCACGCTTCCGACGCTGCGCTACATCACCAATTCCGGCGGCGCGGTGCCGTCCGAGACGGTGCGCCGGCTGCGCGAGATGCTGAAGGACACCCGCATCTTCCTGATGTACGGCCTGACCGAAGCGTTCCGCTCCACCTTTCTGCCGCCCGAGGAAATCGACCGGCGGCCGACCTCGATCGGCAAGGCCATTCCCGAATGCGAGGTGTTCGCCGTCAAGCCCGATGGCCAGCGCGCCAGGCCGGGAGAGCCGGGAATCCTGGTTCATCGCGGGCCGACGGTCTCGTTGGGATACTGGAACCGGCCCGAGGACACCGCCGCGGTGCTGCGCCCAAATCCGTTCCGGCCCGCGGCACAGGGCGGCGAGATCGTGTGCTATTCCGGCGATCTCGTGGTGGAAGACGAAGACGGATTTTTCAGCTTCGTCGGCCGCGCCGACGCCATGATCAAGTCGTCGGGCTACCGCATCAGCCCGACCGAGGTGGAGGAGGTCCTGATGGCGACCGGCGCGTTCCGGCAGGTCGCTGTGATCGGACTGCCCGACCCGCTGGCGGGACAGAAGGTTCACGCCGTCGCCGTGCCGCTGAATGGGGCCACTCCTGCGGTTCATGACATCCTGAAAACCGTCGCCGGCCAGCTGCCGGCCTTCATGGTGCCGCGCATGATCGAACTGGTCGATGCGCTGCCGACGACGCCGAACGGCAAGCTCGACTATCCGCTTCTGGCGCGGCAGCGGAGCCAGCATGCCGCCGCCTGAACCGAAATCATCCGCTTTCGCCGGCGATCTCGCCACAAGCCACTTCGACATCGCGGGCGCGGACCTGGTGATCGGCGGCATCCCGGTGCGCGAATTGGCGGCGCGCTACGGCACGCCTTTGTTCATCTATGACGGCGGTGTCATGCGCCGCAGTTACCGGATGCTCGCGGAAGCGCTGTCGGGCTTCGCCAGGATTCATTATTCGGTCAAGGCCAACCCGGCCCCCGCCGTCATCCGCCTGTTTTGCGACGAGGGCGCCGGCGTCGAGATTGCATCGCTCGGCGAGTATCGCGCGGCGCAGGCCGCCGGCGTCAAGCCTCAGGATATCCTGTTCGCCGGGCCGGCCAAGGGCGCGCGCGAGCTTGAGAGCGTCGTTGCCGGCGGCATCGGCGAGATTCACCTCGAGAGTTTTGAGGAAATCACTCGACTGACCGCGACCGCGGCGCGACTGAACGTGACCGTCCCGGTCTCGATCCGCGTCAATCCGGTGGCCTCGGCGCAAGGCGGCGCCATGCGCATGGGCGGCAAGCCCGCGCCGTTCGGGTTCGACGAAGAAATCATCGGCGACGTCGTCGGCAGAGTGCAGTCCGCACCCCAGCTCGAGCTGCGTGGCGTCCATCTTTTCGCCGGCACGCAAATTCTCGATGAGGCCGTGCTGCTGGCGCAATGGCGGCACGGCATCGACGTGGCCGGACGGGTAGCCGCCATTGCCGGACAACCGCTTGACACCATCGATCTCGGCGGTGGATTGGGCATTCCCTATTTCGCGGGCGACGGTCAGCTCGACCTGGCAAAACTGTCCGCGGGATTGCCCGCACTTCGCCAACAGCTGAAATCCGACCCGCTGCTTGCCCGCGCCCGAATTGTGGTGGAGCCCGGCCGCTTTCTCGCGGGTCCGGGCGGAATCTATGTCGCCGCGATCAATGCCGCGAAAGTCTCGCGCGGCAGCCGTTTCCTGATCACCGACGGCGGCATGCATCATCATCTCGCGGCTTCCGGAAACCTCGGACAGATCATCAAACGCGATTATCCGATTCTGGCGCCCGCTCACATGAATGCCGCCGAGGGGTCGCCGGCGTCGATCGTCGGTCCGCTCTGCACGCCGCTCGATACGCTGGCCCGGAAAGTCGAAATGCCGGACCTGGGCGCTGGCGACCTGATCGCCGTGCTGCAATCGGGCGCCTATGGCCGCACGGCGAGCCCGGTCGGCTTTCTGAGCCATCCGCTGCCCACCGAGATCCTGATCGAGGACGGCAGGATCGAAATCATTCACCTGCAGGAAGCGCCATGAACGGTGGCGCGATCAGGAACGGCGGATCCATCGCATCAGCCTGTCCCTGATGATGACAGGCCAGCCGCGCCAGCTCAGTGCCGCGGTGAGATCGACCAGCGCGACGTCACCAACCCCGAACCGACGCTTATAGTCGTAGCTGCCGACGCTGAAATCGAACGTCCTGACACCGTCGGCGTGAAGCAGCGCCATGGTGCGCTCGATCACCAGCCGGCCGGGCGAACAGTTCGACCACGCCTTGCCCGCATTGCTGATCCGCACCATCACGTAATGCGATCCCGTTCTGATCCCGAGCAGGCTGGCTACAATCTCCTCGCCTGATGTCAATGCGGTGAGCACGACATAGCCGGCGGCCAATCCGCGGACGATCAACTCGCGATGGAACGCCGCGCTGCTCTCGTCGTCGAGGGAATAGGATTGCCCGAGATCGTTCATTCGCGCGCTTTGCTGGGCCTCGAGGGCGGCGAATGTGCGCAGCGCTTCGTCGCGATCGTGAATCTGTTTGAATTGGGCACCGTCATGCCTGGTAAAGACGCGCCAGCTTCGCTCAAGCTCTTTCCGGACGGTCTTCTCGAGGGAATAGCGATACGCGTCGTAATCATCGCCAACCTGTACGAGATGCCCGGTCAATGCGCTCGGCTGCACGCCCGCCAGCGCGGCCAGCGGATTGATCCAGCCTGCCATCGCGGTTGGCATCTTGCGGAAACGAACCAGATCGCAACCATCGGGCAGGCGGGCCAGTTCGCGGCACAGATGGCGCCACCACGCGGCCGTTTCCGTCGCGCTCCCGGTCGCCGCGGGGCCGAGGATCGGGGCATTGTAGTCGGCGGACCCTGCGAATTCAGCAATTCGCAGGCCTCGTTGGGTTTGAACGTATAGCGGCAGGATGGCAATGATATCCCGGGTGCGCGCCTCGCTGACGACAGCGACCAGCGGACTTGCCGATTCCTTCGAGGCGAAGCAGCGATACCACGCTCCCAGCCAGTGCCGGTTCTGGAACGGCGTTGCCCGGCCCTGCGTCAGGGCGCCTTCCAGCTTCGCCGCCGCTTCGTCCCAGTCGTGGATCAGTTCAACCCGAAAATCCGGGCAAGCGGCCCGGACCGGAATCGATCCCTCGACGGCGAGTGCGGTCACGGTCAGGCGGCCCGCGGCAGATCGACGATGTCGCCCGGCCTGTGGTCGTCGAGCCTGAAATCCACCGACTGCCGCGCCTTGCGCTCGCGGTTGATCCAGGCGCTGTTACGGAGCAGCTTCTGAAGGATCCGTTTCGCCAGGAACGAGGGGCCGGCGATCGCCCGGCTTTTGGCGCGATAGCCGAACTGGTGGCGGATCAGGCCGTTGGTGAAATTCACCATCTGGAGGCGCCGGATCTGCTCGTCCGTATAGGAGATCGTCATGGAGATGTTGACGGTGTCGAGATTTTCCACGCGGTGCGGTGCGTTCAGCGGCCAGTGCAGCATCTGCCCGGGCTCCAGATCGTAGACGGTGGCATGGTCATCGTACCATTCCACGTAGGGCATATCGACCTCGACGCCGAACAGCGCGATGTCTTCCAGGCATTCCGGGGTGACGAACGGCGGCGTCGAAGGATAGACGTAAACCCGCTTGCGCCCGACCAGTTGAATGAGGCCCTGACCCGGGAGATCGGAATGATAATAGACCTGCGCCTTCGGCGACGAGATCAGAATGCCGGCCTTGTGCTCGGGCATCTCGAATCCCGGAACCAGCGCGGCGACCTCCTCGAACAGCTTAGTCACCACTCCGCGATAGGCCTGATCGACATCCGTCACATTACGCAGATTGAGCCAGAGTGTCCCCGCCGCGATGGCGTCGATCACCTGCCTCCCCGAGAGATTGCCGATATCGCCTTCGCGCCAGACCCGCCGGCTTTCGCGCGCGCCGGTCTGGACCAGATTGTAGTGCTCGCGCGGATACCGCTCGATCAGCCGCGCCAGCATATCCACGGAGAACAACGGCGACTTGTGAAGATTATGCGCGATCCTGATCGGCTTGTGCCCCCACAGCGACGAATGGGTTTCGTCCCAATGTGTCAGTATGGCGTCCTTGCTCATTCGCTGTCTCCTGCGCGGTCCTGGTAACTCTTGGCAGCCCGTGTGCCGACGTGAAGCAGCTGTCCGACCGCTGTCCCGCTTTGGACCGGGCGGACCGGCTGCGTGCTGCAACTAGCAAGGATCGTGCCCGATGCCGCGAAGCAAAAGCGCTCGCAGGTGTTACAGAGATGTTAACGTTGGCCGCGGCCGGCGAGACGGAGGTTCCGCTTCACGCCGCGGCCGCTTACGTTCCGATAATGTCTGCGCTGTAACGCTGACGGCGATGTTCAGAAAAGGCGCCGGCGCCGCACGATGACTTCAGAACCAGCCTATCGGGCGCTTTTTCTCGGCGCGGGAGCGCACATGCAGTGCGGCGTCGGTCATTTCACCCGGCTGCTGCAGGATGCGGTCGAGAAACTCGACCCCGGCAGTTGCACATCGTTAACCCTGACGCGCTCGGAGGGGGCGCCCACCGGCATCTGGCGCGCGGTCGGCTCGGCGCGGAGCGTGGTGTGCAACTTTCCGATCGTGGCCTGGAAGCGCGTGATAGTGCGGCCGCTGCTGGCGCTGGCCATCGCGCGGCTGCGGCGGCGGCGCGTGGTCCTGATCCAGCACGAATGGGGCGGACTGCACTGGCTGAGACGCCTCACCTACATTCCCGCGCTGCTGCTCGCCAATACCATCGTGATGTTCTCGCCGCTGGTCCGCCGCGAACTCGCCGACGATCCGCTGGTCGGCTGGACCCAACGCAAATGCGTGCTGGCGCCGCTGCCGCCGAATATCGAAGCCCCCGCCGGCATCGCCGATTCAAAACTGCGGCAGCGACTTGCCGAGGCGCGGGAACAGGGGCGGCTGGTGATCGGACACTTCGGATCGATCTATCCGGGCAAGCAGCCCAATGCGCTGCTCCGGATCGGCGCGCTGCTGAAGGAGCGCGGACTGAATCCGCTGCTGGTTTACGTCGGATCGTTCATCCGCGGCGTCGACACGGTGGAAGAGAGTTTCTACGCCCGCGCCGCCGAACTCGGCGTGATCGACGATGTCGTGGTCAGCGGCCATGTCGCCTCCGATCACGAGGTGTTCGGGCTGTTCAACGAGGTCCACGCCTTCTGCTATCCGCTCGATGAAGGCCTCACCGCGCGGCGCTCCAGCGTTCTCACCTGCGTGCAGTCCGGCCGGCCGCTGATCGTCACCGGCCCTGCTCTGGAAGATGAATTCGACCATCATCCGCGTTTCCGGGAATTGATCAACCGCGGCGCCATCGTGCTGGTGGCGCGGGGAAGCGAGGACGAAATCTATGCCGACCGGATCGCCTCGGCGCTGAAATGGCCGACGGTGCAGGCGCGGTTCGATTTCGACGGCTGGTGGCAGGACGTGGCGCAGGCCGTGCGGGCGCAACTCTGAGGGGACCGTTCCCGGACGCTGCGCAGCACGAAGTGATGCGCAGCTGATCCGGGGTCCACCTGGTCGCTTGGGTCCCGGCTCTGCGGCCCATCGCCAAGAGGCGCTGCACCGCGTCCGGGACACGAGGCTTTTTACGCGGCCACACCACTCACGACGCGATCTTCGAGGCCTTGTACTGATGGGGTTCGATACCGATCGCCGCCAGCACACTGCCGGCGGCCACCGTCATCGGATGCAGCGCGATCAGTATCTTCTGCTCGGTGACTGCCAGCCGGCCGGCGCGAAACAGCGACAGCGGCAGCATCAGGAGCATTTTGGCAAGCAGCCGGGCGCGCGCCCACGGCGTCCGCGCCGCCTTGACCTCGATGTGATAGTTGATCGCGCCGATGCGCAGGCCACGCAGCGCCAGCCAGGACGGCCTGGTCCGGCTCTGCGGCACGGTCTCGGTGATCAGGGCCTCCGCCGCCCAATGGAACTTCATTCCGGCCTGACGGCAGCGCACGAAATAGTCGGTATCGCCGCCGCCGAGAAAATTGAACCTGACATCGAAAGCGGGATCGCCGAGCCGTTCGAACACCGCGCGCGTGATCAGGCAATTGCCGCAGCCGTAGATGATCGGCACCGCGCCGCTGCGATCGTAGGCGGGACGAAAGGCCGGGTGGCGGCGAAGTCCACGCTTGCTGTGATCGTCGAAATTGGGCTGTACCGGCCCGCCGACCAGATCGGCGCCGGAGGCTTCCGCGCTGCGCACCATCAGCTCCAGCCAGTCCGGCGAGGCAATCTCGTCGTCGTCGATCATCAGGAAGTGCCTGGCTGCGGGAAACGTCGCCATCGCGGTCTCGAACGCGGCATTGATCGCGTGGCAATTGCCTTGTCGCGGCTCGATCACGCACAGCCCGGGAAACCTGTCCGCGCGGAGAAATTCGGCGGCAACGGGCACGCTGCCGCAGCCGGCGGCATCGTTTTCGACAATGACGACCGCAAAGCGGCGGTCGGTGCGCTGGGCGACGAGCGATTCCAGCGTCAGCCGCAGATGCTGCGGACGGCGGAAGCTTGGAATGCAGACCACGATCCCGACCGAGAGGTCGAGCGCGGGCGACGCCGCCGCCAGTGCCCGGGGTGCGGTTGGCCTCATCTCAGCGACTCCCATCGGCCGGCATCCCGCGGTTCGAAACTCCAGGTGAAACTCCGGGTGAAATTCCAGGTCATGACAACAGCTTGTCTTCGGCTGGACAGTTCGTTCCCAATGTCTCGGGACGGGAACCCGCGAAAATATTGCGACACAAGCGTCCCATTTTGATCGACCGCGCATGTCCGGCGATGGTGCAACGATTGTCCCCATCGTCCGCCGGCGGTGTCCGCAACCGATTCAAGGGGTGTCGCAATTGCGGACAACACGGACAGCGGGGCTGTACCGGGATAGCCCAGCCGCGCGGTCTTGGCATCGCCGATCGGAAAGTTTCTCTGTTGGGTCATGTATTCCGGCGCTTTGCTCGCGGATTCGACATTGCACGACCGTCACTGCAACATCCGGTCCACATCCTGCGATGCGGCGATGGATCAATCGACGATGGTTACCGCGAACGAATTAACCGGCGCTTAACCAGTTCCGAAAGCCCGCCGGAACTCGCTGGACTTGTCGGCACCGATCTTGCTCATACCCCGTCCAAGGATACCGGCACGCCATGCCAAGAGCCATGAATGCCACTGCCAGAGAGACTTACGCGATGAACCCTGTAGCGCTGTTAACTCCAACATACGGGCGCGATCTGGAACTGTGCACCCTGCTCTGCGAGAGTGTCGACCGTCACGTCACCTCGTTTTCGAAGCATTATCTGCTGGTACCCGATTGCGACCTGCCGCTGTTCTCGCACTTCGAGAGCGAGCGCAGGGTCGTGCTTCCCGCTTCACAGTTCCTGCCCGCCTGGCTGCGGCCGCTGCCACGCATCATTCAACGCAAGCGCCGCCAGTTCTGGTGGTCGTTTCGCGCCGCGCCGGTGAGCGGCTGGCACGTGCAGCAACTCATCAAGATCGCCGCCGCGATGTCCCTGCCCCACCAGCGATACTGTATCCTCGATTCCGACATCGTGTTCTTTCGCGATTTCGACCTGTCGCGCTTCAGATATCCAAACTCAATTCCGCTTCTGAACATGCGTAACGAAGTCACCGAGGACCAGTTCCACCATGTCCGCTGGGTCGAGACCAGCCATGAACTTCTTGGCCTGCCTGCGCCATCGCTTCCGGCATCGGATTTCATCGGCCACATCGTTTTCTGGGATCAGCAGACGACGCAGGCGATGGCCGCGCAGATCGAAGCGGTCACAGGCCTGGACTGGATCGAGGCGCTTTGCAGGACTCGTGAGTTCTCGGAATACATGCTGTACGGCTATTTCGTCGAAAACGACGCGGGCTTCTCGGCCCGGCACGCGCGCACCCCTCGCACCCAGTGCGTCAGTTACTGGGACCAGCCGAAGCTCAATCGCGACGAATTGAACCGGTTGCTTCAGCGCGCCGGCCAGGATGACGTCGCCTTCTCGGTCGCGTCCTTCTCCGGCACTCCGGTTGAAATCATCCGCGCCGCGGTCGACGATAACGCCGCTGTTCGCGCCCCTGTCCTTCCCCAGCAAGCCGGGGGGCTCGCCGCGCTATGCTGATCGGGCAAGCCAGCATCAATCTGTCCGCCAACGTCCTCTCGGCGCTGCTGGGGCTGTTGAGCGTGTTCATTTTTACGCGG
Source organism: Reyranella sp. (assembly GCA_030684475.1). GTDB lineage: Bacteria > Pseudomonadota > Alphaproteobacteria > Reyranellales > Reyranellaceae > Reyranella. The sequence goes on along the minus strand of JAUXWB010000492.1, from coordinate 12,635 downwards.
CTGTTCTCGCCGCACGATTATGGCGTCTATCTGCTCGGGATGGCATTCGCGGCCGTCGTCAGCGTCTTCCTCGCGGGCTGGTTCCGCAATCTCATCATGAGCCGGCACGCCCGGGATGACGGCACCGACGTTCGCGGCCTCGTCGTCAGCGGCTATCTGATCGGCTGTCTCGCAGCACCTGCGGCCTACGGGTTGGGCCGCCTGGTCGGCCTCGACGCCATGGAAGCCCTGGCCGCGGTCGGGCTGGCGGTCGCGATCGGGGTGTTTGAGCTCACGCAGGAACTGGTTCGCGCCAAGCTGATGGTTGTCACCGCCATGAAGGCCACGCTGGTCCGCGCGGTCGCAGCCCTTTGTCTGGGTGTTGCCGCGGCCTTTCTCGGCAAGACCGGAATCCTCCTGCTGGTGTCATCGACGCTGGCCTATCTGCTCGCGGTGCTGGTGCTGCGGTCGGCCTGGCGGGGAACGGTGCTCAAATTCGACGGCGCCGGCCTTCTGGGCGCAGCGAAGCAGGGCCTGCCGCTGACGCTGTCGCTCACCCTGCTGGCGATCTCCAGCGTTGCCGACCGCTTCATTATCGCCAGTCTGGTCAGCACCGCCGACGCCGCGCAATATGTCGCCGGCCTCGACCTGGTCCGGCAGGCCGTGATGATGCCGGCGTTCAGCATCGCCGCCGCGTTTGTCCCGCTGGCGATCCGGATCAACGCCAATCAGGGCACCGCCGCGGTGCAATCGCATCTCGGCGAATGCGTCGAATTGCTGCTGTGCGTGACGCTGCCGGCATGCCTTGGCTTCGCGGTCATCTCTTCCCACATCGCCAACGTGGTCCTCGGCGCCGATTTCCGCGCCATCGCCGCCGAGACGATGCCGATCGTGGCGGGCGCCGTGATATTCCAGATCCTGACGCAGCAATATCTGCACACGAGCTTCCTGCTGTCGGGACGCAGCTCCTTCTATCTGATCAACACCGCGTCGATCATCGTGGTCAACGTGGCGCTGTCCTACGTCCTGATCAGCGCCTATGGCACGATCGGCGCGGCCTGGGCACGGCTTGGCGCCGATCTGTTCGGCTTTGTCTGCGCCCTGGTCCTCAGCCGCCGGGCCTTTCCGATCCCGCTTCCGCTGCGGCGGATCGCACCGGTCGTCATCGCCGCATTGATGATGGCGCTGCTGGTGGCGGCCGTCGACCAGCGCCTGCAGGTTTCCGATCTGACCGCGTGCTTCGTCCTGTCGAGCGTCGGAATCGCCAGCTACGCGGCGCTGTGCTGGGTGCTCGACATCTCACGTGCCCGCGGCCGCCTGAAACGCGCGCTCGCTTTGTTCCGAACCAAATTCGCCAGCATCACGATTGGATAGCAGCCAGTGAACAAGACCGTCACCATCGATTTCGCCCAAGCCGCTTCTGTAAAGGCCGCTCCTGCCGATGCCTGCGCGCCGGCCGGCGCGTCCGCACATCCGCAGTCGCTGCTCGACCTGCCACTTGGCGAGGCCCGCGAAAGCCTGCTCGCCGTTCACGGCGTTCTCGGCGCCAACCTGCCGCCGACGAGGCTCGCGATCTATGAGGCCGGCGGCGGCTCGACCAGCTTCCTGCCGCTCGATGTGCTTCGCCGCGCCCACGTCACCGTGGTCGACATCGACGAGGACCAGATCCGCAACAACGACTACGCGCAGGAAACCATTCTCGGCGACGTCCAGAGCCACCGCTTCGGTCCCGGCAGCTTCGACCTCGTGATCTGCTACAACGTGATCGAACATCTTCCCGACGTCGAAGCGGCGCTGCTGCGGTTCTGCGAGTCCCTGAAACAGGGCGGGCTGATCCTGATCGGCGCGCCGAACCCGAAATCGCTGTCCGGCGTCGTCACCAAATATTCGCCGCACTGGTTTCACGTCTGGTTCTACCGCCATGTGCGCGGCGACAGGAAAGCCGGCCTGCCCGGCCAGGCGCCGTTCCCGACCTTCTTCCACCCGCTGGTCACGCTCTCCAGGCTCGAAGCCTTCGCCGCGGCCCATGGCCTGCAGATGATCTACCGGAAGGAATATGAGAGCCCGCGCTATCCGGAGATGCGCGCGCGCAAGCCGGCCTTCGCCGCCCTGATCGATGCCGCGGCCTCGGTCATGAACTTTCTGCTTTCCGGCAAGTCCGACGTCCGGCACGGCGACTATCACGTGATCCTGAGAAAGATCTGAGCCATGAACGCGATGTGGTCCGAAGCCAAAGCGAGAGTCAGCCACCGGCTGGCGACGCATTTGAGCGTCGAACCCTTCCGGCTGCTCAATGAAACCCCGATGGTCAGCTTCACCTTCGACGACATTCCGAAGAGCGCCTTCACGACCGGCGCAAAGCTGCTGGAGGATCACGACGCGCGCGGAACGTTCTATGTTTCGGGCGGGCTGGTCGGCACTAAAACGTCCGACTGGAGCACCGTCGATGCCCAGGACATCGTCGAGCTGCATCGCAATGGCCATGAGATCGGCTGCCACACCTTCTCCCACAGCCGGGCCTGCGACCTCGATGCGCCATCGCTGGCCACGGAAATCGCCCGGAATCGCCGCTATCTGCGCGCGCTCGACCCGTCCATCAAGATCGAGAACTTTGCCTATCCCTTCGGCTATGGGTCGTTCGGACGCAAGGGCCAGCTCAAGCAGGCGTTCCAGTCCTGCCGCAGCATCGTGCCGGGCGTGAACAGCGACACGGTGGATCTCCAGTTCCTGCGCGCGATGCCGCTGATCGACCACTGCATCAGCCGCGACGAGATCGAGCGCGCCTTCGACCAGGCGCAAACCCATAATGGATGGTTAATCTTCTACACCCACGACGTCGTCGGCCAGCCCAGCGTGTACGGCTGTTCCCCCGGCCTGATGAACCATGCCCTGGAGGCGGCATCGAAGCGGAGGATCCCGATCCTGAACATGGCGGAGGCTCTGCTATGCGCAGGCGTTTAAACGCTTTTTTTGCCATTTCGGTGAATAGTCCCTCACTGAGTATGGTTAATTTTTCCTGTTGCGTTTGTTCCGCGCCTGGCCTCCGCGCGCATTGCGTGATGCGAAGAGTAACCCCTCAGCCGATGCGTGCGGCAATTCGAATGAAAGCTGGGGACCATGCTTGTATATGACCGACCGATAGATCAGGCCGAACCCGCCGCCGCACGGACGCCGCCCGGAACGCTGGCCGGCTTCAGCGTGCTGGAACTCGCCCGCCTGCTGTGGCGGCGCAAGATCGCGATCGTGAGCGCGGGTCTGATATGCGCCGCTGCCGCCGTCATGATCGGCAAGAGCCTGGCACCGAAATATTCGGCGACCGCGCAGCTCTATGTCGATCCCAGGGAATTGCAGCTGGTCGACCGCGAACTGACGCCGCGCGCCCAGGACACGTCCGGCCTCGCCATGGTGGTCGAAAGCCAGGCCCGGCTGATCACCTCGAACAGCGTGCTGCTGCAGGTGATCCGGGACACGAACCTCGACAAGGATCCGGAGTTCGGCGGCGGCAACGCCAAGGGCGGCCTGGCCTCGCTGCTCGGCCTGTTCGGCATCGACGTCAAATCTGCCGGTGACGCCCAGCGTGGCCAGATGGCGGCGCTGGAGAGCTTGCTCCGGCACATCAACGTCAAGAAGACCGACCGCACCTTCATCGTCGACATCGACGTCTGGTCATATGACGCGGCCAAGGCGGCGATGCTCGCCAATGCGATCTCCCGCGCCTATCTCGCCGAATCCAAGAATTCGCAGGCGTCCGCCGCGCGGCGGGCGACCACCGACCTGTCCGGCCGGCTCCAGGAACTGCAGGAACGGCTGCGCAACGCGGAAAACGCGCTGGCGACCTACAAGGCGCAGAACAATTTCGTCGGCACCCAGGACACGCTGATCTCCGATCAGCAACTGTCCGCCAGCAACCAGCGGCTTGCCGCGGCGCGGGCGCTGACGCTCGACGCGCAGGCCAAGTACGACCAGATCGAAGCCAGCCGCCGCGCCTCGACCGACGCCGGCGCCATTCCCGAGGCGCTGCAGTCTCCGACCATCGCCAATCTGCGGGCGCAGTATGCCGAGGCGCGCAAGCGCCATGCCGAACTGACCAGCGAATTGGGGCCGCGGCATCCGGCCCTGCGCCAGGCCGAAAAGCAGGTCGACGACCTGCGCCGCAATATCAGCGAGGAAGTCAATCGCTTCGCGCAAGCGGCCCGCAACGACCTGACCCGCGCCCGCGATTATGAAGCCTCGCTGAACAAGGCGCTGGAGACGCAGAAGCGCCAGAGCGTCCAGCTCAGCCAGGCTTCGGTGCGGCTGCGCGAACTCGAACGCGAGGTGGAAGCCAGCCGCGACGTCTATCAATCCTTCCTCAAGCGCTCGCGCGAAACCGAGGAGCAGGAAAGCCTCAACACCTCCAGCGCCCGCATCATCGGCGAAGCCACCGTGCCGCAGCGGCGCACCTTCCCGCCCGCCATGAGCATGATCGCGATGGTCGGCTTCATGCTCGGCGCCTTCGCTGCGTCGGCCCTGACCATCGCGGCCAGCCGGCTGTCGCCGGAAACGAGCGAACCGCAACCGGTGCGATCCGAACCCACGACGCCGGCGCCGCCTTCGAAGCCGGCGGCGGCCGGGCAGCCCCGGCAACAGGATAGACCGGCGGCCCTCGCCGCGGTCGAGAAGCCGCGGATCGCGCGTCTGCAGAAATCCGACGTGGTGCGGACGCTCGGCGGAATTCTCAGCCTCGGCGGCATTCCCGACGTGGCGCGAATGGGCTGGCCGACGCTGCGCGCGGGCCTTCCCCAGACGACCTTCCTCGACGCCGTGCGCGACATTCGCGCGATGGCGGGACGGCGCTCGCCCGCCGCCGCGATGCCGGTGATCACCGTGATCGGCGCCGGCGCCGGCGAGGACCGCAGCATCGCTGCGCTGAACATCGCGCTTGCCGCCGCGCGCGACGGCGCCAGCGTGCTGATGATCGATGCCGACCGCACAACTCACGCCATCTCGAGCAAGGCGAGCGGCTTCGGCAAGAGCGAGCCCAGCCGTCTCGGCTGGCTCAGCGTCGGAACCAAGGCTTCCCGCGCGATCAAGACCGCGAACGGGATATCGATCCTGCCCGTCATCAACGGCAGCGATGCCAAGGTCGGCGACGCCATCGGCAAGGCGATCGCGCAGGCGCGCTCCGCCGGCGGCTACGATCTCGTGATCCTCGACGGACCGGCGATGCCCTGGAGCACCGCCGACCGCAAGCTGCTCGACTTCGCCGACAGCCTCGTCGCCATCCTGCCGGTCAGCCTCGACATCAACGACGCCATGGAAGACATCATCACGGCCCTCGGCGACACCGAGCGCAAGCTGGTGGGCGTCGTCCTGAGCGAACTTCAACCCACGGCCGTCAACCATCAGCGAGACAAACAATATGCTTGAACGTCGTGCAAATCCCAAGGGGAGGGCCGTCACCGCGAGCGTGCCCCGGATCTCGCTGGGTGGGTTGCGGCTCGCCGTGCTCGATATCGAGCAGACCGCGAACTTCATGATCGAGGTGGTGGCTCCGCGGCGCCGGCTCGACCGTCCACTGTATCTGACCTCGGCCAATGGCGAGGTGCTGGCGCGCTGTTCGACCGAACCGATGACCGACCGGCTGTTTCGCGCCGCCGATCTGATCAACGCCGACGGCCAGCCGCTGGTCACGGTGTCACGGTTCAGATCGTCGACGCCGCTGCCCGAGCGCGTCGCGACCACCGATCTGTTTCATACCGTGGCGCGCAAGGCTGCCGCGGCGGGGCTGTCCTTCTATATGTTCGGCGCCGATGAAGCCGAAAACGCCGCCGCCGTCGCCAACGTCCGGAAAATGTACCCGGACCTCAAGATCATCGGAAATTCCCACGGCTATCTGAAAGGCGACGCGCTGCGGGCCAAGGTCGACGAGATCAACGCGCTGGCGCCGGATTATCTGTGGGTCGCGCTCGGCGTTCCCTATGAGCAGGCCTTTGTCGAGGAATTCACGTCGCGCCTGTCCAATGTCGGCGTCATCAAGACCTCGGGCGGTCTGTTCAACTTCCTGTCAGGCAGCCGGGCCCGCGCGCCGCAATGGATGCAGGCGGTCGGACTCGAATGGGCCTGGCGGATCTGGCTGGAGCCGCGCCGGCTGTTCTGGCGCTATCTCACCACCAACCCGCGCGCGCTCTATCTGCTGTTCAACAAGAGCCGGACGCCGGGAACCTGATATGAGCGACCGTCCGGCCATCCTGGTGACTGGCGGCGCCGGCTATATCGGCTCGCATTGCTGCAGGGCGCTGACGGCGGCGGGCTATCAGCCAGTGGTTTTCGACAATTTTTCCACCGGGCATCGCCATTTCGTCACCGGCCCGCTGGTGACCGGCGATCTCGCCGACAAGGCCGCGCTGGCGCGCGCCTTCGCCCAGCACGAGATCGTCGCGGTGATGCACTTCGCGGCATCGAGCCTGGTCGGCGAGTCCGTCGCCGATCCGCAGAAATACTACGTCAACAACCTCGCCGGCACGCTGTCGCTGCTGGAGGCGATGCGCGAGGCCGGCTGCGATCGCCTGGTATTCTCCTCGACCGGCGCGGTGTACGGCGACGCCGACAGCAAGGCGCTGCCCGAAAGCTATGCCTGCGCGCCGATCAATCCCTACGGCGCCTCGAAATGGATGATCGAGCGCGTGCTGTCAGACTATCGCGGCGCCTATGGATTTGGCGCGTTCGCGCTGCGCTATTTCAACGCCAGCGGCGCCGATGCCTCCGGCGACATCGGCGAGCTGCGCGCCAACGAAACCCATCTCATTCCCCGCGCCATGATGGCGCTGCAGGGCCACGTGCCCGATTTCGCCGTTTTCGGCGACGACTACGACACCCCCGACGGCACCGCGATCCGCGACTATATTCACGTCACCGATCTGGCCGCCGCACATCTGCTGGCGCTGCAACTGCTGCTGCAGGGTCATGGCGGCGGCGCCTTCAATCTCGGCACCGGTACCGGCTTTTCGGTGCGCGAGATCCTCCGTGCCATCGAGGCCGAAACCGGCCGCGCCGTGCCCCATCTGGTCAAGCCGCGGCGGCCAGGCGATCCGACCTATCTGGTCGCCGACCCCACCGCGGCGCGCGAGACATTGAATTTTCGCACCGCGCATTCGGACCTTCCGACCATCATCCGGACCGCATGGGCGTGGCACCGCAAGGCTCATCCGCTGAAGACGGTTCGTTCCTGCGCGTGAACAGCTCGTTCCCGGCAAGTTCGCGCTACAGGCCGGCGAGCGGCTGCCCGGATTGACGGCGAAAGCCGGGACCGGCGCCCCGCGTCCCGGACCGGCGAAGCAACTCTTCGCACGATCGTGCGTTTCAACTCTTCTAATGATCGATGGCCCCGGCCGTTGAAGCGGCGACCATCGGAATCGGAGCAACCGTGCATCAGGCTGCGAACCTGCCATTCGAACGCATCGTGGCTGAATTCGTGCGCTGGCGCGAGGTCCCCGACGATGCGCGATCGCCGGCCCCGTCATGGTGGTGGGGGCCGGCGTTCGAGGTGCTCGGCCTGCAAGATCCGATGCCGGCCGAATGGTGCGCCAGCCTGGGACTGCCTGGGGATGCCACCTACAGCGAGGGCGCAGGGGTATTTCTCAAATCGCTCGCCGGCCAGACCTCGCCGCCGTGGCCCGATCATTTTCCGCGGAAGCCCGAACATCCGAACCCGGATTAGCGTCCTGTCACTGCGAGGCCCGCACCCGGCTGCTTCTGGCCTTTGGCCGCCGGCCTCGCTTTGCCGTGGCGTCGGCGGCCGGTTGCAGCGGCGGCGACACCAGCATCGGTGCGGACCGCAGCAGGCTGGCCAGTTCGGCCGGCGGCAGCGGTCTGCTGAACAGATAGCCCTGCATTTCATCGCAATCGTGACTGCGCAGGAACGCCTGCTGTTCGACGGTCTCCACGCCCTCGGCGACGACCGTCATCCCCAGCGCCTTGCCCATGCTGATGATCGCCTGGGCGATGGCCTGGTCCTCCGAATCGTTCGGCAGATCGCGAACAAAGGAACGGTCGATCTTGATGGTGTCGATCGGAAACTGCTTCATCAGCGACATCGACGAGTAGCCGGTTCCGAAATCGTCGATCGCAAGCCGAATGCCGCGGCTCTGGATCGCGTCCAGCACCTTGACCGCTCGGGACACGTTCCGCATCACCATGCTTTCGGTGACCTCCAATTGCAGCTGCGCGGCGGACATGCCGCTCGACGCCAGCGCTTCGTCGACGTCCTGCAACAGATGCTCGTCAGCGAATTGCCGCGGCGAGAGATTGACCGCCATTGACACCGGCCGCAATCCGCGGCGCTGCCAGGCCATGTTCTGCGCGCAGGCTTCCCGCAACACCCAGCGGCCGATCGGGACGATCAGCCCGGTTTCCTCGGCGAGCGGAATGAACTGCATCGGCGACAGCACGCCGAGTTCGGGATGGGTCCAGCGCAGCAGCGCCTCGACACCCGTGATCTGCCCGCTCGCCAGATCCACTTTTGGCTGGTAATTCAGTGTGAACTGGTCGCGTTCGAGAGCGCGGCGCAACGCGGTTTCCAGCGTCAGTCGCTCGAGCGACTGGGTCCTGATCTCCCTGATGTAGAAACGGAAGCCGTTCTTGCCGTCCTCCTTGGCGAGGTACATAGCCATGTCGGCGTTCTTGGTCAGCGTCTGCACGTCGTCGCCGTCCGAAGGGTACATGGCGATGCCGATACTCGCCGTGGTGTGGCACTCGTGACCGCCCAATTGCAGGGGTTCGCCGAGCACGGCCAGCAGCTTGCCGGCGATGGACTCGATGTCATCGCGCTCGGAGGTCTGCTCCAGGATGACGACGAATTCATCGCCGCCGAGCCGCGCCACGACGTCACACGAGCGCAAGGCGCCGCGCAGCCGGCTGGCGACTTCCACCAGCAGCATATCGCCGGCGTCATGCCCCAACGAATCGTTGATCAGCTTGAACCTGTCGAGATCGATGAACAGCACCGCGAACCTCCGCCGATAGCGGCGCGCGGCCTCAATCGCGTGGCGAAGCAGCTCGTTGAACATTTCCCGGTTGGGCAGCCTGGTCAGGCTGTCGTGCGATGCGAGGTATTCGATCCGCTCGTCAGCCCTGGTTTTCTCGTCGGCACGGTCGAAATTGTCGAGGGCAAACGAGATATTCTCGGCCAGCCTCGCGAGCAGTTCCACCAGCTCATCGGTGAACACATCTTCCTCGCCGGCGAGAAACAGCAGCACGCCTGCGGCCGCGCCGTCCTTTTTCAGCAAGGGAAAACCGGCGCCCGATCGCGTCCCGCCGCCCTTCGCGAGCTTGTGCCAATGGGCGGTTCGCTCATTGGTCAAGAAGTCATTCATGATGCAGGGCGCTTTTGTCCGGAACGCCGTTCCGGTCAATCCGCGGCCTTCGGGGTGCACGGCGGAGATGGAGAAACGCGTGCTTCTGACCCGTTCCTGGTTCTGCCCCTTTGAAGCGGCAATCCGCAGAAACTCCTCCCCCGGCTCCACCACCGCGATCGTCGTCGAGGTGAATTTTCCTCCCAGCACTGCCGCCGCGCAGACAAGTTCGAACATTTCCGCGCGGGTCTTGGCCCGCATGATCGCCTCGTTGGTTTCGCTGAGCGCCGCGAACATTCGCGTCAGCCCTTCCTTTTGTTCCTCGGCCCTCGCCTTCTCCTTCTCGCGGTCGAAATTATCGAGGGCAAAGGAAACGCTTTCGGCCAGCCTCGCCAGCAATTCCACCAAATCTGCCGTGAATGCGTCCCGGTCCCGGGAAATAAACAGCAATACGCCGACCGCCCGGCCGCCCTCCTGCAGCAAGGGAAAGCTCGCCCCGGACTGCGTCCCGTCTTCCCTGGCCTGTTGATGAAAGTGCGCCGTCCGCTCATCGGCGAGAAAATCGTTGATGATGCAAGGTCGCCGGGTACGAAATGACGTTCCGGTCAACCCTCGACCTTCGGGTCGATCTGCCGATACTGCGAAAGATTTGGTTCGCATGCGCTCGTTGTCGACGCCTTTGGTTGCCGCAATTCTCAGGAATTCGTCGCCGGGATCCGCAAGAGCGATGGTCGCGGAGGTAAACATTCCACCGAGAACGGCGGCGTTGCACACCACGTCGAACAGCTCCGGCCGCGTCTTGACCCGCATGATCGCTTCGTTGGTGGCGCTGAGAGCCTCGAACATTCCGGTCAGGCGTTCCTTTTGCTTCTGCGCTTTCGCCTTCTCCTCGGCATGGTCGAAGCTGACCAGCGCGAAAGCGACGTTCTCCGCAAGCCGCTGCAGCAGGTTGACGAATTCCGGCGTGAACGTCTCGAGCTCCATGGAATTGAACATCAGCACGCCCGCAACGCGCTCGCCATTGAGCAAGGGCAGCGCCGCCGCTGACCGCATGCCGCTGCGGCGCGCCTTGTCGTGCCACAGCCTGGTTCGTTCGTCGGCCAGAAAGTCGTTGCTGACGCATGGCTGTCGCGTTCGAAGCGCAGTTCCGATCAACCCTCGTCCTTGCGGCAGTTTGTCCGTAACCGCAATTTCCAGGTCCCTCACCTCGTCTGCATTCGGTCCCTTGGCGGCGACGATGCGAAGAAACTCGGAATCGGGCTCGGCAAGCGCGATGGTCGTGGAGCTGAACTTTGCGCCACGCACGGCCGCCTCGCAGACCAGATCGAACAACTCGGCGCGCGATCTTGCTCGCATGATTGCTTCGTTGGTTTCGCTCAGCGCCGCGAGCATCCGCGCCAGCCGTTCCTTTTGTGCCTCGGTCCTGGCTTTTTCGGAGGCGCGATCGAAGGTATCGAGGGCGACCGAGACATTCTCGGCAATGCGCGCCATCAGCGCGATAATTTCTTCATCCGCCGCCCAGGACTTGCTGATAAAGAACATCAACACGCCGACGCTCTTGCCGGCTTTGGTGAGGGGAAGCGCGACGCAGGCCACGACGCCGACTTGTCGTCCCACTTCGTGCCATGGCCGCGCCTGTTCCGAGTTAAGGACGTCGGCGTTGATGCAGGCCTTCTGCGTTCGAAAGGCGTTGCCGCAAACACCCCGGCCGTATGCATTGTCCGGGTCGATCGAGAAGCGCGTCCGCGTGATCTGATCGACTATTTCTCCGGTCCCCGCGACCGGTTTCAGCCAGATCGAACCGGGCTCTGCGAGCAGGACCACCGCGGCCGTGGATTTGCCGCCGTAAACCGCCGCATCGCAGACCAGTCGATAGAGTTCCTGCTCGCTCCTGGCACGAAGAATGGCTTCGTTGGTCGCGCTGATGGCACCGAACATCCGGTTGAGCCGCCGCATGGCGCGTTCGCTGTCCTTGCGTGCGACCTCATGATTGAAATTGTCCAGCGCATAGGAGATGTTCGCCGACATCCGGTCGAGCAGCGAGACGATCGGGTCGTTGAGCGACCCCACATCGCGCAAGGTCACGAGCAGCACGCCGACGCTGCGGCCGTCGCATTTCAGCGGCAGCGCCGCCGCCGCCCCGATATGCGCCTCGGTCGCCCCCTCACGCCACGCCAGTGAACGTGCATCGTTCAGATAATCATTGCTGATGCTTATTTTCCCGTCGCGGAAGGCCTGTCCGCAGACCCCGCGGCCCTCGGGGATGTCGGCAGCGATCGAAATATCGATCTCGCACAGCCGCTTGATGTCGTCGCCGAAGCCGACGGCGAACCGCAACATATTGGTCCCCGGCTCCCGCAAGAAGACCGCCGTCGCCAGGAAGTCTCCACTGGAATACGCGGCTTCACAGACCTGCCGGTAGAGTTCCTCGGGCGATCTGGCATACAGGATCGCTTCGTTGGTTGCACTCAACGCCGCAAACGTACGCGCGATACTCGTCTCCAAGATCCACTCCCCGGGTGGCTACATTCGACCGCTTCCCAAAGGTTATGCGGCGTGACAGCTAAGTGGCCGTTATGAAACGCGATAAGTTCCGATTCAGAGTAAACGTCGAACCAACAACAACCGGAAAACTCCGGAGAAATACGGTTCCGCGCGACGCCCCGGCATGGCTTGTTTACGCTGCATTGCACCCAAGAGCTGCATTGCACCCAAGAATCGTAACGCTGGGGAACCTGGCTTCAGGGAATTGGCCTGCGGACGAATTTGGTCCCGGTCATTGCCATCACGCGATTGCTTTGAGACCATGCGGCTTGCGACAACAAGCAAGACCCGCCTCCGCGCGGGCTCCAAAGAGGCCCCTCCATGCCGATCGTCCAGGCCGACCGTCTCACGCGCATCGGTGCCGCGTTGCTCAAGGCCGCCGGCGCCTCGGACGAGGAAGCGGACGCGGTGGCGGTCGGCTGCGTCAACGCCAACCTCGCCGGCCACGATTCGCACGGGATCATCGCAATCCCGACCTATATCGATCGCATCAAGGCCGGGCATATCGTCCCCGGCGCGCAATGGAGCATCGTTCAGGAATCGCCGACCACGACCGTGATCGACGGCCATTGGGGGTTTGGGTTTCACGTCAACGCCAGGGCGATGGCCATGACCATCGAAAAGGCGAAGACCGCCAATGTCGCCGCCTGCACCGTATTCCGCCAGAGCCATGTCGGCCGGCTCGCCGCCTATCCCATGATGGCGATGCGGGAGGGCATGATCGGGCTTGCCACCGCCGATTCCGGCCGTTCGCCGAAAATCGTGGCCCCGGTCGGCGGC